>CBDUIJ010000006.1:0-42159 GCA_965367215.1 uncultured Granulosicoccus sp.
ATCAGGCGATGTGCGTCATTTCGTTGAGAACGAACTTCTCGACGGCACCGGCTGTAGCGGCGGAGTAGGCGGCCAGATGTGGCGCGCTCATATGGGTCAGCCATAACTCGCGTGATTCCCAGTTTTCATAGAACAGGAAATGCGCAGGATTTTCATGATCCTGATGCAGGTCGTACTGCAGGCAGCCCTGCTCGGCACGCGTGATGGGGACGAGTTTTTCCAGTTCCGCCTTGACCAGAGAAATCTGGTCAGGGGCTGCGTGGATATTGGCGACGATGGTCAGCTTGGTCATGTTGGAAGTCTCTGGTGTCAGGGCTTGTGGTCTGAGTGAGAGTATCGGTATTTCTCTCAGAAAGATAAATGCTGTATATTTTCATGGACTATCAAAATAAAGTTGATAATCGATTCGTGAAATCCGTCAGTGATCGTGTAGTGTTCACCTCAGTCGTGGATGAGGGCAGTCTGACCCGCGCTGCGGAGCGCCTGGGGCTGTCACTGGCCGTGTGCAGTCGCCGTCTGGCCTTGCTGGAGAAACGTCTGGGCGTGCGCTTGCTGAATCGAACGACTCGCAGTCAGCATCTGACCGATGAAGGGGCGGTCTACTACGAGCACTGTCTGCGCATCCAGGAGGATATCGATGCGGTCGAGGCCAGTCTGGCAGGCATGCGCGACCATGTACAGGGAACGCTGCGCGTCAGCACGTCTTCATCGTTTGGCAGAAAGCATGTGTCGCCCTTCATTGCCGAATTCGTCGAGCGCTATCCGGGGATTCGTCTGCAACTGATGATGACCGACAATGTCGTCGATCTGGTTGCCGAGGGAATTGACGTCGCCATTCGTATCGGTGCGGCTGCCGACTCGACCTTCATTGCCACTCGCCTGGCGGCCAACAAGCGAATTCTCTGTGCGTCACCCAGGTATCTTGACCGGGCAGGTACGCCGCAGACGCTGGGAGAGCTGAGCGGGCACCAGTGTCTGATCCTCTCCTCGCAGGGGGCTTCCAATGATGTCTGGGAATTCGATACCGATGAGGGCAAACGACGTATTCCGGTCAGTGGTCCCATTACGTCCAACAGCGGAGAAGTGGTTCGCGATGCGGCTGTCGGTGGGCTGGGTATTGCGGTGAAGTCGCTATGGGATATCAACGATCAGTTGCGAAGCGGAGAGTTGGTGAGCGTGCTCGATACCCATTCCTTGTCGCATACGAACATCTTTGCGCTGTACCATAACCGTCAGTTCATTTCTCCCAAGGTCCGGGTCTGGATAGATTTTTTCCGGGACAAGTATTCGCCGGTACCCTATTGGGAGCAAGGTTTGCAACTGCACGAGAACGACTCATGAGTGTATTCGACATGCTGGCGGAGCAGCGCTATCTGGATTGGGAGAAAAAGGTATCGGCTCCCGGTTATGAGCCTCCACCGCCTGTTCGCAAGACGGCAGTCAGAAAATCCTACGAAGGTTACGTCTATGGCGAGGTTCTGGCGCATCTCGACAAGGCGGCCGAGACCGACGATGTGCAGAAGCAGGCAGAGTACCTGCAAAAGGCACGTCAGCTGGAAATGCAGCTGATCATCCTTCTGGAGAAGCGCAATATGCCGCACGCCATGGCAACCCTGCGGACCTCCATCAAGCTACGTCGTCAATGCGTGCTCGAGCGTGCCAGCAATACGCCAATCAGTGCCAGCACAAAACCGGCTAGCTGAACAAGTCCCAGCGATTCGTCGTATAGCCACCAGGACATCATCGCGGCCAGTGGCGGTACCACCAGCAACAGGCTGCTGGCGCGGGTCGCGCTGCCGCTGCGCACCAGCCAGGTCAACAGGGTGAAGCCACCGATGGACAGGACAAACACGGCATAGGCCAGATACGCAAGCGTTGTGGATGTCAGTTCGGCACTCCACTGACCGAAGATCAGGTTCATCACCAGCATGACGAGAACCGCGCCGAGGGTCTGAAAGCTGATGGCGCTGAGCAGGGGGACTGAAACAATGGAGGACTTCTGCAATACGGTGCCGGCCGTTATCGAGCCGATGCTGAAAACAGCGGCAACGATGACCATGGGCGAGATACCATTGCTCGTGGCATTCTCACCGAGGCCGGGTGATACCGCCAGAGCCACACCTGCGATACCGATCAACAGGCCGATAATGGTTCGACTGCTGCTTCTCTCATTGAAGAAGTGCCACGCCAGTATGGCTGTCAAGGCAGGTTGCATGGCACCGATCAGCGACATGACACCGGCTTCCAGTCCTTGCGAGACAGCCCAGAAACCGGGGCCGAGGTAGAACCCTTGCATCAGCGCGCCGATACCCATCAGACGCCACTGATCGCGACGGGCTGGCAGCGGCAGCCGCATTGCCAGCATGGCGAGGATGAATACCAGCAGGACGCAGCTGAACCGCATCAGCAGAAACAGATAAGGGTCTATTTTTCCACTGATGCCGCGAGCAACCACGAAGCCGCTCGCCCAGATGATGACAAACAGCCAGGCGGCGATCCCGGCGACGATGTTCCTGTTTGGCAAGTCAGCTCACGATTTCCGGCAGGCGGGCGGCAGGTGGGGTATTGCGACTGCGGGTGGAGGTGACCTTGCCATCAATGATGGTCATGCCGATACCGGGCAGATTGCCCTGCTGAATGCTCTCCAGCATGTCGGCTCCCGGTGAATGCTGGGCCTGATCGAGAATGATGAAATCCGCTGACATGCCTTCCTCGATGATGCCGGTATCAAGCTCTCGCATGCGGGCCGTGTTGCCGGTGGCAAAGCAGAACGCAATTTCTGCGGGCACATTGCCGAGGCTGGACAGCATGGCAATCATGCGCAGGATGCCCAGTGGTTGCACGCCGGAGCCTGCCGGTGAATCGGTGCCCAGAATGACTCGCTCAGACTGTTCCAGTTCGAAAGCGGTTCGCATGGCCAGCAGGCCAGCCCGTTCGTTGCCATTATGTACGATCTCGATACCGCGACGACAGCCCTCGCACAGACAGATTATCTGATCATCGG
Organism: uncultured Granulosicoccus sp.; assembly: GCA_965367215.1. Classification (GTDB taxonomy): domain Bacteria; phylum Pseudomonadota; class Gammaproteobacteria; order Granulosicoccales; family Granulosicoccaceae; genus Granulosicoccus. The sequence goes on from CBDUIJ010000006.1 coordinate 3,005, forward strand.
GCAGTGCCGTGTGGCCGCCATTGATATGACCGATGATATCGGCATCGGCTTCCAGAACGATATCCTTGTCGATCAGACCTGAGCCCGGAATGGAGGGCCCTCCGGTATGAATGGTGGACTGGATGCCGTATTTGCGGGCCCACTTGACCATCTGCGCGGCGGTTTCTCCTGCCTTGACCGAGCCGAGGCCCACTTCGCCCAACAGCTTGACGCCAGCCTCGGACAGCTCCTTGAAGTCATGTTCTTCCATGCCTTCTTCGAGCACCGGGGCGCCAGCGTGCATCTTGACGCCCGATGGTCGGAAGTTCTCGTACCAGCGCTGCGAGGCAATGGCCATGGCCTTGAGCCCGACGATATCCTTGGGCCGTCCGGGCAGATGAACTTCCCCGGCCGAGATCATGGTGGTGACGCCACCGTGCAGACAGGAATCAATCCAGTTGATCTGTTGCTGGCGTGGCGTGTAGTCACCGATGACCGGGTGTACGTGGCTGTCGATCAGGCCGGGTGCCAACCAGGTATCAGCCGCGTCGATAGTGACTGTTGCCTGGTCGGTATCCATGTCACGTTCCCGACCGATAGCGCTGATCTTGCCATCGATGGCAATGACGCAGTCGCCGTCCAGCAAGGGGGCTTCAAGTTTGCCTGACAGGATGCGTCCGATGTGGCGGATAACCAGTTTATGTCGAGTGTCTGCCATGATGGTTGCTCTTGCGTTGTTCGAATTTGGTCTGTGTCTGATGGAGACTGATTGATGCGTGCTGTGCCGCCGATCAGGGTGGCGGCAGCAGTTTGCGCAGAAGCCGGGTGAATTGTTCGGCTTCTTCCGCTGAGAGTTGTTGCAGTGTCAGCTGCGTGATCATGCGGGCGACAGGGATAGCCTCTTGAATCGCCTGGCGACCGCTGTCCGTGAGCGAAATTCGCAGACGACGTTTGTCGCGGCTGTCGGTTTTCGCTCTGATCAGCTGCTTGCGACCGAGGCGATCGATTACTCCATTGGTGGTAGCGGCATCGATGCCGACACTGCGTCCCAGTTCGTTCTGGGAGATGTCGTCATGTTCCAGCAAGCGAGCCAGTACGGACAGCTGAGTAGGGGTCAGAGTTGGCAATTCAGCATTGAATATCTCCAGGTGGCGCTGATTGGCAAGGCGCAGCAGGTAGCCGACTTGCTCATCCAGCCGGTAGTCGCTCGTTTCCTGTTCGGGCTGAATATCGATAGCATGTTCCCGATTAATGGGTCTTTCCCTTGCTGGCTCACCGCCTTCCGGCGTGGCACCATGCACAGTTGGCGGTATCGCTTCAGGAATCATCAGCAGGCTTGACCTTCTGCAAGGATTCGGTATAACTGTTTGTACACGAACTATCTGTCAATGAAAATACCTGTTGGCGACGAGTTTTGCAAAGCCATGATTGTCTTTCGCCCGTTATCCGGCTGAGTTATCCGGCTGAACAGTGGAGTCATACCGCAATGTCCGATGTTGTCATTCGCAAGCAAGGCCTGAGCGTGGAAGAGATCTTCCATGAAGGCGGACCACCCCAGTCCAGCCCTCTGGTCCGTGCGGCCGCCATGACGGTGATTGCGAACCCGTTTGCCGGTCGTTACGAGCCCGATATCGAAGGCTTCATGGATGATCTGAAACCACTGGGTATCGCCATGGCAAGGCGACTGGTCGATGCACTGGGTGGTGTTGACAAGGTGCAGGGCTATGGCAAGGGCGCCATCGTTGGTGGTGCCGGGGAAATCGAACACGGTGCGCTGTGGCATGTGCCCGGTGGTTATGCCATGCGAGAGGTGCTGGGCAATGCCATGGCCATCGTGCCTTCCACCAAGAAGGTGGGTGCCCCCGGAACGCGGCTGGATGTGCCGATTACGCATATCAACGCATCCTACGTCCGTAGTCATTTCGATGCGATGGAAGTCGGGCTCAATGATTCGCCCAGAGCCAGGGAACTGCTGCTGGTTCTGGTCATGACTTCCGGTCCACGTATACATGCACGCGTGGGTGGTCTGCACGCTGATGCAATAGAGGGCAAGGATGGGCTGCGCTGATCCAGTGGGCGCCATCGGGCCGCAGGGCTGGTTGCTGTCGGGTGCGAAAGGCGCGTCCCCGGACAATGTCGGCGCCAGTGGCTGGCAGCCGTACATGCAGCCACCTGTCGACAATGCCGTGCCTCCACGGCTGCATCTTCAGCATGGTCCAATCGATCTGATCATCATTGCCGATGGTCGGCCGAACGAAGTCGAGGCCGCCTATCGGCAGGCCGGGCAATGCTTTGTCGGCATCCTCGATACACTCGCAAGCCAATTGCCGCAGCTTCGGCAGCTACTGCGCCATGACAGCCTGATATCCGATTTCCATGGCGAGGTGGCACGGCGCATGTTCACCGTTGCGATACCTCATGTGTCCAGGCGTATAACGCCCATGATCGCCGTTGCCGGTGCGGTTGCCGATCACGTGCTGGCGCAGATGCTGGCAGGTAGAGAGCTGGATCGGATTCAGGTCAATAATGGTGGTGATATCGCATTGTATCTGGCGCCCGGTAAAAGCAGTCGTATCGGCATCTGTCCCTCGCCATTGTCGACGCGCTACAGCGATGTGGTCACTCTCAAGGCGACGCCTCAGGTTGGCGGAATTGCAACCAGTGGCTGGCAGGGACGCAGCCATTCACTGGGTATCGCCGATGCCGTGACCGTTCTGGCCAGAGATGCAGCCACCGCCGACGTTGCTGCCACACTGATCGCCAACGCCGTTGACCTGCCAGGCTCTTGCAAGGTGGAGCGTGCTGCGGCCTGTTCCCTGTCTCCGGACTCCGATCTTGGTGACAGGCTGGTGACGGTTGATGTGCAGAGTCTGAGTGCCACTGAAAAGGCCAACGCCCTGCAGGCAGGTGAGTCCTGTGCTCGGGAGTTACTCTCGGCCGGTCTGATGAAAGCCGCCTGCCTGCACCTGCAAGGTCAGTCCCGAGTCGTGGGTACCTTGTTCGATCATCACCATCCCGAATTGGAGAGCACTGGCGTATGAGCACAGCCAAGATTCGTAAACTGGTCACCTTCCTGGATGAGACTCGCACCGAGATGGGGCGGGAAATCAATCCGCCGACACGTCGGGCTGCGGCAGTTGCCGTGATCGAAAATCCGTTTGCCTCGCAGTACGTTGATGATCTGGAGGCGCTCATGGTCATCGGTGAGGAGCTGGGCGCCTTGCTGGGTGAGAAATGTGTGGCCATGCTCGGCATCGAGCCCTCTGAGGCGCAGAGTTATGGAAAGGCTGCCATGGTCGGAGAAAATGGCGAACTCGAGCATGCAGCTGCCATACTGCATCCGCGACTTGGCAAGCCGCTGCGTGCGGCTGTCGAGAAGGGGGCCGCGCTGGTGGCTTCGAGCAAGAAGATGGGGTCCATGGGGCAGGTGCTGGATGTGCCCCTGGGCCACAAGGATGCGGCGTATGTACGCTCACACTTCGATGGCATGGAAGTGCGCATCAATGATGCACCGCGTGCGGACGAAATCATGGTGGCCGTTGCCGTGACAGATTCAGGCAGGCCGTTGCCGCGTGTGGGCGGTCTGACGCATGATGAAGCAGAGGGTAAGGACGGCTTGCGTTGAGTCGTGCCGTATTCGTCAGTAACAATGTCGTATCGGAGTTCTGGCCGGCCGGCAAACTGCCGATCAGTGCCATTCAAACGGTTGCCGGGAAAATACGCCTGACAACCAGAACAGGGCCGATCAAACGAGGGCCTGCGGAGATTGCATGATGAAGCGCAAGAACACACGAGTTGCCCTGGCAGCAGCGGTAGGCCTGACAATGACAGCCTTGCTTGGCACCGCCGGTTCGGCCATGGCGGCCGATGCCATCAAGATCGGTGAAATCAATCATTACAAGCGAATGGCGGCCTTTGCCGAACCGTACAAGAACGGGATCGAGCTTGCATTGTCAGAGATCAATGAGGCCGGTGGTGTCATTGGACAACCGCTCGAGTTCATCTACCGGGATGATCAGGGCAAACCCGGTGAGGCCATCAAGATTGCCGAGGAACTGGTCAACCGCGAAGGTGTCGCCATGATCACCGGTTCCATTCTGAGTAATGTCGGTCTGGCCCTGTCATCCTTCGCGGCAGAGAAGAAAGTCATCTATCTGGCGGCCGAGCCACTGGCCGATGGCCTGGTCTGGGAAAAGGGTAATGACTATACCTTCCGTCTGCGTTCTTCCACGTATATGCAGGCCTCCATGCTGGCAGAGGAAGCCGCCAAGAGCGATGCGGTGAAGTACGCCACCATTGCCCCCAACTATGCCTACGGCAAGGACGCTGTTGCAGCCTTCAAGAAGGCGCTGCTGGCATTGAAGCCTGATGTCGAGTTCGTCACCGAACAGTGGCCGGGTGTGTTCAAGATCGATGCAGGGGCTGAAGTACAGGCGCTGGAAAGGGCCAAGCCCGATGCCATCTACAACGTGACCTTCGGCAGTGATGTCGCCAAGTTCGTGCGTGAAGGCACCACTCGTGGCCTGTTCGATGGTCGTGAAGTCTATGGCCTGCTCACTGGCGAACCCGAGTACCTGGAACCTCTGGCCGACGAAGCACCTGAAGGCTGGACCGTGACAGGTTTTCCCTGGTATGACTTCGAGGAAGGTGCCAACAAGACATTTGTCGATGCCTATCAGGCGAAATTCGAGGAAAGCCCGAAGCTGGGCTCGCTGGTTGGTTACATGACAGCACAGTCCATTGCCGCGGCCATCAGCCGTGCCGAGTCGGTTGATACCGAAAAGTTGCGACAGGCATTTCTGGGGCTGGAAGTGGATACGCCGGTTGGCCGCATCACTTATCGAGAGCAGGATCATCAATCCACCATGGGCGCCTTTGTCGGCAAGACAACCGTGCGCGATGGCGAGGGCGTGATGGTTGATTGGAGCTATCGCGACGGTGCCAATTACCTGCCGACAGACGAGGAAGTTGCCAGACTTCGCCCTGCGAGTCAGTAGGTACTCACTCAGGCTCCGCAGCATGAAGCAGTCATACCACCTCAACCGTTTCTGATCAGCACATGGGATTGTTCATTGCACAACTGCTGACGGGGCTCGCCAATGCCGCCACGCTGTTTCTGGTGGCGTCGGGCTTGTCGCTGATTTTCGGGGTCACCCGCATCGTCAACTTCGCCCATGGCTCCTTCTACATGCTGGGTGCCTTTGTCGGCTACTCCCTGATGCAGGTATTGCCCGGTGCCATCGGTTTCTGGGCGTCGGTTCTGTTGACTGGGCTGGTGGTGGGCCTGATCGGTGTCATTGTCGAAGTGCTGGTCCTGCGGCCGGTGTACAAGGCGCCGGAACTGTTTCAGCTGGTGGCGACCTTCGGCGTCATTCTGGTCATACAGGATCTTGCCTTGATGATCTGGGGAGCCGAGGATCTGCTCGGACCTCGCGCCCCGGGGCTCAAGGGGGTGGTGCGGATCATGGACGAACCGATACCACTTTACGATCTGGCCCTCATCGCCATTACCCCCTTCGTGCTGTTTGCCTTGTGGTATCTGATTTCACGCACACGCATCGGTGTGCTGGTCAGGGCCGCCACTCAGGATCGCGAAATGGTGGCAGCCCTCGGGGTCAACCAGTCCTGGTTGTTCACCGGAGTCTTTTTCCTGGGAGCGGGTCTGGCGGGGCTGGGTGGGGCCATTCAGTTACCCAAGGGGGGCGCTGATCTGTTGATGGATTTCAACATTCTGGCAGCCATCTTTGTTGTAGTCGTCATCGGCGGCATGGGTTCATTGCCCGGTGCCTATATTGCGGCGGTACTGATTTCCGTCCTGAATGTATTCGGTGTGTCCTATCTCCCACAGAGCACGCTGGTGCTGATGTATATCGTCATGGCCATTGTGCTGACCGTGCGTCCCTATGGACTGCTGGGGCGCGAGGAAGTCGTGGGTGAGCACGGGCAGGTTGGCGAACCGGAGCGCCCGATAAAACCTGCCGGTACGAAAGCCAGGGTCATGGTTGCGATATTGCTGATGGCATTGCTTGCACTGCCTCTGGCCGGCTCACATTTTCTGGTCATTCTGACGACTGACATCATCATCTTCTGTCTGTTTGCGGCCAGTCTGCATTTTCTGCTGGGCCTGGGCGGACTTGTTTCCTTCGGTCACGCAGCCTATTTCGGGGGCGGTGCCTATGCCGCTGGTCTGCTGGTTGTGCATGTCAATGCACCCATGGAGCTTGCTTTCGTGCTCGCGCCGCTGGGGGCTGGTCTGGCGGCGTTCATCATCGGCTGGCTGTGCCTGCGTCTGACCGGGGTCTACTTCGCCATGCTGACACTGGCACTGGCGCAACTGTTGTGGTCGCTGGTGTTCCAGTGGGATGAGTTCACCGGTGGCGATGATGGTCTGGTGGATATCTGGCCAGCAGCCTGGTTGTCGGAAGCCAACAGCTATTTCTACTTCACGGTAATCGTGGGAGTGGGGGGCATACTGCTGTTGCGTCATGTGGCGCATTCGCCCTTCGGCTACGCCCTGCGTGCATCGCGCGATTCGCAGCGTCAGGCCGAGGCCACCGGTATCAATACCAAGCGCATCCAGTGGATGGCCTTCACCATGGCCGGTGCCCTTGCCGGGGTGGCGGGTGCACTGTTCATTTTCTCGAAGGGCAGCGTCTTTCCCAATGAACTGGAGATCACCAAGTCCTTCGATGGATTGATCGTGGTCTTTCTGGGAGGTGTGAAAACGCTTTCGGGTGGCGTGGTTGGTGCGGCATCACTGGAACTGGTCAAGGATTATCTGACGCGCATCGAATACTGGCGCCTGGCATTGGGCCTGTTGATCATTGTCGTGGTGGTGCTTGCACCGAACGGCATTGTCGGCTCGCTGCGCAAGGCCTGGGAGCGTCTGCGTGGTATGTCTGCCGATGAGCCATCAACGACTGCACCGGTGGTGGTGACGCCAGCAAGTGCCGGGACGCAGGAGTCAGAGCGATGAGCAGCGCAGCATCGGCGGTACTGAAAGTCGAGGGTTTGAGTAAATCCTTCGGTGGCATTCACGCCGTCAGTAATGTGGACTTCGAGCTTGCCCGGGGTGAATTGCTGGCATTGATCGGTCCGAATGGAGCTGGCAAGACAACCTGCTTCAATATGCTCATGGGGCAACTCAAACCCAGCAGTGGAAACGTCTATCTGAACGGCGAGAAAATCACGGGGCAAAAGCCACGACGTATCTGGCGCAAGGGGGTCGGGCGAACCTTTCAGATTACCGGCACCTATCAGTCCATGACGGTCATCGAGAACATTCAGATGGCGTTGATATCTCATCATCGTCGCCTGTTTTCACTACGACCCTATGCCACGCGCTTGTATCGCGAGGAGGCCATGCAATTGCTGGAGCTGGTCGGAATGCCGGAGCAGGCGGAGCGTGCCTGCGCCATTCTGGCCTACGGGGATCTGAAACGCCTGGAGTTGGCGATTGCCCTGTGCCACGAACCGACGCTGCTTCTGATGGACGAGCCGACGGCAGGTATGGCTCCCAGAGAACGTATTGCACTGATGCAACTCACTGCAGACATTGTTCAGGAGCGCAACATCAGCGTGTTGTTTACCGAGCATGACATGGATGTCGTGTTTGCCCATGCACATCGGCTCATGGTGCTCAATCGCGGTGAGCTGATTGCCAACGGTACGGTGGAAGAGATACGCAACGACGCCGTCGTTCAGGAAGTCTATCTGGGTGGCGGCAGTCTGTTTGCCGCAGGAGACACTCATGCTTGAGCTATCGGGTGTCAACAGCTTCTACGGCAAGGCGCACATTCTGCGCGACCTGGGTTTTTCCATCAACGCCGGCGAGGTGGTATCACTGCTGGGTCGCAATGGCGCGGGCAAGACCACGACGGTGAAGTCGATCATGCAGTTGGTCAAGCCCGAGAAAGGCTCGGTCGTGTTCGACGGGGTCGAACTGACGCGTCTGCCGACACATCGTGTAGCGAAGCTGGGTATCGGCTATGTACCGGAAGAGCGACGTATCTTCACCGATCTGACCATCAGCGAAAATCTGGAAGTCGGGCGCCAGCCACCGCGACCCGGCGTATACAGCTGGACGCAGGAGACCTTGTTCGAACTGTTCCCCAATCTGGCGGAGCGACGCAGCAACCGTGGCAAGGCGCTCTCCGGTGGCGAGCAGCAGATGTTATCCATTGCACGGACTCTGATGGGTAACCCCCGGTTGTTGCTGCTTGACGAGCCTAGCGAGGGTATCGCTCCGGTGATTGTCGAGCAGATGGCTCACACCATTCTCAAGCTCAAGGCTGAAGGCCTGCCGGTACTGTTGTCCGAGCAGAATCTGCATTTTGCGCGGATGGTGTCGGATCGGGCCATCATCATCGAGGGTGGTCTGAAGAAATTTGACGGCACATTTGCCGAACTGGAAGCACAGCCGGAAATTCGGGATGCCTACCTGTCTGTCTGATGGCATGTGATGAAGTAGAGGGGAGGTAGAGCTTGCCTCCGGAGTCTGGTGCAGGAGTAGAGGTTGAGCAGCATGAGTATTGATGGGCCAATGTCTCTGGACTGTGCGCTGAAGCAGCTGTCTCGCACGTCCATGCCTATTCTGGCAGGCGGCACGGATTTCTTTCCGGCGTTGCGTGATGCACCGGCTCCCGCTCAGGTTCTGGATGTTTCACGTATAGACGGCTTGCGCGGTATCCAGCGGACAGCCTCTGGCTGGCGTCTGGGGGCGGCGACAACCTGGAGCGATGTCATTCACGAGCCTCTGCCACCGGTGTTCAAGGCCCTCAAGGCGGCAGCACGGGAGGTCGGTTCGGTACAGATCCAGAATGCGGGAACGGTTGCCGGCAATATCTGCAATGCCTCTCCGGCAGCCGATGGCGTGCCACCTCTGCTGAGCATGAATGCCAGCGTGGAGCTGGCCTCAGTGCGCGGTATTCGCCTGTTGCCATTGCAGGAGTTCATACAGGGGCCACGGGTCACGGCTCGTTGTGATGATGAGATCATGGTGGCTATCCACATTCCGGATATGGATGAAGCCGCTCGCAGTGAATTCGTCAAGCTGGGTGCTCGACGCTATCTGGTCATTTCCATCGTCATGGTCAGTGTCGTGCTGATACCGGATGCACAGGGGCGATTGAAAGAAGCCCGAGTGGCCGTAGGAGCATGTTCAGCAGTGGCACGCCGGCTGCATCGGCTGGAAGCCGTATTGCAAGGTCAGCCCCTGAACGCCGACCTGCAGTCTCTGGTAGAACCTTTGCTTTTCACGGAGCTCGCACCCATTGATGATGTGCGAGGCAGTGCCGAGTATCGTCTGCAGGTCGTTCAGCAACTGATTCGGCGACTGCTGAGCAGCTGCCTGCAATCTCTGACGTCTACGCCATCAGGCAACGATGGCAGAGAAGCCACTGGAGAGTTCTCATGACGGTAAGCGAGACTGCCAGCGAGATGGATGGTAAAGCTGTCGATAGTGGCATGTCGTTCCACTGTAACGGAATCGATGTGTCGTTCAACGGCTCTGGCAGTCATCGCCTGTCAGCCGTGCTGCGAGATCATCTGGAGCTCAAGGATGTCAAGGTCGGCTGCAATGCCGGCGACTGCGGGGCTTGTACGGTACTGGTGGATGGCGCTCCGGTCTGTGCCTGCCTGACAGCGGTCGCTCAGGTGCGGGGGCGTCAGGTAGAAACCGTTCGAGGGTTGGAGAAAACCGAATCGCTGATGCGGCAACTGCAACAGTCATTTCTGAGCAGGGGCGCGGCACAATGCGGCATCTGCACGCCCGGTATGCTGGTGGCGGCAGTCGCCTTGTTGCGGGAGAATCCCGAACCTTGCGAACAAGCGGTGAAGGATGCTCTGGGTGGGGTATTGTGCCGCTGCACCGGCTACCGCAAGATCATTGATGCCGTGATGCAGGCGACCCGCAGTGAGCCGGGTGTTTCAGGGCAAGGTGTGCATGCAGATGACTTGCCGCGCGCAGATCAACCCCATTCGGTCGGGGTCTCCCTGTTACGCCTGGATGGTCAGCCTAAAGTGTCAGGCCTGGATTGTTTTGGGGATGATGTGGCACCGATTGATGCCAGAGTGTGCCGATTGGTGCGCTCTCCGTTTCATCATGCAACTTTTGTACTGGGTGATCTGGACGATTTCAAGGCGCGTCACCCGGGGGTGGATGCGGTGCTGTGCGCGCGCGACATTCCCGGCCGCAATGCCTTCGGTGTCATTCCGCCTTACATTGATCAACCTGTGTTTGCCGAAGAGTTCACTCGGTTCAAGGGAGAAGCCGTTGCTGCCGTCATCGGTGCTGCCAGCGCCATGGAAGCACTGGATCTGAGTGACTTTCCGGTTGAATGGACAGAAGAGCCGGCCATGCTCGATCCGTTGCAGGCTCGACAGGCCGATGCACCACAGTTGCATCAGGGAACCCAGGGAAATACGCTGTGTGAAGGTATGGTGCAGTGTGGTGACACCGAGGCCGGTCTGGCTCGGGCGTTCAAGCTTGCGTCAGCCACCTTTACGACCGGTTTCATCGAGCACGCCTATATCGAACCGGAAGCCGGTTTCGCACGCCGGGTTGGCGATACGATCGAGGTGCATGGCTGCACTCAGGCGCCCTATATGAATCGTGACAGTTTGTCGCAGATCATGGGTCTCGAGGAAGAAGCCGTCAGGATAATGCCCACGGCCGTAGGGGGCGGCTTCGGCTCGAAGCTGGATCTCAGCTACCAACCCTATGTGGCACTGGCTGCCTGGATTCTGAAGGTACCGGTACGCATGACCTATTCGCGTCAGGAATCCATGCAGTCGAGTACCAAGCGGCACCCCTCGCGGCTGAATGTCGAGATCGGCGTCGACGAATCTGGACGTCTGAGTGGATTTCGCTTCGAGGGCATTTTCAACACGGGGGCCTATGCTTCCTGGGGGCCAACGGTTGCCAACCGCGTGCCGGTACATGCCTGCGGTCCGTATTACACGCCGAATTACCAGGCGAATACGGTTGCGGTCTATACGAACTGTGCACCAGCAGGAGCCTTTCGGGGCTTCGGAGTGCCACAGGCCGCCATTGCTCAGGAGTCCCTGTTCGATGAGCTGGCCGAGTCCCTGAGTATGGACAGGCTTGCATTTCGTCTGTTGAATGCCCTGGATAATGGGCAGCCGACGGTGACGGGGCAGAGTTTCGAATCGGCGGTGGGCATCAAGCCTTGTCTGCAGTCCTTGCAGGAGCCGTGGCAGCAGGCCCTGTCAGATGCAGAAGCCTTCAATAGTGATGCGCGAGCCAGAGGGTTGTCATTGCGTCGCGGTGTCGGTATTGCCAGTGGCTGGTATGGCTGTGGCAACACTTCTCTTCCCAACCCCTCGACAATTCGCGCGGGTATCCGTGTCGATGGTCGTATCTGTCTGCATCAGGGGGCGATGGATATCGGCCAGGGTTCCAACACCGTCATTACGCAGATATTCGCAGAGTCGCTGGGCGTGCCGGTTGCGGACATCGAGTTGCTCGGCCCGGATTCCGCGATAACGCCGGACGCCGGCAAGACGTCGGCATCGCGTCAGACCTTCGTGACAGGGCAGGCTGCTCGTCTGACAGCACTGGCTTTGCGTGAACTGATTGCCAGGCAGACCAATTGTGCCTGCTTGCAGCAATTGGCTATCAGGCAGGGTGTGTTGCATGTCAATCCGGCATCAGCCGATGCCTGTTCGATTGATCTTGCGCAGTTGCCGGTGAACAGGCAGGGTTATGTGCTCATGGCAGAAGAGTCCTTCGACCCGCCGACGCGTCCCATGGACAAGAATGGCCAGGGTATTCCGTATGCACAGTATGGTTATGCCGCACAGATGGTGTCCCTCGATGTCGACACGCGGCTCGGCACGGTGCACTTGCAGTCACTCACCGCGGCACATGATGTCGGCCGAGCGATCAATCCCCTGTTGGTAGAAGGGCAGATTCATGGCGGTGTCGCTCAGGGAATCGGTCTGGCATTGATGGAGGAGTTCATCCCCGGGCGTACCGAGAACCTGCATGACTACCTCATTCCCACCATTGGCGATATTCCGCCGATCACCACGATTATCGTGGAAGTCGAAGACCCCCATGGGCCTTTCGGGGCGAAAGGTCTCGGAGAGCATGTACTGATACCGACAGCGCCAGCCATTCTCAATGCCATCGCCCATGCCTGTGGCGCTCGCATTCGAAATCTGCCGGCAACGCCTGACAAGGTATTGGCCGCCATCCGTGCGCAAGGTGAGGGAGACTGATCATGGTGAGGTTTGCAGTTGAGCAGGAAGACAATGGCAAGATTCGTTGTGATGCCTGTCCGGTGCTTTGCTATATCAAGGATGGGCGAACCGGTGCCTGTGACCGTTACGCCAATGATGGCGGTGAGCTGGTTCGGGTGGATGCCTTTACCATCTTGCAGCGCACCGATAATCCGGCTGCGCAGGCTGTGCCGTTTCTTCTGACGGAAGAGGCACAGTCATCGGAGGAGACCTTGAGCGACCCATCGGAAGAAGCGCTCGGTGCGGCAAGGTGGGATGGCGATATCCTGGGTGGAAATCGAACCTTTGTAACGGCTATTGGTGCAGGCACGACCTACCCGGATTACAAGCCGGCGCCGTTCATCGTCAGTCAGCAATACGATGACGTCGACATGGTGACCGTCGTGACGGAGGGAATCTTCAGTTATTGCGGTACAAAGATAAAGATCGATACCGACAGGCATATTGGCCCGGAGCAGGCAACAGTGAGGGTGGATGGCGAGGCCGTCGGTCATGTCACGACGGGGGAATACGGCTCCCAGATGCTGTCGCTGGGTGGGGTCAATCATCTGACCGGTGGCTCGAAGAAGGAAGGGCGTATTACCTGTCAGGCACTACTGCAACTGTGCAACCGCGAAGCGGTGGACATGAGCATCGATGGTGGCGCAGATCTGACCGTGCAGGCCGATGCCGCTCCGATCGTCAACGGCGTGCGGGAAGAGCTGATGCGTGTCGGTTGCGGATCGGCCACCATCGGCATGTTCGCCCGTCAATGGGCTCCCCATGTTGATGAGGTGGTCGTGGTGGATGATCATATTACGGGCGTGTTGTCCGAACATCAGGCAGGAAAATTACTGGGTATGCCGCCGACCGGACTGCGCATCAAGGGCAGACGCTCGACTCCGGGGCGTTACTTTCAGGTTGCAGAACCAGGCTCTGGCTGGGGTGGAACGAATATCAATGATCCGCTCAGCATCCTGGATGATTTCAAACCTGCCATTGCCTGGCCTGGCATGCGTTTGCTGATGGTCTCGACCACTGGCGAGCAATGGGCTTATTTCGAACTTGATGACGCCTTGAAGCCGGTAACCGCAGCCTTGCCGCCTGCGCTGCAGTTGTCAGTCGAACGCATCGCGGAGAACTGCGAACCCTCCTTGTGTTCGGTATTGTTCATGGGCGGCGCCGGAGGGTCACTGCGTGCGGGGGTTACCGAAAATCCGGTCGGTCTGACACGATCCGTCAGGCAGGCCTTGACCCATGTCTCCTGCGGTGGTGAGCCTGCTTATGTCTGGCCGGGTGGCGGAATCACCATCATGGCTGACGTCGCTCGTATGCCACGCAATGCCTTCGGTTATGTGCCGACACCGGCATTGGTAGCTCCCATCGAATTCACCTTGCGTCGCAGTGATTACGAGCGACTGGGTGGGCATATGGATCATATTCAGTCATTGCAGGATATTGCCGAGAAAGTCGAGCGACGAGAGTGGGTACAGGACTCGGCGGCGTGGCCAGGTAACACACGGCATTTTGCGTGGCGTAATACTCGAAACTGACGGCGAACTATAATAGGCGTTCAGAGTCGGATCATGAAGATCTGTACTAACGGTCATACTACCTTGACTCCTGCAGGCTGTGCCGAGTAAACATAGGGCGACATCCTGAAACACTGGTCCCAGAGACCCGCTCGCCGACACATGATAAAAAAATCCGATATTCGCCATGGGACATTGCTGACATCCGTCATGCTGGCAATGACGCTCACGGCCTGTTCCTCCGATTCCAATACCCTCAGTAACCCGACTGATGGCGGGGGCAATACGACATCGATTGACGACGACCCTGATGGTGATACCGGTGGGGACACAGGCAGTACAACTGCCGGTACAGACACAGGTACTGATACAGGTACGGGTACGGGCACTGATACAGGTACTGACACCGGCGCGGGTACAGGCACCGACACCGGTACTGACACGGGAACCGGTACCGGCACGGGCGCGGGCACTGACACAGGTACGGATACAGGTGCCGACACAGGCACAGGTACCGACACCGGAACGGATACAGGCACTGACACCGGAGGATTCACGCCGGGAGAATTGCCACCGCCGAGTGTGCCTGAGCTTGCTGATCCCGATGCGCCTCCCATCGCGGCGCAGAATCCTGCTGATCCCTTCGGTTCCTTTCTGGAAACAGATAACGAGCAGGCAGTAGCTGACGGCCCTCCAACGCAGCCAAAGAACCTGCGCCTGGACCTCGTTTCCAACAACTGGGCTGAATTCAGCTGGGCACCGTCCAATGATGACGGCGAGGTGGTTCAGTACAATATCTACCGCAGTGACGGCGTGACTTACGAGGTGCGCAAGACATACGAAGGTCAGGAAGATCTGGCCACGGGCACTCAGGACGAGATTGCAAAGGACTGGGATACCACCTCCTTCATCGATTGCAACTACACTCGTTTTTCCGATGTCGTGCACGACTGTGGCGTTAACCAGCCAGACCCTGGCAGAACCTATATCTACACGGTGACAGCGGTTGATGAGGATGGGCAGGAGTCTGCAGCATCCAATGAATTGCAGATTACCTACCTCGAGAACAGCAATGCACCGGTGCCTCTCTATCGTGATCTGTACAAGGGAGAGAACGACACCTTCGCGCAGGATAACGATCTGTCGGCTGTCGCCTACTGGATCGAGAATTTCGATCTGGTATTCAATGATGAGTTCGAAGGCGATGAGGTTGACCCCGAGAAATGGCAGACCAGTCTGACCTGGGGTGACAACAAGATCATCAATGGAGAGCAGCAGTATTTCGTCAACTCTCAAAGGGATCCCGATTTCGGTTATGAGCCGTTCGAAATGACCGGGGAATCGCTGATCATAAAGGCGGAACCGATCCCTGATGAACTACGCGAAAAACTGCCACCGGTCTGTGATGAGGAAGATCGACTGGGTGTTGATCGCTGTGAATTCCTGTCTGGCGCCTTGTCATCACATGACCGGTTTCAGTTCATCTACGGTTACACCGAAGGACGTTTCCGCGTCAGTGGTACACCGGGTGCCTTGTCCAGCTTCTACCTCTATCACCGATATACCGGTAGTGGTGTGAACTACCACGCTCCTGAAATCGACATCATCGAATATCTCGGAGAGAACCCTTACGGTGACCCGGATGCCTTCCAGACCTATCACTTTGGTGATGTCAATACGGGAATCACCCGGTCGGCTCCAACGATGTCCTACAAGAAGCCGGGTGGCGGCACTTATGCTGACAACAACGAGTGGCATACCTTTGGTGTCTTGTGGGAACCACAACTGGTTGTCTGGTACATCGATGGTCGGGAAGTCAAGCGTATGTTCGGCCCGCAGATATCTCGTCAACCCATGAATATCGTCAATTACCTGGTGGCTGGCAGTGGTTGGGCTCCTACGCCGGATGTCTCGGACGAGTCGATCTTTCCGCTGGAATTCGAAGCCGATTACATCCGTGTCTACCAGCGTGATGCTTTCAAGAGCACCGCAACAGTTGGTGTGCCCTGATACGGATTGATGCAGGGCTCGGTTCGTCATGGAGCCTCGGAAGAACTGCGGTGGGTGTCCTTTATACCCATCGCAGCATTTGACACTTGCAACCCTGATGTCAG
This sequence comes from uncultured Granulosicoccus sp., assembly GCA_965367215.1. GTDB lineage: Bacteria > Pseudomonadota > Gammaproteobacteria > Granulosicoccales > Granulosicoccaceae > Granulosicoccus. The sequence goes on from CBDUIJ010000006.1 coordinate 18,873, forward strand.
TTGTGACAGTGTGTCGTTTCCGATCGTCACTATCCGCGGGTCAAGGAATATGCTGATTGCTGAAATTCTCAGAGGGAAGGGTTCGGGAGTTCAGACCACCACAGCGCAGGCTACTCTTCAGAGTGCCATCAATGTACTGGCCAGCGAGCGCATCGGGGTACTTGTCGTCAGCAGCAACGGTCGAAGTATTGACGGCATCCTCAGTGAACGCGATATTGTGCGAGGTCTGGCCAACGAGTCCGCTGATTTCGGCGGCTATGCCGTCGGCGATCTCATGACCAGCAAGGTATTTACCTGCTCTCCTGATGACACCGTTGCGTCCGTGATGGAACTGATGGACGAAAAACGCATTCGTCATGTACCTGTTGCAGTCAACAATGAACTGGCAGGTGTTGTCAGCATTCGCGATGTGCTTCATGCCAGATTGCGTGAGGCAGAAGCCGAGCAGAAAGAGATGGCGGGGTATATTGCGGGTTCACCGCCAGGCTGATATCTGCCTCGTGTACGCAGCTGGACCGTGAAAATCAACCGCAAAAGCGGTATGGTTTGAGTCTCCCTGCCAAGGAATCATATTCGTGAGCTTCCTGAAGCGCGTTCCCCGAGGCCAATCGGGACTGATACACGATATAGACCCTGCCGATGCGCAATGGACCTATGTCGGGTTCCGTGCCTATCGCTTGCAAGCCGGTGACTCCATTACTGAACAGACCGGGGACCGGGAAGTCATTCTTGTGCTGATCGAAGGATTGGCTACCGTCCGTTCACGCGATCGCCAGTTCGGTGAGATGGGTGAACGTATGAGTGTGTTTGAAGCATTGCCTCCTCATGCTGTCTACATACCCAATGACGATGCCTGGTTTGCCACGGCAACAACGGAATGCACCATCGCAATCTGTTCGGCACCGGGTTTCGGCAAACACCCCGCGGCAAGAATCGACAACATCAAGGGAGAGGAGCGCGGCCAGGGTACCAACTTGCGTCATATATTTCCCATCGCCATGGAAGATCGGGACATTGCCGACAGTCTGCTCGTGACGGAAGTATTCACACCGGCCGGTCACTGGTCCTCCTACCCGCCGCACCGGCACGATGAAGATGATTTTCCCCGAATGACCTATCTGGAAGAGACCTACTATCATCGGCTCAACCCGGCGTGCGGGTTCGGTATTCAGCGTGTGTTCACCGAGGACGGTTCGCTGGATGAGACGATAGCGGTCAACGATCACGATGTTGTACTGGTACCCCGTGGGCATCACCCTTGCGCTGCGCCGCATGGCTATGACATGTATTACCTCAACGTGATGGCTGGCCCGCTGCGTAAATGGCGTTTCCAGAACCACCCTGATCACGACTGGATAAGCCGGCAGGCGTAGAATATCAGGCAGGTAGCAGGCCCTTGAGCATCACAAGGTCTGGCGTAATTTTGCAGGCAGAAACAGGTTGAATCATCTGACATGACAGGGAACAGGCAGTTTCGTATTGCATTGATTGGAGCTGGCCGTATCGGCAAGGTTCACGCAATGAATATTCATCAACATCCGGATACCGTCGTGCACTACGTCGTGGACCCGGTAACCGAGGCGGCAGAGGCGCTGGCAGCTCAGCTGGGCGCCACCGTCGTGGAGCCGGAAGTGGTGTTCGCCGATGACGATATCGATGCGGTGGTCATCTGTTCTGCCACACCGACTCACAGCGACCTGATAGAGCGTGGTTTGCTGGCAGGCAAGGCGGTATTCTGCGAAAAACCCATCGACCTCTCCATAGAGCGAGTCAATGCGGTTCTCGAGCGCACGCGGGATTGCAAGGCGCCCTTCCTGGTGGGGTTCAATCGTCGCTTCGATCCGGCCGCTGCTGCCATGCACGAACGTATTGCTGCCGGGGATGTTGGCGATGTCGAGCTGGTAACGGTCATCTCGAAGGATCCCGAGCCACCTCCGGTCGAGTATGTTCGCGTATCGGGTGGGATGTTTCGCGACATGACCATTCACGATTTCGACATGGCACGTTTCCTACTGGGCGAAGAGCCAGACAGTGTGGTAGCCACGGCAGCGGCACTGGTCAGTGAGGATATAGCCGCAGAAGGCGATATCGACACAGCGAGCGTGACCCTGCAGTGCCCCAGTGGGCGGATGGCGGTAATCACGAACTCTCGTCGCGCCTCCTTCGGTTACGACCAGCGGATAGAAGTGCACGGATCACTGGGGTCGCTGCGCACCGATAATGTACCCACGACGACGCTCGTGCTGGAGCGAGCCGAAGGCGTGCGCCGTGAACCGCCCATGCATTTCTTCATCGAACGTTATCGGGATGCCTATCGACTGGAGTGGCAGCATTTTGTCGATGTGCTCCATGGCAAGTGCGCACCATCGGCTACTGGTATCGATGGCCAACGGGCTCTGTTGATTGCCAATGCAGCCTACCGCTCTCTTGAAACGGGTGGGCGAGTCACGATCTGACGTCCCATCGGTGGCAGGTGTCGAGAGTTACTGACACCTCTTACCGGTTTTCTGCCGGTGGCAGCGATGCTGCCGGCAGTGCGCCGGCGGTGGAGACTTCCGCCAGTGCTGCCAGCCGTGTCAGTTCACTTTCGATTTTCGTGCGTCGTGCCGTTGTTTCCCTGAATCCCGGTTCCAGCCACCACGCACGTGTATCGAGTTGATCGGTCTCTCGATTGGCTCGCACATCGATGCGCCCTGTGAGGTTGTTGCCTTCCAGCATGGGGTAGACATAGTAACCATAACGCCTGCGCTCAGGAGGGACATAGATCTCGATGCGGTATTCGAAACCGAACAGGCGTTGCAACCTCTGACGATCACGGAGCATCGGGTCGAAGGGGTTGAGGATGCGCAGGCGACTGGTCGGACTTGCACTGTTGCGTAGAACGTCTTCCAGCTCGGCAAGTGCAAAGGCCTTGTGAGTGTTCCCCAGAGTATCCGCATAGCGAACGGCAATCAGGGATTGACTCGAGCGCTTCAGCCAGGCTTGTACTTCCTGAATGCTGCAGGCGTCCCAGAAGCGTTGAATTTCCGTTGCGTTGGCGTAGCCGAGTTTCATCAGAGCCTGCTCACACAGCCAGTCAATCCGGATGTCATCGTCCAGCTGCTGTTCCCGGTAATGGGCAGGAATCACCCGCTCGATCAGATCGTAGTACTTGGTAAAGCCCTGGCGGTGTGAGACACCCAGCGCACCGGTCAGCCACAGGTAGTCCAGCGCCTGTTTCTGTCGTGGGCGCATCCAGGCATGTACCGATTTGTCGACGGGGCCATGCTGGTGGGCGGCCAGATCGCGCGAGCAGACGGCTCCCTGGCTCTCGATATGTTGCAGCAGTTGTTGTTGCAGCAGCCGCTCGTCCTTCTGTTGCTGCCAGGCTATTCGACCATAATGTTCGGCACGTCGCTGATGCTGTCGTTGCCAGTAGGGGTAGGTCGACATGGGCAGAATGACGGCGTCGTGACTGAAATGCTCGAATACCTGTCGTTGTTCCTGCAACAGTCGGTTGTAATGCTTCTGACGGTAAGCTGATTGACGACTCCACAGTATGTGGTGTTGGGCGCGGGCGAGGATGCCGATGGCATCAAGTTGCACCATGCCAAGTGATTCGACACGGTTGGCAAAGGCGCTGATCTGTCGTTTGCCGCACGGAGGCGTGGCAAGCCCCTGGCGTTCCAGCCAGACATTGCGAGCCTGTTGGTTGGTCAATTCGAGGCAACTGTCAGACATCGTGTCAGATGTGTTGGGGGTAATGGGTGATCAGGTACACTCTAAGGCATCTCGTCGCATGAGCGGCGTTGTATTCAGATTTGAGAGGAGCGGAATCATGAGCCTTGTAGGAACTCTGGGACGAATTGCAGTGGGTATTGCCCTGGCCAAGGGTGTTGGCAAGATGGTCAATCGCGGTGGAACATCCAGCGGTGGCGCAGGCGGCCTGGGTGGCATGCTGGGCAGTGTGCTTGGTGGTGGTGCAGGCGGGCTTGGCGGAGGACTCGGTGGTGCTCTGGGAGGACTACTGGGTGGTCAGCAGAACAGTCAGCAAGGTGGACAGCAGGGCAGCAACCTGAATCAGGGTGGCGGATTGGGTGATCTGGGCGCGCTGCTCGGTGGCAAGGCCGGTGGCAGCATGGCCGGTGGTCTGGGCGGATTGCTGGAAAGCATCTCGGGCGCAGCCAGCGGTGGGATGTCTGGCGGTTCAAGCGTGCCTTCTCCGGCAGGTGGAAGCCTGGGAGATCTTCTCAATTCAGCGCTGCAAGGCAATAAAGTGCCTGAGCCTGAGCCGGCTCAGGAAGATCTGGCGCGTATTCTGATCCAGGCCATGGTCAATGCAGCCAAATCGGACGGCACTATCGATCAGTCCGAACAGCAGAAGATCGTTGCGCACCTGGGTGATGAGGTCACGGAAGAAGAGCGTCAGTTCGTCATCGGTGAAATGCGGGCACCACTGGATCTGGATGGTTTCATCAAGACCGTTCCACGCGGATCGGAAATGCAGGTCTACATGATGTCGCTACTCGGTATCGATCTGGATTCTCGTGAAGAAGCTGTCTATCTGGACAATCTTCGCAAAGGCATCGGCATGAGCGAAGAGCAGGCCAACGCGGTTCATCAGAAGCTGGGTGTGCCCACGCTTTACAAGTAGAAAACAACCCGGCAGCTCACGGCTGTCCGGGGTTATTGGCAGGGGTACGGTGATTCGATTGTGCACCTGCCTCTGCCGGATTCCCTACCAAGGCATGCATCCGCACCGGACATGCCTTGTTCGGATCTGCAGCTCGGCAGATCAGGGTGGCTCTCGCAGAGCCCGACAGGTGAGTATTGTCCCTTGAGTCTGCTGACTGCCATTCGATTGCCGGCATGGCCGATTCTCTTCACCATGTAACATGGAGCGGCCCATTTGGCGCCGCGATCCACCCCTGATCGACAAGAAGGACCGCCCCGCGAGGGGACTCATCTACAATAGGCTACCTGAACGTTGTAACCGTAGATGAATTGCCTTTCATGACTATTGCCGTGGGTAACCCGGAGAATGAAGCAGATCTGGACAAGCTGATCGCCTGTCCCGGCTGCGACCTGCTGCACTACCGTCGTGCACTGGAAGTTGGCGAGTACGCACGCTGTGGTCGTTGTGCGGACGTCATTCAGACACGCAAGCCCCATACGGTGGACCGGACACTGGCTGCCGTGCTGGCGTCCATCATCCTGTTGCTGGTGAGCTTGTGTCTGCCATTCCTGTCGCTGTCGCGCGCCGGTATCGCCAGTAATATATCGGTGCTGGATGCCGTGTCCGCCCTGTGGTTCAGCCATATGCGCTGGCTGGCTCTGCTGACGCTGGCCTTTATCGTCTTGTTGCCATTGACTCGTCTGCTGTTGCTGGCCTGGGTGCTGTGGCGAATCCGCTTCAAGAGACGTATTCGTCGTACCATGCGCACGGCTTTCCGCTGGTCGATAAGAATGGAACCCTGGGCCATGGCGGAGATCTTCATGGTCGGGGTTGTGGTTTCGCTGGTCAAGATCAGTACGCTGGCCAATCTGCACATGGGGCTGGCCTTCTGGTCACTGCTACTGCTGATTGCCATTTCCTGCTACATCAACCTGGTACTGTGCAAGGACACGATATGGGCAATCCTGATCTGCAAGCCCTGAGCGCCCGCGAGAGCGGACTCAAGGCCTGCACCTCCTGTGGTTCGCTGCAGGCCATCACGGACCATCATCTCTGTCGAGATTGCGGCGCGGTGGTGCGCTCGCGTCGCACGAAGAGTCTGCAACGCGTCTGGGCCTTTCTCATCGTGGGTGTCATGGCGTACGTTCCGGCCAATATCTACCCCATCATGCTGACTCGGTCGTTCACCGGTAATACCTCTGACACCATTCTCAGTGGCGTCGTGGTTCTGATACAGAGTGGTAGCTATGTCGTTGCACTGATCATCTTTGCTGCCAGTATCTGCATTCCGGTCATCAAGTTCCTGGTCATTGCCGCTCTGGCGCTGAGTCTGCAGTACGATTGGGACATTTCGAATCACACTCGCCATCGTCTGCACGCCGTGACTGAATTCATCGGTCGCTGGTCGATGATCGACGTCTTTGTCGTGGCGGTACTGGCGGCCTTGATCCAGCTGGGGGCCATCATGACCATTGTGCCGGGCGTTGGTATCAATGCCTTTGCCGTTTCTGTGATATTTACAATGCTGGCGGCCAGTTCGCTGGATCCGCGCTTGCTTTGGGACCATTCAAACGATGACTAACGCCAACATGGAACCTGCCAGTTCAGAGGTGCAGCGAACGAAGCGATTGCCGGCGCGGCTATCGCTGGCCTGGCTGCTGCCCCTGGCTGCCATTCTGTTTGCCGGTTGGGTCTTGTGGGATTCCTACAACGATCGTGGACCGTTGGTGGAAATCTCTTTCGACAAGGCGGGTGGGGTGGCAGCGGGTGAAACCCGGGTTCGACGCAATGACGTCGATGTCGGCAAGGTGGAATCGGTACGTCTGGCCGACGACCTGAATTCGGTGGTGGTGAGTGTGCGCATGGATCCTCAGGTAGCGCCCTATCTGGATCAGGACACGCGTTTCTGGATCGTCAATGCCCGCATCAACACCACCGAGATATCCGGACTGGGAACCCTGTTGTCCGGCTCCTTCATCGAAGTGGACTGGGACGATGTGCCTGGCGATCGTCGTTCGGAATATGTCGGACTGCAGGAGCCGCCGTTGACCACACGCGGTACACCGGGTCTGAGACTGACGCTCAGTGCCGACGAGGCAGGTTACATCTATGTCGGATCCCCGGTGTTTCTGCGTCAGATCGAAGTGGGAAGGGTCGAACGACGACGCCTGTCCGCTGACGCCACAAAGGTGCTGTTCGATATCTTCATCGAAGCGCCTCATCACAAGAACGTCTATCCGGGCACCCGTTTCTATGGGGTATCGGGTGTCGAAGGAAGCATCGGAGCCGATGGTGCGTCGGTAAGAGTCGAGTCCATTGCTGCGCTGTTTACCGGCGGCATCGCGTTCGAAAATCCTCTGGAAATCACGAAATCCAGTCCGGTGATCAGCAGCAATAATTCCAACCGATCGTACAAGCTGTTCGGCTCCCGCACAGAGGCCAGAGGCAGTCTGTTTGATGGTGAAGACGATGAGCGCTATCGCTTCCTTGCTGAATTTCCAGGCTCGGTAAAGGGGCTACGTGCAGATACGCCTATCGAATACAACGGCATGCGAGTGGGTCGTGTGGCCAGCGTGTCGGCCAATCTGCCGAAGAATATCGGTGGGGAAGGAAGTGCCACCGCGGTCCTGCAGTTCCAGCCTGCACGACTGGGTCTGGCGGATGTGTCGCAGAAGCTGTGGCATGAAGCGGTTGCTGAACTGGTGGGCGGTGGTTTGCGTGTCCAGCTTGCCAGTGGCAATCTGTTGACAGGTTCACTTCGAGTCCGGATGGTCACCCAGCCACAGCTGAGTGCTGATGCGATCGATTTCAGCAGCAAGCCCTATCCCACGCTACCGGTCATGCCTGCCAATGTGGAAGCCGTCACCGCCGATGTCGAAACCCTGGTGAAGAACCTCTCGGAGCTTCCGCTGGATTCTCTGGTCACTGCCGCCACGGGTTTGCTGGAAGATACGCGCAAACTGATCGCCAGTCCGGAGATGTCGACCTTGCCCAGAGACCTGTCGACCTCGATGTCCTCGTTGGCGGCGTCGGCCGCTCATGTCGAATCTGCCACAGCCGACCTGCCTGCCCTCATTGCGTTGCTGACGCGTGTTTCAGGCAACGCCAATGAGGTACTGGAAGGTGTTTCGCCCGATTCCGAGATCTATTTCGAGCTCTCTGCTGCAGTACGTGAACTTGGCGTAGCGGCACGTTCCATCGCCGCCTTTGCCGAGTTGCTGGAGGAAAATCCCAATGCCATTCTTACCGGACGCTAGCCAATGAAGATGCCGACCCCCCGACTGCGAAGCATGATGCGTCCTGTGGCCTGTCTGTTGATGGGTGCCTGGCTGGTGAGCGCCTGTAGTAGCGGACCGCCACCGAAACTGTACCTTCTGGAACCCTTGCAAGGTGAAGAGACGACAGAGGGCTCGACTGCCGGCCCCAGTCTGGAAGCTCTTGGCTTGATCAAGGTTACCTTGCCCGGTTATGCCAGCAATCCGCAGATAAGCAGTATCAATGAGGATGGAACGGTAAGCCAGGATACCGACCATCGGTGGGCGGAAGAGCCGGCCAATGCGATAAGCCGCCTGTTGGCCGGTCGATTGCGCGAACGGGCCGACGCCAGCGTTCTGATAGAGCCATGGCCGCGAGACTTTCGGCCCATGGCGAGAGTGGAGGTGGTGTTCGACCGTTTGCTGAGAGAGCCCCGCGGTGGCGCCGACATGGCTGGCCAGATACTGCTGCTCTCCGGTGATGGACGCAGCCTGCTCAGGAGCGTGCCGTTCGAGTTTGTGCTCTATGGCAGAGATACTGCCCGACGTGTGTTCTTCGTGGCGGTGGCAAAAGGTATCGACGATATAGCCGACATGGCCGTTCAGGCCTTGCGTGAAATGAGATTGAAGTCATGAGTATCAAGGCACTGGTCTGGGGAGAGAACGTTCATGAGAACAGCAACGCCGATGTACGCGCCCTTTATCCTGATGGCATGCACGAGACCATCGCCGCAGCGCTGACTGAATCGACAGGCATAGAGGCCAGTACGGCCACGCTGCAACAGCCGGAACATGGCCTGAGTGCCGAGGTCCTCGAAGAGACCGATGTCCTGTTGTGGTGGGGGCATGCGGCGCATGGTGATGTCAGTGATGAGGTGGTCGATCGGGTACAACAACGGGTCTGGGAGGGCATGGGCCTGCTGGTTCTGCACTCCGCTCATTTTTCGAAGATCTTCAAGAGGCTGATGGGTACTCCGTGCTCACTGACCTGGCGTGAAGCTGGCGAAAAGGAACGGCTGTGGGTCATCAATCGCTCACACCCGATAGCCGCAGGTCTTGATCCCTGGTTCGAACTGCCACAGTCGGAGATGTATGGCGAGCCCTTCGCGGTGCCCGAGCCCATGGAAACGGTATTCACGTCCTGGTTCGAAGGTGGCGAGGTATTTCGTTCGGGTCTGACATGGCAGCGAGGTGCCGGACGCATCTTCTATTTCGGTCCGGGACACGAAACCTACCCCATCTATCATGATGACAACGTTCGGCAGGTCTTGCGTAATGCCGTGCATTGGGCCGCCAGCAGTTCACCGGCATGGAAGGGGATTGAAAACGCGCCGAACCGACCGACTGCAGAGGCTCTGGAGCCTATCGAGCAGCGTGGACTCAGTCTCCACAAGGATGGTGAAGAAGGATTCCGCTGATGGCAATCGCTGCAAAGCCGCGACGAGTGCTGCTGGTCGGCACGGGGCGCATGGCGCACACACATGCACTGCGATTTGCTCAGATTCCCGGCGTATCGGTTGTCGCAGCCGTTGATCCGAATCGGGAACGACTGGATCAGTTCTGTGCCGAGCACCATATCGAACACGGCTACACGACACTCGAAGAAGCCTTGCTTCGCGAGGAGCTGGATGCTGTCAGCGTCGTGACTCCCGATGCACTGCATGCCGCTGTCAGCATCCGTGCGTTGCAGGCAGGGTTGGCGGTACTGTGCGAGAAACCCCTGTCAGACTCGACAGCATCGAGCCAGGAGATGGTGCAGGCCACTGTGAAAGCCGGTGTGCTCAACATGGTCAATCTCAGCTACCGAACCTCGGGCGCATTGCATCAGGCACGTCTCTGGGTCGATCAGGGGCGGCTGGGTGAGATCCGTCATGTGGATGCCGCCTATCGACAAAGCTGGCTGGCCAGCCCCTACTGGGGCGAGTGGTCGGAAGAGGAGGCCTGGCTGTGGCGCCTGTCAACGGCTCATGGATCCACTGGTGTTCTGGGTGACATCGGCATCCATATACTGGATTTTGTCACGGCCGGTGTGGGCATGGATATCAGCGGTCTGCAATGTCGTCTGCAGACTTTCGACAAGGCGCCGGGCAATCGAATCGGTGAATATGAACTGGACGCCAACGACAGTTGTGTCATCAATCTGCAAATGAGCAATGGTGCTCTGGGTGCAGTGCAGATGTCACGCTATCAAACCGGGTATTTCAATGATCTTTCCCTGACCATTCATGGAACCGAAGGTGCTCTGCAAGTCAGTACCGGTCAGGCTGGAGACCGTTTGCTGTCCTGTCTGGGCAAGGCTCGTCACGAGCCTGTCTGGACCGAAGTTGCATGTCAGAACCAGCCGGATACCTTCGACCGTTTTGCCTCGGCGCTGATTGCAGGGGAGGCGCAGGGTTCGCCGGATTTTGCGCATGCTGCAGAGTTGCAACACTATCTTCAACGTTGCATGGAAAGCCATGAACAGGGCAAGTGGCTGGATTGCGATGCTATCGGATGATGAAGTCTGTCGGGTGCGTGCTGGCCGATAGAGCGGGTATCAGCCGGCCATTCGCAGTGTCGAGTTCTTGATGGTGACAAGTAGTTCGGTCATGCTCGCGGCGGTCAAGGGTTTGCCCAGCAAGTAGCCCTGCACGATGTCGCAGTCGCGTTTGGTCAGATAATCCAGTTCGGCCTGTACTTCCACACCTTCTGCGACAATTTCCAGGTTCAGGCTTCTGGCGAGCATCAGGATCGCCGAGACAACCATGCTGTTCTGTGAGTCCTCCTCGATACCGCTGACGAAACTGCGATCGATCTTCAGTGTATCGATAGGCAGTGAAGTCAGGGCGCCGAGTGAAGAGTACCCGGTGCCGAAGTCATCCATGGCAATTCGTACGCCTCGGCTTCTCAGGATCTGCAGTGTCTCGACCACCTCCGAAGGTGCTTGCATCATGCACGATTCCGTCAGCTCCAGTTCCAGGTAGTCTGCATCCATGTTGTTACTCAGCAATGCATTCTCGACGGCAGCCATGAGGTTGCCCAGCGCAAACTGACGTTGCGAGACATTGACGGCAATGCGACGTGGAGCAATACCCATGTCATGCCACTCCCGCCACTGGCGACAGGCTTGCATCAAAACCCATTCGCCGAGTTCTGCAATCATGCCGGTTTCCTCTGCAACCGGTATGAACAGATCCGGGGGCACCATCCCGCGTAGTGGATGATTCCAGCGTAACAGCACTTCAGCGCCAGCCATGACGCCAGAGCGTGTATCGAACTGCGGTTGGAAGTAGAGTTCGAATTCGCAGTTCCTGACGGCCGATCGCAGGTCATCTTCCAGTTGAAGACGATTTTCGATATTGGCCTGCATGGGAGCGCCGTAGTAGCGAAAGGTATTTTTCTGCGCTCGTTTGGCTTCGTACATGGCCGTGTCGGCACATTTGATCAGCCCATCCACATCCCTGGCATCTGCGGGGAACATGGCAATGCCGATGCTTGTGCCGACCACGAAAGAACGATCATCGATATTGACAGGCCTGGCCAGTTCATCAATGATCTTTCTGGCGACGATGGCGGCATGATCAGGGTGGCCCAGGGATGTGATCAGGATGATGAATTCGTCACCGCCGATACGGGCCACCTGGTTGGCGATCTTGTGCTTGTTCTCGAGTGGCAAGGCCAGCTCGTCGGACTCGCGAATGCAATGCTGCAGGCGAACCGAGACTTCCTGCAACAGAAGATCACCGGCTTCATGACCCAGTGTATCGTTGACCCGTTTGAAGTCATCCAGGTCGAGAAACAATACGGCAAGTTTCCCATCGTTGCGATTTTCCAGCGTCATTGCTTGCTCAACCAGACGTATGAACAGACGACGGTTGGGCAGGTCGGTCAGTGTGTCGCGGTAGGCCAGTTGTTCGATGCGGGCGTGCGAGTGCTGCAGCTCATTCATGGAAAGCCCCAGCTTGCGGTTCATTCCGGAGAGTGCTCTGGCCAGATCACCGATTTCATCCCCTCGGGTAATGTCTATCTGCACGCCTGCTTCCCCGTTACCGAAGGACACGGCAGCCTCGCGCAGGCGGCTGATGGGGCGAAGCACAGTGGTACGAATCAGCAGGAAGAATGTCAATGAGGCGAGCATGATAGCCAACAGGGTGATTGACGCCACGGATCTTGCCAGGGTCTGACTGGCGGCTGCAAACTCGCTCTCGGGAACCACAGCTACCAGTATCAGGTCGTTCTGCAGTGCATGCCACTGGACCGTGGCGCTGGTATCGCGGATGGAGACACCGGAAACAGGTGTGTCGGGCGGTAGCTTCTCGAGGCTGAACATCAGATTGTATAGAGTGCTGCCTCTGAGCTGGGGTTGCTGATGAAACAGGACGGTGCCGCGTTGATCAAGCACCATCACATAGCCTTCTTCGCCTATTTTCTGTTTTTGCAGAAGTTCGGAAATGATATCCAGACTTGCAGTTACAACCAGATAGCCGCGCAGGCGGTTTTCGGCAATCTGCGGAGGGACGTTACGATCCTTGAGCCACAGTGGGCGGCCAATCATCAACGTTGTCTTGCCGTCATCGGCATTCTTGCGAACTTCCATGTGAGAGGGGCTGCGGCCAGACTCAAGTGCGGTAAAGAAGGGCGTGCCGCCTTCCTCATCACTGCGGTTCGGCAGGCCGTCTGTTGCCAGCCTCGTGTCTTCATAGCCTTCAGGAGTCAGCAGGCGTATCTCGCGATATTGCGGGTAGGCTTCCTGGTAGCTGGCAAACATCTTGAGCAGAGCTGGCTGCATCAGGTCGTAGCGATCGATTTCATTGTCGACCATGACGTAGCGCTTGATGATGTTCGAATTGGCAAAGAGCAGGGCATTGGCCTGCAGAGTCTCGATGAATGACTCTGCCTGTTGTTGTGTTTGCTGCAGGACAGTGTCCATCTGCCTGTGCATTGCATCTTCCGATTGCTGGCGCAGTTGGACATACACGATCCATCCGACGGACAGTAGCGACACGATGAATACGGGTACGATGGCAAACAGCAGTTTTGCGTGTAGTCGCACGACTCAGTGCTCTTTCAGGGGCTGGCAGTGATGTGTTTGCATGGCTCAGTAGATCAGTTGTGTGCCGATGATATTGATCTGTTTCTGTGATCGTGGAGGGAGCGATTCCAGGAATTCGGATCGTTCGATGACCTCCTCATCGGGGTAGATGGTCGGATGCTTGAGGTGTTCCTGAGGCAGATAGGCTCTGGCAGCTGTATTGGGGGTTGCGAGGTTGGCATACTCTGCCTGTCTTGCGGCAATGCGGGGTTCATTGAGGAAGTCGATGAATGCGAATGCCTGAGATGTGCGATCGGAAGATTGCGCCACAGCCAGATAACCAGCCCAGATGATGCCGCCTTCTTCCGGGATCACGAAGCGGATATTTTCGTTGAATGACTGCAACCTCAGTACGTCACCATTGTAGAAGGCACCGGCCCATACCTTGCCGGTGACAAGGTCCGAAGTCTCGTCGAGCATGGGGTAGCCGTAGTAGCGAACGAAGGGTTTCTGTTCCCGCAGTTTTCTGCCTGCCTCTATGATCATGGCTTCATCGCTGGTATTCGCCGACAAACCATCAGCCTTCATGGACATGGCAATCAGTTCGCGCGTGAAGGCGGGCATGGACAATCTGTTCCGCAGGCTCTTGTCCGGTTGCAGCAGCTCGTTCCAGCTGCGAAAGCCTGCAGGAATATGGTCCTGGCGATAGCCGATGCCCATCGTGCCCCACAGGTTGGCGACGGCGTAGTGACTGGCGTCCCCGAGAGTGTCTGACCAGCGTTTCTCGATATGGCGCCTATTGGGAACATCGTCAGCGCCCAGCGGATGTAGCCAACCTCGTCGTACGTATTTGGGTACCTGCAAGCGATTGACCAACAACACGTCATAGCCACGTCCGTTGGTGATCGCCAGTTCCTGATCGCGTGCTTCGTCGGAATCGAAATAGCTGAATTCGACAGTGGTACCGTGGAGTTGCTCGAACTCGCTGACTATCCGTGGAGCAATATAGTCTGGCCAGGTATAGACCTTGAGATGTTCGGCGTGGAGCAGTCCGGGCAGGGTGCTCAGCAGCAGTGCCGCAAGCACTCCATATCTGCGCAGGTAAGGCATGCCCGGGCTAGTCATGTACCGATTACCTCTGTGTACGCGATGAGTGGTCGTCTACGCAGGCAGGTGCCAACGTAAGTCAGCCAGCGGCTTGCAGGCGTTTTTCTGCAGGGTTAGTTACTGCAAATGACGATGCTGGTAGTCGGGATTGAGAGATTGCTCACGTTCTTCCGAAGATCCGTATCCATCCATCACGGCAGCCTTCAAAAGGTCTGATTCAGCGTCCGGGCGTGTACCCGGTCATGCTGTCAATGGTCATGCGATTGAGCTCGATCTCACGTCTTTCTGCCAGTTCTGCGAGCAGGCCTTCTCGAGAGTCCAGCTCTTGCAGGCGGTGCTGCACGCGTTCGATTTCCAGATCCAGTGAAGCTGCATGTTGCAGCACGCGTTGCCGGGAAGTCTTGTCGTGGGTGGCGCTGTAGCGTTCAACGATCTGCACATGCAAGGGGTTGCCGAAACGTTCCAGCCGAAGTTCATTCTGCAATTGTCGCAATTGCTGCTCCAGGGCCTGAATCAGCTCCTCATGTTCATTGCCTTCGAGATCATCCGGAAGGTCACCAACATGTTCGCAATAGAGTGTCAGCAGTGTGTTGATATCCTTGTTCTTGCGCGCAAGCAGACACTCGCTCATCAGTTCGTGTTTCTCCGCCTTGCGGGCTTCGTCCTGCTCAAGGTCCGGGTGCAGCGTTCGGGCCAGCTGGCGGAACAGCCGTTCGACAGACAGGCGTTGCTCCAGTTGCTCGATACTTGCCTTGTCGCGGCTGCCACCTTCAGTCTCGGTTGAATGGTTTTCTGCAGCTGACTCGCGGGTGGAATCCGGGTTCTCGAATTGTGGGTCCTCGACGTCGGTATCGTCCTCCCTTGTGGGTTCGGAGGAGCGCTGCCCTCCGGCGTGCCAGCCGAAATCGAAGACGTCATCGTCGTCGTCCAGCTCATCGTCGAACAGGTCGTCGAGTAAAGAGCCGCCAGTCCTGTTGACAGGAGGTGCGTGAGCTGCTTCTGCTGCCTGCAATTGTTGCCAGCGACGGTTGAGTGCCTCTCGCTGTGGGGCCGAGGCGAACGGATGGCCAGCGAGCGACTGCAGGTTATCGGCAATCCACAAATTGAGCAGGGCCTGCTCTGCGCTCCCCAGCCAGTGCTCGGCGTAAGCGTCCATCAGTCTGTCAGTCAGTTCGCCGTGATCGCCGGTGAGTTGTGTTTCCCTTGGCAGGATGTGTTGCCTGAACAGGCCATCAATCAGGGCTGTTCTTTGCTGCCAATCGGACAGTTCCGACCGTGTAAGCCTGATTGCTTCCCAGAGCCGAAGATGTCTGGCGGGCTGCTGTCTGCCGGCTCCTTTCGTGCTACGGGTCTGCACCAGGGGGCGGCGGGGATTTCGTGGGTCAAGGGAGCTGAATGCCATGGGTTTTGATGATACGCTCCTCGCCCATGAAACGCTGGCAAGCCAATCTGGTTCTACTACTCGCAGGTGCCACCTGGGGCATGGGCTTTGTTGCCCAGGCTACAGCCATGGACAGCATCGGGCCTTTCCTGTTCATTGCACTGCGCTTTGCGGTTGCCACGATCGTGGTGCTGCCCTTTGCTCTGCATGAGTCGGGCAAGCACAAGCGCTCCGGGGCAAGCCCGTTGACGATGAGCGAGATGCTGGGGTTCGGGCTGGTTGGTATCAGTCTGTTTGCAGGTATGGCGACCCAGCAGGTTGGACTGCTGAGTACCAGTGTCACCAATTCAGGCTTTCTGACTGGTCTGTATGTGGTACTGACTCCCATCCTGGGGGTCTTGCTGTTTCGCGAATTTCCACACAGGATTACCTGGGTGGCTGCCATCCTGTCGCTGATTGGTATCTACCTGTTATCAGGTGGAAACATTGGCGCGTTGGTGATCGGTGATGTGCTGACCATTGGCAGTGCGGCCTGCTGGGCATTGCAGGTGGTGATGATCGCCCGCTTCGTCGGGCAGTCTGGCCGGCCACTGGCCTTGTCTGTCACGCAGTTCGCGGTGACCGGAGGCATCGCGCTGTTGTTTGCGCTATTGCTGGAACCCATTCGCTGGTCATCCATCGTCGCTGCCGGGCCGCAGATTCTCTATGCCGGCATCTTTGCCAGCGGCTTTGCCTTTACCCTGCAGGTGATCGGGCAGCGTTACACCAGCGCACCCCAAGCCGCCATATTCCTGTCTTCCGAGGCGCCCTTTGCAGCCCTGTTTGCTTTCTGGTGGTTGGGCGAGCGAGTCGGCATGATCGGTCTGGCTGGCTGCGTCCTGATATTCATCGCCATGCTGGCGGTCGAGCTGGTACCCCTGTGGGGTGCATCCCGGACTGCAAGAGCCAAATCCGTGAGACAGGCCGCAATGCCAGTCGAGCCCTGAGCTTGTTACCGTTTCTCGCGGAGATATGAACCCTCGGTAAGTTGCCGGAAGACAACACGGCAAAACCGACACGATGGCACTCAACCTCCTCACTGCAAGCTATTGATTGTAAAGAGGCATAGCTGTTGTTCTCGGGGCGCCTCAAATCGCTCATGACAGCCCGGAATGCGATCAGCCTGTCGAACTTGTCAGTTCGCAGTGCCTTATTGTCATCAAATATCCATACGCTATGCGCAGTCGTCTTCTATCATCACCGCATCCTTTCAGAATGTGTTCATGACCGCGGTATGTCGGAGTCTGTTCCACAAATTGAGCACGAGACGCGACAGCGGATAGCCATGGCACGCATGCTATGTGTGCTGTTCATGATTTTCGTTCATGTGCCTGATGGTCAGACCAGTGCCGTGCTCTATACATTGAGCGATGGCGGCTTTGCCGTCTTCCTGGAAGGATTTCTGGTGGAAGGGCCGGGCAGAGCCAGTGCCGCCTTGCTCAGTGTCGTATCGGGCTACCTCGCAGCCACTACCTTGCTCAAGCCGGGCAGCTCTGTCTGGTTGTTGTACCGCCGCCGTTTCAAATCCATCATCCTGCCGATGTTCATCTGGGCCGTTGCTACCTGTCTGATCTATCTGGCGGCCTCCAGGTTTCGCCCGACCTTTCTGGACGATGCGCAGACCTTGCTGGAGCAGCTCAATTTCGTATTGTTTCTGACCGCAATGCCAGACGGGGCCACCATGCACCTCGGGTTCCTGCGTGATCTCTTTGTTTGCGTGCTGCTGTCACCCATCCTGTTACCGGCCATACAGCGTATGGCCTGGCTCGTCCTGCCTCTGCTTGGTCTCTTCTACCTGTTCGAGCACGACCAATCCTCGGTATTGATTCTCAGGCCCTTGGTGTTGTTCGCGTTTTCCACTGGAATCTATCTGGCCACTCGCAAGGTCGCTCTGAACGCACTGGACAGGTTCTGGCCCTTGTTCGTCGTCCTGTCATTCGTGGCAACCATGGCGATCCTGTTGGTCAACAGCGGTATTGCAGAGGACACGGTCAGTTTGTTTGCCGCTCGCGACATGGAGTTTGATGAAGTGGTGTTGTATCCGATTGGCCGCTTGTTCGGGTCGCTGGCTATCTGGACCTTGATTCCCATGGCGCTGGGAGGGCGATTGCAGGCATGGACAACGCGTTTCACACCGTATCTGTTTGCTGCATTCTGCGGTCATTATCTGATGCTGACGATGGTTTTTCATGCGCTCTGGGCACCGACGCTCGGTGGCAGAGAGTCAAACGTGTTTCTCATCTGGTTTCTGGCAGCGCCTGTGTTATCCATGGCCATGGCGATTGTCGTCGTGAACGTGACTCTGCGTATCTACCCGCCGCTGGCGACTCTTTTGACAGGTGGCAGGATGAGCGCAGCAAGTACCTCGTCGCCAATCGGTGAGCGTCGCAGACAAGGTCTGGTACTGGGCATGTGGTTGCTGATCACCCGTACGCTCGACATGGTTACCAGGCCAGTTGCAGCCATGCTGCGAGCCTGGTTCGAGGCGAGTCGTCGACTGTTGCTGGGGCGCCGCTGACAAAGTGCAGCGCATTGGCCTGTCTGGGCTTTACCTGACCGACTACCGGGGCAGATGCACGACCACCCGAGTGCCCTGACGGTTCTCGGGATCGCTGAGAATACTCAGGGATCCGCCATGCGCCTCTGCGATGAGTCGTGCCAGGGTCAGGCCCAGACCGAATCCACCTGTCTCGCGACTTCTCGATGCGTCCGGTCGGTAGAACGGTGCGGAAATTTCACTCAAATGTTCCTTGCCGATTCCTCGGCCCTGGTCTTCGATGATCAGAGTCAATTGGTCACCGGTGTCTTTCAAGGTCACATCAAGACGTACACTGCCGTCTTCGCTCTTGCCGTGTTGCTGTGCATTCAGTACCAGGTTGCGCAGCAGGATACGCAAACGTGCGGCATCACCGTTGATCTGAAAGTCAGCTCCTTTCTCGAGCCTCAATGCGGCTTCCGGTGCAATGTGCTGTAGCTCCTCGTCGAACAGCTCCGCCAGGTCGAGCTGTTCTCGGTTCAGGACTGAGTGCCGGCTCTGCAATTGCTCTGATTCCATGATGTCTCGAATCATGCGTTCCATGTCCGAAAGATCTTCCATCAATCGTTCACGCTGTCGTGAATCGGGAAGCAGTTCGGTATTGATGCGCGCGCGAGTAATCGGAGAACGCAGCTCATGACTGATTGCTATCAACAGCTGGCGCTTGGCATCAAGCATGTCCTGAAGCCTGCTCGCCATGGCATCGATGCTGTTGGATAGCTGGTCGAGATCGCTGTTGCCACTGCAGTCGATACGATGGCTCAGATTGCCTTCGCTCATGATTCCGACGCCTTTCTGGATCTGACGGATAGGGGAAAGTTGACGACGTATCAGCAGATAACTGGCGCCGAGAACAAGGGCCAGTAGCGCAAGAGCCAGTAACAATTCATCGTTGAATCGGCTGAAGCGCCCATGACGAGGTCGAGGTTCCCGCAAATCGAAATAGATCGTGTAATCACCGCTCGTGATGCGCAGGATGCGTTGCCGGTCTCCGCGGGAGGCCTTGGAGGCGTAAGGGACAAGGTCGGACGGTAGGGGTAGGGGGCGGTTCTCCTGACCATGATCGGCGTCAGGGGAGACGCGCTTTCTCCAGCGTTTGGCAACGGGTTCGAAGTTGATGTTGTCCAGATCCAGCAAGCTGCCGGTGGTCGCATGTACCAGGTGGTTGTCGCGATAGATATGGATATCCACGGGCAGTCGTCTGGCAAGTGTGTCAGCACGGGCCGGGTCCGGAGGGGTACCCAGATCTTCCTGGATGTACTGTACGTATTGAACGAGATGCGGGCGAATGGAGCGTACCCACTGTGCGCTCAGTCCACGCGTGAACAGGCTGACAAGGATCACGATGACCAGTGTCGAGGTCACCACGAATATTCCGAGCAGGCGCAGTGACAGCGAAGAGGAAAGTGCTCTGATCACGTGGACTCTTGAGGAGGGTCGATCTTGTTCAATACAAAGGCATAGCCCGCCCCATGCAGCGTACGAATCGGTTGCAATGGTTTGAGTTTGGCACGCAGGCGACTGACCAGAATATCCACTGATCGGGTAAACAGTTCGTTCTCGGTGCCCTTGAGCGTTGCAAGGATTTCGTCTCGTGAAAAAGCACGACCAGGCGACTCAGCGAGAAACTGCAACAGCGAGAACTCCTTGGTGGTCAGTTCTACCGGTAGTCCGTTGACCTTGATCTCTCGTTGCAGAGGGTGCAATGAAAGTCCTTCAAAATACAAATCCGGTACTTCATCGGTGTGTGCAAGGCCTGCAGTCTTGCTATGGCGTTTGATGTTGACCTGAAGTCGAGCTACCAGCTCGCGCGGATCGAAAGGTTTGGGAACGTAATCGTCTGCCCCTATTTCCAGGCCGACAATGCGGTCGGTGACATCACCGCGGGCGGTGAGCATGATGATCGGAATGTCATGCGTTTGACGGATGCGTTTGCAGACTTCGAAGCCATCCATTTCAGGGAGCATCACGTCGAGTATGACGGCATCGAAATGCTCTCTGGACAGCTTTGCCAGGCCGGCGCTGGGTGTCAGCGCCGGTTCGATCCGGATGCCGAATCGTACGCAGTACTCACCCAGCGCCTCTGCCAGTTTGCCGTCATCATCTATGAGAAGTACCGAGTTCATGCGCGATAGCTTAACTCAGCAGGCAACAAACACTATATATAAAAGCGGTTCAATGATCCTTGTTCTTGCCACGGTGGTGACGGCCGCCCTTTTCCATGAACTTCTGAACCTGTGATTTCTGTTCGTCTGACAGGCCGTCAAAGAAAACAGCGGCAGCTGCAACCAGTTCGGGGGCATTGGCCTGGACTGCGGCTGCACGTTCGTTGATCAGATTCAGTGCCTGGCCCTGATCAAACGAAGGTGCATCGATCAGGCTGCCTAGTTCGCTTTTCAAACCGTTGCCTTCACCGTGCATCAGTTGACGGGTTTCTGCCAGCTCTGCGGAAAAGTTCTCCAGTGCCTGTGTCTGAACGTCGTTGAGTTCCAGCTTGCTGCTGATGCGTTCTACCATCTTCTCCTGTCGCTTGCCATCACCACGTTCGGCGTAGGCTGCCGCTGTCACAGCGATGGTGGTGAAGGCGACGGTCGTTATGATTATTCTTTTCACATTATTCATGGGTCTTCTACACTCTCTTGTATCAGGTGGTTTTCAGCTATCTGCGTCAACGGGTAGTTGTTGCAGATGTCGAAGTACAGTATCGGTCAGTACCGGTGTGATGATTTTTCACAGGCGCATCAGCCTGTAACAGCCTGTAACAGGCAGAATGCATGTTGTACAAACACAGCTTGAAATTGCACCAACGTGAAGAACATGACGCCACCCAGTGAGTCCGAATCGCGCACTCGTACCTCTTCCGATCGAGTTCGGGTGCATTCGCGATCTGTACTGTCCGATGGTTGGGCAACGCTGGAGCAGGTTGTATTCGACTATCAGCGAAACGATGGACGCTGGCAGGAGCAACATCGTGAAATCTACCACCGAGGTCATGGTGCGGCCATTTTGTTGTATAACCGCAACAAACGTACTATCGTCCTGACAAGGCAATTTCGTTTTCCGGCATGGACACTCGGTGGCGACGGATTATTGTTCGAAGTACCTGCCGGCATTATCGAGGAGGGTAACGCTGAAGCCACGATTCAGGCCGAAACAGAGCAGGAAACCGGCTTTCTCATAGGGCCACCGGCGTTTCTGTTCAAGGCTTATGCCACGCCTGGTTCGGTAACCGAACAGCTTTTCTACTTCGCGGCTGAATATGACGACAAACTTCGATCCGGCAAGGGAGGCGGGATAGAGGAAGAAGGTGAGGATATCGAAGTGCTGGAGATAGAACTGGCGCAGGCAGTGGACTGGATCGCATCAGGAGAGATCATGGATGCAAAGACGATCATTCTGATCCAATATGCTCAATTACACATTTTTGGTAATTAAACCCGGCCTTCAAGTCTGCAATAGCGGTGAAGGCGCTCATGAAACCCTTACGGGTCGGTTAACATACCAGTAATACGATTGACAAGGAAGTCAATAATGTGACGCTACCGCGTCGACATGAAACCAGATTTTCCGCGCTGCGACCCCCAATCATTCGGCGCAATCGAACGAACTATTCGGAGTCATCATGGACAAGAGCGAACAACTACTTCACCTGCAGAGACGGCCATGTGTTGACCGCACTACTGGCGGAAACTACGGCAGGCAATCTGCCGTACTCACGCTGGTCGCCGCTGCAGTCGGATTGACTCTGGCAGCGGGTGTTCAGGCATCCGGGCCGGTCAGCAGCATCCAGACAAGTGAGGTTTCGGCGACACCGTTTACCTATACTGCAGAAGGTATAGAGTACCAGTGGGGTATGGGAAGCAACCAGATCATGGAAGGCTTTACATCCGAAGGGCTTGCTTACTCCTACGCTGCAGCCGCCGATCATGTGGCGATTCAACGTCGTGACATTCCAGGTGTAACTACCGGTGAACCCTGCGGCATCTTCGTCGAGCGTTTGTCCGATGGTGATGCATCAAGACAGTTTGCTGCCGATTATCCCAGTGATGGTTCCGGTACCGGTAATTGTGATATCCCGGCCATGCTCTCGAGTCGAGTCCTGAACCGCGGCGCAGTAGATCTGTTTTCCAATGTGTTGCCCGATGCCAAGAATATCGAGCGTCTGGACTATGTGTTTGATCATGGCGTTCTGACACCTTTTTCAGCCGACGCGATGGAACGTGCTGGCCATCTGGCAGCAGAGAAGTCCAGTAACAATCCGGTGAAGATGGCGGCTATCCTGTCACTGGACATATTTGGCCAACCTGCCTCCTACGGGCCAATGGTGCTCATCGGAGCCAGTGGTTGCAGTGCGCCAGCGAATTGCTACGGCATCACCGATCTGCAACATCAGTATTCATTCCTGCAGAACAACTACAACGAACCACAGAGTTTTCCGGTGGAAACCGAGCGTTCGTTCGAGTCGGTCGGCATGGCCTTCATATCGGCAGATGGTCTTGGCTTGCAACCTGGTCAGCGATACTACGGGTTTTCGTTTTTCTCCGATGATGTGAACGCGGAAGAGCATGATCTGCTGGACCCATCCACCTTCCCAAGTGATACCGAAGATGACTACGGTGTACCGGGTGATGATGCTGATATCTACGGAGGTCTGTCCGGGTATTTTCTGGCTGACAATCTGAATGTCACTACAGGTGCGGTGTTCAATGATGTCGACGGCAGCGGTACACGGGAAGTCACTGAAGCGGGTATCAGTGATATCGCGATTACCTTGTACGAAGATGTCAACGGCAACGGCGTGGTTGATGCTGGCGAGGATATGCCCATTGGGGATTCCATTGACACTGACACCAGTGGCAACTTCGTATTGCCGGGCATACCCGATGGCAACTACATCGTCGTCATGGACGAGACTGACCCGGAACTGCCTCCTGGTCTGATTCCGGCACCGGGTACCAATCCACATCCACTGACGATTTCCGGCGGCGATTCGGAACCGGTGTATTTTCCGTTCATCGATCCCAATGGCAATGGTGGCGGCACGACCGCCGGCGGTAGCGACGGTAACACTGATACGGGCAATACCGACGGTGGTAGCGATGGCAATACCGATACGGGTAACACCGACGGCGGTAGCGACGGTAACACTGATACCGGTAATACCGACGGTGGTAGTGACGGCAATACGGATACCGGCAACACCGACGGCGGTAGTGACGGCAATACGGATACCGGCAACACCGACGGCGGTAGTGACGGCAATACGGATACCGGGAACACCGACGGTGGCACTGACGGCAACACC
>CBDUIJ010000007.1:0-41584 GCA_965367215.1 uncultured Granulosicoccus sp.
CGCTCAACACCTCGACCACCTTTGCCAGAGATACCGCGAATCAGCCGATAAGTGCGGGCCATGTGTATGCCCGGGACAATAACCCATCCTTTGTACAGGCAGAGCGCGTACTGGCAAAACTTGAAAATGGTGAACAGGCCTTGCTGTTTGCCTCCGGTATGGCGGCCATTGCAGCCGTGTTCTATACCCTGGAGAGCGGTGCTCGTGTGGTTCTGCCACAGTCGATGTATTGGGGCGTGTTCAGCTGGACCCGGCAGTACTGTGCGAGGGCGTCAATATCGATCAGTTATTACGCACCGGATAACGCTGTCAGTTTGCGCGAAGCCATTCAGGCGGGAGAACGTACGGATTTCGTGTGGGTGGAAACACCCAGCAATCCGATGATGCACATCACCGACATTCGTCTGGCGGCCGAGCTTGCCCATGCCGCAGGCGCGCTGCTGATCGTCGACAACACGGTACCCACGCCACTGCTGACACGCCCGCTGGAGTTGGGTGCCGATATCGTGATGCATTCGGCCACCAAATCCCTGAATGGTCACAGCGATGTCATTGCCGGCGCCCTGGTCAGCCGAGACAACCACCGCCATTGGCAGCGAATCGTCACGGAGCGTCATGATGCCGGTGCTGTCATCAGTCCGTTTGATGCATCCATGTTGCTTCGTGGCATGCGAACCGTGGTGTTGCGAGTCGAGAGGGCCTGCCAGAACGCTGCGCGCATTGCCGAGTTCCTGCATCAGCATGAGCGCGTGGAGAAGGTGCTCTACCCGGGCCTGGAATCTCATCCCGGTCACGATATCGCTCGCCAGCAGATGTGCGGCGGTTACGGTAGCTTGATGTCATTTCTGGTGAAGGGTGACAAGGCCGAGACCCTTGCGGTTATCGGTCGACTGCAACTGCTTGTCAGGGCGACCTCACTCGGTGGTGTTGAAACCCTGATAGAGCATCGTCACAGCATAGAGCCACCGGAGACCGGCGTGCCGGAGAATCTGTTGCGCCTGGCGGTGGGCATCGAAGACGTCGATGATCTGATTCATGACCTTGATCAGGCGTTGCTGCAAACCGCCTGAGTTGTGGTCTCGATCAGCCGTCGACTACCGACCACCAAATACACCAGTGCATTCAGTGCTGGTGTAATTTGACGTTTCGCGACGGGCTCAGCGACTTTGCCAGTCTGCTGAGTTTCGTGATACAGCTGTGAATGGTATCTGCTACCCGTTCCGCCTGATGGACCTGTGACTTTATCTTCTGACGTTCGTACTCGGAGATGTCTACCTGATCGATCAGGTGGTCAATGCTGCAAGTTGCGTGCTTCATCTCGTGAACTTCCGTGAGCGTTGAATGGATGCCTTCAGACTAGTCACGACGAGCACGCGGGACAAACGATATTTTCTTTCCGAAGACGCAAGCCAGGCTATCGAGTCACAAGGGGCCGGGCCTTGCGTCAGGCAGGCATCCACAATCAGAGCCGCAAGGCATCGTGTTCAGGCTTTCGGTTTTCCATCGCCCGAATCGGCGTTCGCATCTGCCTCAGGGCTCGGTATGACGTCATTCTTCTTTTTTCTGGGAAGCTCGACCGGCTCTCGCCATTGCCGATCGTCCAGTGCCTGATCAGTCTCGAGGGACGCGTCCTGTCGTTGTGCCGCCTCCCTCTGTTGCATCAGATAAGCACTGATTGCCGGTCTGAGCGCTTCAAGGCGACGTTTGTTCTCCGCTTTTTCCGGGTTATCCGTGCTTGTGATCCCTTGCGTTTCTGCGGCAGCCTGCTGCTGCATCAGGTAATCATCCAGCGTCGGTTTCAACGCCTGCATCAGGGACTTTCTGGCTTTCTTGCGGCGTGCATTGGCCTCCGCTTCAGCCAATGTCAATTCACTTGCGCGACGCTGTTTCAGGAAGGCATTTATCGCCGGCTTGAGTGTCTGGAAGAGATATTTCCGGCCTCGCTCACGTCGATTCTCGACGAAGTCTTCATTGAAGAAATGGCCCAGATGGCGCCTCAGGCGTGCGACATAGACCGATACGCCCATGGCTGCCAGTTCCTGTCGTAGTTCGTCGAACTTGCGCAGTCCGGTTGCATCGACGATGTTGATGGCACTGGCATCCAGTACCAGCCATTCGACAGGTGTCTTCTGGGCTGCGACAATCGCTCGTACCCGGGACTTCATGTAGTCGGCGTTGTAGAAAACCAGATTGGACTCGAAGCGGTAGAGCAGCAGCCCCGGAATGGTCTTGGCTTCGGGGTAGTCGGCAATGTTGTGAAATCCCTTCTGGCCCTTGACCCTGCCCAGAACGGCATCATTGGGTCGTGACTCTACGGACAGTAGCCAGATAAGAGACAAGGCGACCGCCAACAGGATGCCTGGCAACACACCAAGCACCAGTACACCAAGTGTGGTGATCACGGACATCAGGAACTCCCGATAGCTCATGCGATACAACATGCGCAGATCGTTCAGATCGAACAGGCCGACAGCAGAAACCAGGATGACCGCTGCCAGTGCGGTGGAGGGTACGTGTGCGAGTGGCGCAGTCAGATAAACCAGCACCAGCAGCATGGCGCCACCTGCCACCAGTCCTACCATCTGCGTCTTGCCACCCATGGCATTGTTGACAGCTGTGCGTGAATCCGCACCGGTGACCGGAAAGCCCTGCGCCAGGCCGGAGGCAAGGTTGCATGCACCGAAGCCGATCAACTCCTGGTTTGCATCGATTTCATAGCCATTGCGCCGCGCAAAACTCTTGGCGGTGAGTACACCACTGGTGAAACTGACGAGTACCAGTCCGGCTGCAGCGCTGAAGATGTCATTGAATGCGCCGAAGTTGAAGGATGGCAAGGTGATGATCGGCATACCGCCGGGTACTTCTCCCAGCACAGTCACACCCTGTTGTTCCAGGTTCAGGCCCGTTACCAGCAGGATGCTGAGACCGACCACCACGAAAGCGCCGGGTAGCCGTGGCAGGAACCGGAGTATCAACACCAGCACGACAAGTGTTGCTGCACCGAGTGCCGCGGTTGGCCAATGGCTTTGATCGACGCGCTGGAAAAACTCCAGGATCCTCGGCAGGAATTCGTGTTCGCTTGCCGGGTAGCCGAGCAGTTTCGGTAGCTGCCCGACGATGATCAGTACGGCAATACCGTTCAGATAACCCGTCAGTATGGGCTGTGACAGGAAGTTTGCCATGAACCCGAGTCTGATCACGCCTGCCAGAATGTACAGCAGACCGCTCATGATGGTCAGGCCGAACAACAGGGTTGCATAAAGTTCAGGATCGCCGCCCGCCAGAGGGCTCAGCGTCGAGGCGACAAGAATACAGGTAGCAGCATCAGGCCCGGTCATCAGTTGGCGTGAGGAGCCGAACAGCGCATAGGCGAACAGTGGGAATATCGCAGAGTACATACCGACAACCGGCGGTACACCGGCCAGGTCCGAGTAGGCGATTCCGACTGGAAGTGCAATGGCGGCAACTGACAATCCGGCTGCAAGATCATTGGCCAGCCAGGATGGACGGTAGCCCGACAGGGCGAGAACACCCGGAGCGACTATCTGCATCACGCGTCGGAGTCTGCGTTTCGCATGACCATGATGCATGTTTGACGATCTCCTGTTCAGCCAGTTGGAAATCGCTTCTGTCAGTCCTCTATCCGCAGAGCATGGAGGGATGACGGGAGCGTACTCCTATAGTAGCGATCCCCATCACGACGTCTACATCCGATTGGTCGATGTCATGCCAATAACCGTTATACCGTCGGCAATCCGCATGAAAAGCCGCTTTGCATCAGCTCTGTGGCGATTTGCCGAATTCCAGTGAA
This sequence comes from uncultured Granulosicoccus sp., assembly GCA_965367215.1. Lineage (GTDB taxonomy): Bacteria > Pseudomonadota > Gammaproteobacteria > Granulosicoccales > Granulosicoccaceae > Granulosicoccus. The sequence goes on from CBDUIJ010000007.1 coordinate 3,812, forward strand.
AAAAGGAATAAGATCACTGTGCAGTGGGTTCGGAGAGACGGGTGGTCAATGGAGTCTCACCGTTTCGCCCACCAGCGGCCCGTCCCTGTGTTGGACGGACCGTTGTTGTGAGTGGCTGTCGCCCATGGTGCTGCAGCCTCCCTACTGCAATTCAAAGGCACCGATATCACAGACGGCAACCCCATTCAGGTTGCCATCCACGGGGCGCGGACGACGGCGTTGATCCACTGTCAGAGGGTTGCCCGTCTGAGTGTTGATACACAAACCGGAAAACGAGCTATCGACGGCATTGCTTGCAGCGTTGATGGCATGTGTTCGACTGAAACCACCGTTGAACGACAATGCTGTGTTCAATCCACTGACTGCACCGAAGCTGAATGCGGCGCCTCCCGTATTGCAGGATGAATCACCAATCAGATTGGCAGCGCCTGCCGTGACCGGTGCTGTGCAGGCATCGTTCGTCGCTTGCAAGGCAGGTGACAGGTGAAGAATGGAATTGTCCACTCGCAGGAATGACCATGCACCGCTGATATGATGCCCCTGACCGCCAAAGCTGGACTCGTTATCGACAAAGGTACTGTTGCTTACGTGTGCTGTTGGACCCGGGCTCGGGAAATTGCCGACCAGGGAGAGTGCACCGCCGGCAATCGCCGTATTGCGACTGTAAGTGCTGTTCGACGTGTTCAGATCCACATCACCGAACACGAATACACCACCGCCATTTTCCGTTGCAGAATTCCCCGCGATTGTACTGCGCTGAATACTCAGACTGCCTGCTGAGAATATTGCGCCGCCGTCGCCTTGATTGGCCTCATTGTCAAGCAGCTCGCTGTCGTGGATAGCGAGCTGCGAGCTGTTTGCAAAGATGGCGCCGCCATCATTGGCATGGTTCACGCCGAATCGAGTGAAGAGGGTTGACATGGGGGCCAACTGAATGAACACTGCGCCACCTTGTGAGCCGGCAAGGTTCTTGAAAAGATGGCTTGCCTGAATACGAATTTCACCGCAGCCATCGCAATGGATGGCACCGCCACTTGCGGTCGACCTGTTGTGGTGAACCTGGCTTGCAAGGATTCTGACAGGGCCTGCGGTATTCCCGGCCGCAATGGCACCACCTTGCAGAGCGACGTTATGCATGAGTATCGAGCTTAGAACGGTCAGCGAACCGTTGACCAGCTGTACAGCACCTCCGGCGCCTCCTGCCAGAGGGTTTGCATTCCCATTCCGAAGCGTCACCCGATTCAGCAACAGGTTACCGCCATTGACGGTGAAGATTCGATCGATTGCACCGCCGTCAATCACTGATCGGAAGGCATTGACACCACGGATAGTCAGATTGAAAGGGATTAGTATGCCGGACTCGTTGTAGACATTCGGGGCACCGGCAAGTGACATGAGAACTATCTGATCATTCGGTATGGAGTTGCCAATGGCGAATGCAATCGTCCGGCAGGGATTGGCGCTGACAAGGCAGTTGCTGGAGTCACTGCCACCAGTCGAATCGACAAAGCGGTTGAATGCCAATGCGGAATGCGCTTGCAACGCGCAGGCCAGAGCGAAGAGGGCCGCCAGCATCCGGGTTCGTGTTCGCCGATGTGGTTTGTTGTGCAATGTGGGTGTTGCGTGCCAGTTGCCTGGTGCGTATTTCAACAGATTCTTCATGGTTCTCTCCTTTACGTATGGAGTCGCTGAATCATCCTTGCAAGCGTCGCACGCCTGGTTGTATTCGATTCTCACGACTGCCGGATACCAGTGTCCACTGGCCTTTTCATCAAGACGTCGGGACAGCGAGGACAGTAGAGAGTCGCCGGAGCACTGGCAATACAACCATAGGTATAGGTAGCTACGGCTGCTATTCGATAGTCTGGTTTTGTGCGGAAAAACTGGCCCTTGGTGTTGCCCACACTAGCCAAAACACTCGGATGGCAGTTCTGTACAAAAGACCAGTCATGTTGGCAGGCGTTTACGACCGTGTTTTTTCCCACTAGCCATGATCATGGCCATGCTGATGCTCATGATGAAGCAGGCTGGATATCGACGGTTCGAACGTCGTATCATCATCTGTTCAGGGGAATGTTTCTGTGTCAGTCAGATGCTCGAGAGTAATCGAGACAGATTCAGCCGGTAAGTATCGGCCTCCTTACTCAAGACGATTTCAATCATGACGACAAGCCCTGGCTACACGCCGAACGCGGAGAATCATCTCAGCGGCATACTGTGGATGCTGCTGACAACGTGCCTGTTTGTGGCAATGGACACCGTCGCCAAGTTTCTCACTCAGGACTACGCTCCCCAGCAAGTGGCCTGGGCGCGTTTCGTCTTTCATCTGTTGTGGATGCTGGTGTTTCTGCGCAAGGAAATCATGGTTACCATTGTCAGCGACAAGTTGCCCTTGCAGTTATTGCGTTCATCGCTGCTGATGCTCACCACCTTGATGTTCTTTTCGGGGCTGCAGAGCACGCCACTGTCCACAGCGTCCGTCATCATGTTTCTATCTCCCATTTTCGTGACGGTGCTTGCCATCCCGTTGTTGGGAGAGAGTGTCGGTATTCGGCGCTGGGTGGGTGTGATCATCGGTTTTCTGGGCGCGCTGGTGATTGTGCTTCCACATCCGGGTTCTGGTGTCGCGCCGTCTGTTGCGAACGATGGTCTGGAATCCACCGGAAACTGGTTGCCGGCAGCGGGCCATCTGTTCCTGATTGGTGCTGCGGCCAGTAATGCGCTTTATCAGATCATGACGCGTCGATTGCGTCTGGTAGACAGCCCGATGACAACCTTGTTCTATTCCGGCGTGGTCGGATCCGTCGTCATGAGTGCCTGGGCTCCGATGGTCTGGAAGTCACCGGACATGAGTGCCTGGGCTCTGATGCTGTGTGTGGGTTTTCTGGGCTGTGTCAGCCATTTCTGTCTGATACGGGCCTTTCGTAGTGCTCCGGCCTCGCTGGTCGTGCCGTTCAGTTACTCCTCTCTGGTCTGGGCAACGTTGTTCGGTTTTCTGGTTTTCAATGCCTTGCCCGATCGCTGGACGCTGATCGGGGCGACGCTGATCATCGGCAGTGGGCTCTATATCTACTATCGTGAAATCCGTGTAACGACGCCAGCCGGCTGAATATCAGCTTTCTACATCGCTTCCAGGTAGGCCTCCGCATTATTCAGATGCGTTTGCCGCTTGCCTGCATCCATCTTTTCGGCTGCCCGGCACATCATGGCCCATCTGGGGTTGTTGCCAAGAGCCTTGCGCTGTTTCCAGATCCATCGCCAGTAAAGACCATCCCATGTGTCGCACCAGTCACCGCGTTTGAAATTGCTCATTTTCAGGATGTAGTTGGAGCCTGAAAAATACGGTTTGGTCGTGATGGATCCGCCATCGGCGTGCTGACTCATGGCATAGACATTCGGCACCATGACCCAGTCATAGGCATCGATGAACATTTCCATGAACCAGCGGTAGACTTCATCCGGATCGACTTCGCACAAGAACAGAAAACCACCGAGGAGCATGAGTCGTTCGATGTGATGACAATAGCCGGTGTCGAGAACCCGTCCGATGCAATCGTCGATGGGTGCGATGCCGGTTTCCGCCGTGTAGAAACCATCAGGCAGAGGGTTGTGATGTTGCCAGTGATTGGTGGTGCGCATCGAAACACCCAGGTCGTCATAGGTCGCCCGCATGAATTCGCGCCAACCGATGATCTGTCGCACGAATCCTTCGACACTGTTCAGAGGAATATTCAATTCCTGCTGCGCATCCAGTGCCGTGTCCAGAATCTGTTGCGGGGTCAACAGACCGGTATTGAGCATGGGCGTGAGTACGGAATGATGCAGAAAGCTGTGTCCCTGAACCATGGCGTCTTCATAGGGCCCGAATTTGGCAAAGCGTTCTTCGCAGAATCGTTCCAGCCAGTCTGCAGCCCCCTTGTGTGTGGTGGGGTAGGGCCACTGCTCCAGATGTCCTCGGGCCTGTGGAAAGCGGTCATCCGTCAGGTCGCAAGCTCGTCTGATCCGTGCTGTCTTCTGCTTGATCGGCAAGGGCTGAATCAGCTTGATCTCTGCCGCCGGCATCTTCTTGCGATTGTCCTCGTCGAAGCTCCATTGACCACCTGTCGGTTCGTCATCTTCCATCAATACATTCAGACGTCGCCGTTGCCACTGGTAGAAGTCCGCCATGAACCAGCGTTTGCGCCCGTCGCGATAGTCACGGTTGTCCTGTTGCGTATTGATGAAGGCGGGTGTGGGCAAGACTTCCAGACGGATCTGCGTCTGCGCACATGCGCGCTCGAGCCTCCTGTTCAGTTCGAAATCGTGAACATCTGCCACCAGCACACGCTTGAATCCATTGGCGGCAAGGCGCTTGATCAGCGTCTCCAGCAGCCTGGAATTTCCGGTGTAATGAATCCGCTCGACCGCACGCTGTCTGCCAAGCCGCTTTTCGTAGGCGTCGAGAGTGGCCAGATGGAAAGCCAGCTTCTGCCGATGAAACGATAACGGATAGCGTTCATCGCCGAAGAACAAGGATTCTTCCACCAGACATACCTTTTCGACATCCTCTCGTATAACGGGATGCTGGGCAAAAAGCTGATGGGGGAATATGAGAGAGGCTGTTCGCATGCTCGTTACTACGACCCTGGCCGCCGTTTCGATCACAGGAATCACGACATGACACTGAGTACACCGGCACCCGGTCTGGCACATTATCTGTGCGATTCGGATGAGGTCGAATTACGCATCGAGCGGATCGATCCGCGTGCCTACGACAAGAGCCGTAATCAGCTGGATGGTGCGGTTACCTGGCTGAGTCCCTTTCTGACTCATGGCATCATCGATACGACAACAGTCGCAAAGGGTGTTCTGGCGAACAACAAGCCCGGTGACTGCTACCGTCTGCTGTTCGAGCTGGCCTGGCGCGAATACTTCCATCGGGTGTGGCAGCAGCATGGCGAGGCCATCTTTCATGACATGCGGCAGGCTCAAGTGGGTGTTGAGGATACTGCCGTCCCGCTGGCAGTCATGAAGAGTCGCACCGGTATCGCAGCTGTCGACAGCTGCCTGGAACACCTGCAAGGTGAGGGACTGATGCACAATCACGCGCGCTTGTGGGTAGCGGGCATGACCTGCAACATGGCCCATACGCACTGGTACGAACCGGCGCGCTGGCTCCATTACCATCTGCTCGATGGCGACCTGGCGAGCAACACCCTGAGCTGGCAATGGGTAGCCGGTACCTTCAGTCACAAGGTGTACGTTGCCAATCAGACCAACATCAACAAGTACAGCTCGGTGGATGAAGAGAACACCTGGCTGGATGTCCCATACGAGGCTTTTGAAGACTTTGCTGTTCCTGAACAACTGATGCTGCGGGCGCAGTGGCAGGAAGTGGAGGAACTACCGTGCTGTCTCGACTCCCTGCTGCCCGGAAAACCTCTAGAGCCGCTTTCGGGGTCAGTCGCTGTCTATTCCCTATGGCATCTGAACAGTGTCTGGCAAACCGATGCGGAGCAGCGGATCCTGTTTCTGGATACCGAGTGGCATCGCGAATGGCCCATGAGTGCGAAGCGTTGGGAGCTGGTACGCCATTGGGCCGGGAAGCTGGGTCTGAAGATATACCACGGTACCGTGGATGATCTTCGCCGAGCAACCGCTGCTGCGCAGGTGGTTCGCTGCGAATATCCTGCCTGCCGGCATTGGCCTGGAGCTGTGCAGGAACGACGATGGTTGTACCCCATGCCCGAGAAACCGTTCAACAGCTTCTCGCAATTCTGGAAGCAGGTTCGAGGTAGCGTGGGATTGTGAGGCGTCAGCGATGAGTCGGAGAATGAATACCGTGCGCGTGTGTCGTCCGGGCAATTCGTCGGGCAGGACCGACGTTACCCGGCCTGGCCGTGCCAGAAAGCAGGCCAGCGAGACACGCAGCAAGGAGCTGGCCGAATTGCGTGAAACTCGCCTGTGCGCTCGATGCAAACGGCCGTTTCAGAATCGAAAGAAGTGGCAGTCTCGCGGACTGTGGCCGGGTATTCGCTATTGCTCCGAGCGTTGTCGCCGCTCGGGATGATGCAGCCATCCTGTCCTGGCTGTGCAGAGCTACATCCGTACATTCCTGTATTCGGCATCGTACAGACAGGGGTCAACCACGGTGGCATCCACCGGCTGGCCGATGACTTCCACCTGCAGGCGGCTGCCCAGGTCGGTAAACGCCGCATCGATGAATCCCATGGCGATGTTCTTGCCGACGCGGTAGCCCCAGCCAGCTGAGGTTACGGTACCGATCACCTTGCCATCGGAGACCATGCTGTCGCCCGGTTGTGCCGGGGCGTGGGTGCAATCGAGTACCAGCGATACAAACCGTTGTTGATGTGAGGCATTCTCGAGTGCCTGCTTGCCGATGAAGTCGGGCTTGTTCAGGTTGACGAAGCGGCCAAGGTCGGATTCCAGCGGATTGAATTCGGTGATCAGATCGGCCTTCCAGTGCCGGTAGCCTTTCTCCAGTCGCATGGATTCCACCGCCTGTGAACCGAAAAGACGGAGTCCCAGCGGTTCGCCTGCCTGGCGCAAGGCCAACCATGCCGCATACAGTTGGGCGTTGGGGATATGAATCTCGTAGGCCAGTTCCCCGGAGAAGCTGACCGACATGACAACGGCTGGGGCGATACCGATGAATGCCTTGCGTACCGACAACCAGGGGAAGGCCTTGGCTGACCAGTCATCTCGTGAAACGGCAGACAGTACCTCACGGGCCTTCGGACCCGCCAGTACGAGAATCGTATAGTCATTCGTCAGAGAGCGAATGGACACTGAACCATCCTTTGGCAGGTGAGCGTCGAGCCAGTCCTTGTCATGAAATTCTGCCGCTGCTGCCGAGCCATACCAGATCGTATCGTCGTCCAGTGTGGCAAGCGTTGCCTCACATTTGACATTGCCGTACTGGTTCAGAAGGTAGGTCAGGGATACCTTGCCGGTCTTCTTCTTGATGGTGCTGCAGGTCATCGTATCCAGCCAGTCCATGGCACCGGGACCGGTAATTTCGAATCGGTTGAAGCCGTTGACCTCGGTCAGTCCGACCGCGTTCTGGACCGCGTTGACTTCAGCTGCGACCACATCAAAGGTTTCGTTGAAGTGGTAGCTGTGAGTCTCGGTGAAATTGTCGTCCGGCTTGAAATAGGCCGCCCGTTCCCAGCCATTGACGACACCGAATTCTGCGCCTTCGGCGGCCAGGATGGGGGTCAGTGGGGTGGTCTTCATCGGCCTGCCGGCAGGTCGATGTTCATGAGGCAGATGGAAGCGGAATTCGTTCTGATAGTCTTCAATCGCCTTCAGCGCACACAGTTCCACATTGGCATGGGTGGTGAAGCGCCGTGGATCGATGACCCAGGTGTCGTACTGGGCTTCGCCATGGACAATCTGTTGCGCCAGCAACCAGCCATGGCCACCGCCCTCACCGAGTCCGGCGCGCAGACCGATGATGCAGAAGGCATTGCGCTTGTCGGGAATGGGGCCGACCAGTGGAGCGCCGTCGATGGTGTAGGTGATCGGTCCATTGATGATGGTATGGATGCCGGCCTCTTCGATGACAGGCATGCGTTTGAAGACATTTTCCAGTACCGGCAGCACACGGTCGGTGTCTTCCGGACACAAGGCGTTGACGAAATGAGGATCGATGCCATCCATGCCCCAGGTGCGGCAATCCTGCTCATAGAAACCGATCAACAGGCCGTTCTTTTCCTGGCGTGAGTAGAAATCGTCTATCGGACAGCGCAACAATGGCACGCGATGGTCGAGCGCTTCGATCTCCGGTACGGGTTCGGTCAGAAAGTACTGATGTTCCATGGACATGACGGGGTGGTGGACGCCCATCATGGAGCCCACTTCGTTGACGCGATACCCGCAGGCATTGACCACGATCTCGCAGTCGATATCACCCTTGTCCGTATGCACGGTCCAGCTGTCGTCCTTGTGCTGTGTCAGGCCGGTGACCGGTGTATTGCGATAGACCTCGGCACCTGCCTTGCGAGCGCGACGCGCCAGCGCCTGACACAGTTGTGCCGGGTCGATGTCGCCGTCCATGGCATCCCACAGGCCACCCAACAGACCATCGGTGGTGATGAGTGGGTGACGGCGCGCGCACTCTTCTGCGTCGAGAATCTCGTATTCCACGCCCATGGCCTTGGCCATGCTGGCAAAATGTCGATAGCCATCCATGGTGGTCTGCGAATCGGCCAGACGGATGCCACCATCGCCATGGTGGTAGTTGATCGGATAATCCGGATCCTCGGCCAGCTCCTTGTAGAGCTGGATGGAATGACTTTTCAGCGCAACCATGGTTTGCGTCATGCCGAAATTGGTCACCTGTGCGGCCGAATGCCAGGTAGTGCCCGACGTCAGTTCATCGCGTTCGACGAGTACGACGTCGGTCCAGCCTTCCTGCGTGAGGTGATACAGCGTGGAACAGCCTGCGATACCACCACCGATGACGACCACTCGTGTCTGCTGTTTCATGACTCAATGCATTCGACTTGATGTGAATCGGATTGAGCCAGTCCCCAGTGTCCTCGTCAATGAAAATTCAGTGGATTCCGAAAATCTTAATCGGGAGTTTGAATTATCCGAAATGACTCGTGCAACCAGTCGAAGCGCTCCTGTGCGGGATCGACGATGCCGGATTGCAGAATACCTCGCAGGGTCTCGGCAATGTCATTGGTAACCACAGCGGTCCAGTGTCGGTGATAGAGCAGGGAGATGGTTCGGTGGAACGGCGCGAAGGGCAGAGGGTAGATATCGACTTGATCGTGAAAGCGCTCTGCCCGCAGATAGCCGACCATGGTGGACAAGGCCCAGCCGCTACCATTGGCAATCAGAGCGAAGATGGCCTGATTGCTGTCAAGGGCCATGGTGCTGCCCAGAGAAAGACGCAGCCTTGCCAGGTGAGTGTCTATCTGTCGACCCAGAGCCAGGCTCTTTTCGTAGCGCAGAAACTGCAGTGCTCTCAAGCCGTCCAGATTCAGGGGAGGTGCCGGCAGATAGCCTTTTGGTACTGCCAGCACGAAGGGGTCGATCAGCACCGGGATTTCCACCACATCGTCAGGCAGTTCCATGAGGTTTGCAGCGATGCCGGTATCCAGGTCACTGGAGGCGATGTCCTGCACGATGCGCGTGGACGTTGCCGTGGTGAGAGTCAGTTCGCTGGGCCTGTAGGTATCGGTCAGCGCCACGGCCAGCTGCGGGCTGACTTTGCTGTCGAAGTCATCGATGATGCCGATGCGCAGTGATCTGATGGTGCCCAGGTCGTCCAGCAACAGTTCGGCTGCGCCCTGACGAAGGTGTTGCAGTGCCGTACGGGCATGCAGCAGATAAGCCTGACCATGGCGCGTCAGCTCCATGGGGCGACGATTGTGTACGACAAGCTTGCGCCCCAATGTCGTTTCAAGTTGCTTCAACTGTTGCGATGCAGCGGGCGTCGACATGCTCAAGCGACTGGCTGTCTCCTGCATGGAGCCGGTACGGGCCAGCTCGTCGAGTACTTCGAGCGCTTTCAGGCTGACGCTATCACTGATTTTCGTAAGCATGGGCCGCAGTCTACCGTGCCACGGTTGGAATGAATCAGGAATCGGAACAGTTGTGTCTGGCGCCTCGATCGAGTCGCTCGAATGCGGCAGGGTAGATGATCCTTGGTTGCCGGACTCAGGAGGTATAGCCCATTCGGAAACCACCCCAGTGTCTGCCTTTCACATGAATGGGAGCCGAGCAGTCATACATCAGGACGTGCTCACCGTTACCCATGTCGCGGCGGTAAGTCTGTAGCAGGAACGGTTGCGTATTGCGTCCGCAGGCAAGCCCGGTTCTATCGTTGAAGATGCGACGATTGCGGCAATGACTATTGTTCCAGTCGGTTTGCCCGGGTTTCTGCTCGAATGAAAATATCCGGTTGTGCGTAGGCAGGTAGCCGTTCACATCCACCGCTGCGCAGAATACGATGCGGCTGTTGAAGTTCAGCATTTCTTCCAGCACCGGGCCAAGCAGGCGGTCTGTCAGAGAAACGTAACGCGTCGTGTATTGCTGAGGATCCGACCCATCCACCGGAATGTACTCCCGGTCGAACAACTCATCAAGACTGGTGTCACCGTGCTCGATGGCATTGTCGAACAGCTTGCCAATCCGTTCGGCAGTTTGCCGGACGCTGTCAATGATGGCACTGTCACGAACCTTGCGACCACTGCCGGCCACATGAGCAACCAGCTTCTCACCCTGGGTCAGCAGCTGGTTGACACGGCGATCGGCATCCTTGAGGGCGCCATTGGCATCCTGCATTTCCGCTGCCGCCCTTTCGATGCTCGAACGCATCGTTTCGCATTGTTCGAGAGAGTCACGGGCTGCGCCTGCAATGCGGGCTACCTCCGTCTGCATGTTCGAGGCCATGGAGGAGAAGCTGCTGACCGCGCAATTGATGACACTGACCCCATCATTCACATTGTCAGCGACCTCGCGTGTCTTGCCGCCCGTCAATATCAACTCGCCGACGTTGCCGGAAACATCTGAAATGGTGGTGTCAATGACTCCGGCAGCGCTGGCGGTCTGACTGGCCAGGAGTTTCACCTCTCCGGCCACAACGGCAAAGCCTTTGCCGGCTTCGCCCGCTCTGGCCGCTTCGATGGTGGCATTCAGCGCCAGCAGATTGGTCAATCTCGCTACCGACTGAATATCACTGGAAACCCGTTTGACGCCATCCAGGCTGCCATTGAGTGAACCCAGGCGCTCTTCGATGAGGCTGACGGCATTGACCAGCTCGGAGATTCGGCCGGTGGCCGCCTTGACGGTCACTTCCGAGTGCTGGTTGGTGGACTCCATGTCGTTCGTTTGTTGCTGAGCACTTTTTCCAGCCTGATCAATCTCGCGTGATGCCTCTGCCAGTTGCTGTGCCAGTGCTGTCAGCTCGAGCAGATAATCAGTCTGGCTGGTAACTCGGCTGAATACCTCATCGACATTGCCGGCGATATCGGCAATTTCCAGGATGAGATCCTGCACGGATGACAGTATGGACTCCGCAAATTCATCGATTTTCTCGTCTGCCTCGTTCTCTTTTTCACTCTGTGTATTCACGGAAGACTCGTTATCAGCAGTGGGGGAGTCATTCCATGACTTGCCAGGGTCCGGAAATCAGGGGCCCGGCCTCCCGGGAGAGCGCAGGATTTGAGCCAGATCAGTTCTGCATCGGCGAGAAAGTCTGCTGGTGCACCGAGTGATTGGTCATTACTTGAACCAGTCGCCCACATGACACCGATTGGATAATTGTGTGAAGTAGTAGTAGATTCGTACATCCTTCACCTCGAGCTCCTGCTACTCATGTTGTCAAGAAGCCTTGTTTTCGTAGTTCTGACTGCGATGGCTCATCTGTTCTCATCGCCGGTAATCGCCGGCGAGATAACAGCCCACCGATTTGCCTCGGAAACCCTGGACCGTGATTACGCCTACACGATCTACTTGCCAGACGGTTACGAGGAGGACGATCTGCATTACCCGGCCTTGTATCTGCTGCATGGTTCCGGTGGCAACGAGAACACCTGGGCCGTCAATGGCCGTGCCCTGCAAACTCTGGACAGCCTGATCGATTCCGGAGACATTCCGCCCATGGTCGTCATCATGCCGGGTAGTCTGTCGTGGTGGGTGGATGGATACAACGAGAATGCCCGCACGGCATTCTTCGAGGATCTGATACCGCATGTGGAACGAACCTGGGCAGTCATTCCCGAGCGCAAGGGCCGCCTGGTAGCGGGACTGTCGGCCGGAGGCTATGGCGCGGTGAACTTCGCGCTGGAACATCCGGAGATGTTTGCTGCAGCCTCCGCCCTGAGTCCGGCGGTCTACATACCGCAGCCACCTCTGAATTCTTCGGCGCATCGGGTTGCGACCTACCAGGGCGAAGACGGTGAGTTTGATCCGGACATGTGGACCAGTCTGAACTACACCAACTACCTGGATGCCTACAAGCAGCAGGAGTGGGTTGTACCCATGTATGTCAACTCCGGTGATCATGATGTTTTCAACATCGCCTACCATGGTGCGGTACTGTTCAATACGCTATTGGAACATCAGCCAGGTCAGGTGGAGTTCAGGGTCATGGATGGGGATCACGAGTGGCATGTCTGGATCGACGGCCTGAAGGATTCGCTACCCTATATGGCACGTTTCATCAGCAGGCCCATGGGAAGGACACCGGGCGCTGACGATTAAGCAGCTTCTCCAGAGATGGACACCTCTCCACGGAAGTGTCCATCACTCGTAATCTGCTCATCATTACTGCAAGAATGTTGCTACCTGGCACCTGCCGGGTCGCGCATCAGGTTCGGAATGCCGAGCTGGTCAATCAGGCGTCCGATACTGTCAGCATTGAAAGGCTTTTCAATGCATTGGGCGGCGCCAGCCTGCATCAGATGATTGCGCATCTCAGTGCAGAATTCGCTGGACATCATCCAGACTGCGAGGCCGGGATAGCGCGCTTGTGCATGCTTGAGTAGTTGTTCTCCATCAGCGATGGTCGGCATTCTCAGATCACTGATCATCACATCGACTTGCGTACTTGCCAGTATGTCGGCTGCGGCGTCCGGTCCCTTGGCGGTGATGACATCGCAGCCCGTGCGTTTCAAAACCCGCGAGAACAGCGACAGCATCATGTCGTCGTCGTCGACCAGGCAGATATTGGGTTTGCGAATCCCATCCTCCTTGAGTATTTCAGACATGGTGTTCTCCCGGGAGTTGAATGTCGGCGGCAGCCGCTTGTTAGTACAAATCAATTGTCATGCCGATCCGCGTGTGCGGTGCGAGCAAGTCGCTGTTACTTGTATATGTCGGGTTTTCTTACACTGTTACTTAACGCAATGCCTTGATTTGTGACGGAAGCCGGTAACACGGCATTCGCTGATATCAAACATCACTGTAAAACATTGAAATACAAGAGCTAAATGATATATGTCTGGCAAACGATGCAGGCTTCCGATAGCAACACATCCGTGGTTTGGAACCCGGGGATACCTGTGATGGCCAAGGCCTGGTGACATTCCGGCATACCTAGTGCTGCAGCTATGATTACTTCTCACGCACTTCGTGGCCTTTTTCCGATGAAAGCAGGCGCGGTTCCTGAAAAAACAATGGACGTAGTATGGACCGTTTGAACGTTCGACTATCCCTGGTGCCCCTGTGTGCTTTGACCCTGTTGCTGGTCATGTCCGTCATGGGGTGGCAAGCATCGCGCAACATGCTCCATGAACGCTCGCAAGCCCGGTTCGAGCTGGAGACCGGTTACCTGAATCAACAGATTCAGTCGCGATTCGACACCTATGCGCAAGTGTTGCGGGGAGGTGTCGGTCTGTTCCATGGTTCCGATGATGTGTCACGCGACGAATGGCGAAATTACGTCAAGGAACTGTCATTGCCTGTCTATTTTCCGGGTATACAGGGCGTAGGATTCAGTCGCTGGCTTGGTAGTTCCACGGAACTGGCTGCACATGAGGCGGCCATCAGAGAAGAAGGCTTCCCGGACTACTCGGTAAAGCCGGCAGGCAAGCGTGATGTGTATACGGCAGCGGTATACCTTGAGCCATTCGATATACGCAACCGCAAGGCCTTCGGTTTCGACATGTATTCGGATAGTACACGTCGAGCAGCCATGGACAGAGCTCGGGATACTGGTCAGCCCGCCTTGTCAGGCAAGGTCGAACTGTTGCAGGAAATAACCAGCTACAAACAGGCCGGATTCCTGCTTTATCTGCCAGTGTATTCATCTCACGGCTATCCGCAAACAGTGGAGGAGCGACGTGAAGAGCTGATCGGATTTGTCTACAGCCCGTTCCGGGCTACCGATCTGATGAAGGGTATTCTGCAGAAGGACTTTTCCACGATCAGTTTCAGAATCTACGACGAGTCCCCGTCCGTCGACGATTCGCTACTCTACGATGGCGAGCAGGACCTCTCCATCGATCGCCAGGGAGTGCCGGCGCAGTTCAGTACGATGAGGTACCTGACCATCGCAGGCAGGCAGTGGTCCATCGAGTATCTGTCCACCCCTCTGTTTACACAGATCGAGGACTCGGCCTTTCCCTGGGCCTTGCTGGCGGCCGGCGTTCTGGTCAGCGTTCTGGTTGCGGTGGTGGCCTATATGCTGTTATCCGCGCGTAACCGGGTGACGCAGCGCACCTCGGAACTGCGCAAGCAGGAAGATCTCAATCTGGTGTTGCTGGAAAATCTGGCGGAGAGCGTTGTCTCCTGTGATGCCCGGATGAATATCACCATCTTCAACAAGACAGCCAGGGAATGGCATGCGGGAGATCTGCGCATCATTCCCAGGGAGCGCTGGTCGAACTTCTTCCGGTTTATGGAAACGGACGGTACTACAGCTCTGACATGGGCAGAGTGTCCCCTGCATCGTGCCGTTAATGGTGAGTCCATCAGGGATGTGGAATTCTGTATCGATGCGAAAGGGCAGGAACGTCGCTATGTACTCGCCAGTGGTGGGCCCTTGCCCGACAGGGACGGGGAGAAGACCGGGGCTGTGGTTTCCATGCGGGACATCACCGAGCAACGTTATGCACTCGAGAGGCTGAAACGACAGCAGGATTTCCTGCGCGATGTCATCGACAATATTCCCAACCTGATCAGTGCCAGAGACCGCAACGGGAAGTACGTTCTTGCCAACAGGGCGTATTCGGAAGGACTGTATGGCGTGACACCCGATCAGTTGATTGCTGCTGGTGAAACGGTGTTTACCGGCGAGCCATTGCAGATCGGACCGCTGGCCAGCAGCGAACTCAAGGAAAATCTGGAGGTTATCGAGACAGAGATACGATCAGACTCGGTGCAAAGGATCTACGACGTTGACGGTGAGCCGAGATGGTTCAGCATCGGCAAGCTTGCCATTGCCTCAAACAGCACATCAGACAATATCGTGTTGGCAGTCGCTGCCGATATCACGCAGTTGAAAATCAGCCAGGACCGCATCAGCCGCATGAACGATGAGCTGGAGAGTCGCGTCAAACAGCGCACTCGCAGCCTGAAGGAAGTCAATCGGGAGCTGGAGAGTGCCAGACTCGCGGCGGAAGAGGCCAACAAGGCGAAGTCATCTTTTCTGGCAGCCATGAGCCATGAGATACGCACTCCCATGAATGGGGTGGTCGGCATGGTTGAAGTACTGATGTCGGAGTCGGTGAACAAGGAGCAGCAAAGATCGCTGCAGACGGTGCAGGATTCAGCCTTTTCATTGCTGAGGATCATTGACGACATTCTGGACTTTTCCAAGATCGAAGCCGGGCATTTCGAAATGGAGGCAACCGAAGTACAGCTGGAACAGCTGGTTGAAAGTGTTGTCAGTTCATCCGTGCCGGTGGCCAGAAAGGGAAATGTCATTCTGACTCAGTTCATTGACCCGGCCATACCTGACAAGGTGATTGCCGACCCCACCCGCATTCGACAGATATTGAACAATCTGGTTGGCAACGCCGTGAAGTTCAGTGGTGGGCGAGGTGATCGAATCGGACGCGTGAAAGTGCGTGTCGAGCTGTGCTCTGTCACCCCCCTGTGTGTGCAGATTTCCATCAGTGACAATGGTGTCGGTATGGCTGCCAGTACGCTGGACAACATCTTCGATTCCTTCGTACAGGCTGAATCTTCAACCACCAGACGTTTTGGCGGTTCCGGACTGGGGCTGGCGATCTGCAAACGCATAGTGGGTCTGCTGGGAGGTGAGATCTCGGTCGAGAGTGAGCTGGGACAAGGCTCGACATTCACTGTGGTATTGCCTTTGACTCTTTCGGAGGATGCGTGGGTATTACAACATGAGGATCTGGAAGATGTTGTTTGCCTGGTCATGCAGGCAGATGAGTACGATGCTGAGGATATGGGCAAGTATCTCCAGTCAGCGGGTGCCACCGTTCATCAGGTTTCTCAGGTGGAAGAGATTCGGGAGATTGCCTCCTCGGTCGATGAGCCGGTGGTGCTGCTGCGTTCCGGGATGAAGAGTACCTCGCCGAGTCTTCATACCGAATCTGAGCGTTCACTGGACATTCGGCAAGTGCTGCTGGTCAGCGATTCCTGTCGTCATCGAGTGGATATCAGACGAGCGTCCATGATGACTCAGGGAGGCAAGGTAGAGTCGGAATCCATTGTCATCGATTATGATGGTCTGCGACGCGATACGCTGCTCGAGGCGGTCACCATTGCCGTAGGTCGGGCGTCTCCGGAAGTACTGCAGACAGATGTCGATGAGCCAACGTCGCCAAGAGCCGTGTGCCTGAGTGCTAGTGCTGCATTATTGGCGGGTCGCCTGATCCTGGTTGTAGAGGATGACCCGGTCAACAGAATGGTGCTGCGCCGACAGTTGACCCTGCTCGGCCATACAGCGGAGTTTGTTGACAATGGGGCGGAAGCTCTCGAGTTGTGGCGCGAGCGCCATTACGGTCTGGTGTGTACGGATCTGCACATGCCTGTCATGGATGGATACACACTGACGCGCACCATCAGAACGGAAGAAGTAGAGCAGGGGCGTCTGAGAACCCCTGTGATGGCGTTGACGGCTAACGCTCTGAATGGTGAAACACGACGTGCCGAGGAGGCGGGGGTTGATGACTACCTGACCAAGCCGGTGAGGTTGCAGCTGTTGCGAGAGGCGCTTGACAGGTTCATCGAACCACAGACATATGTGCTTGAGACAGAAAGTGTGACTGCTGAATCGAGCGTGGTGAGCACAGCGGTGAGGAGCATCGATGTCGATGCTGGTATCGATGCCGCAGAGTCTGCAGCCGGTGCTGCCAACGACGCTTCGACGGATGAGGCCGATGATGTACCTGTCTTTGACCCCGATGCGCTGGTGTCACTACTGGGTGACGACCCTGAAGTGCTGGCCGAGTGTCTGCAGGAGTATATCGCCTCCTTGCAGAGCGTTGGCGCACGTCTGGCCAGTTCGCTTCGTCATGGAGACTGGCAGTCGGTGGACCAGCTGTCACACCAGCTCAAGTCCGGGTCCCTGTCGGTAGGCTCACTTGAAGTCTGGAAGCTGTGCGGGGAGTTTCAGACAGCCTGCAACGATGCACTCAATCCGCTGAGTGCGGCAGACGCCGACAAGCTTGAATCGGCCATGACGCGTGCTACCACGACCATCAGTGATTACATTGATTCGGCGGCATAGAGTGCAGCCGTGTGCCGGAACGATAATGGTCCACGTGCAGGGTGAACCATCATCGTCGATGCAGATCGGGTGATGCGTTAGCGGCGAAAGCCGGATTCCAGCGTGAAATAGGTGGGATTCAGGCCTTTCAATGGCTCTTGCAGTTGCGTCAGCTGATCGGCAGGGCCGTGAATTTCGAGAATATCCAGACTCGATATCTTCAGTGCTTCCTGCAGCAGGCTGTCTACATTGCCCAGATGGGCCAGCAGGCCTGCGGCACTGGTGTAGGCCTCGCGGCAGTGGGCGCGCTGTCCGTTGAAACTGAACCCGTAGTTGACGACCTCGGTTTCATCGCGGGTCCGCTCCACCATCTGCTCGCCGAGTTTTCTGAATTCGTCCAACTTGCCATCCTGGACGGTGAAGTAGGGAACGAGCGAACAGACGGAATCTTCAAGTGCCATGCTTTTTTCTCCTCTTGGTGGTGGTTGCCATTGCTGCAACCTGCAGCATTAAACCTTGGTCACCGGGCAATATCAATTGGCTTTTCTGCCCACTCGATGGATGCCCAGGGCGGGTGTTCAGATGGGCAGATCCAGCGTATTCTTGATTTCACTCATGGCAAAGGAGGAATTCATCTGACCGACGCCGGGCAGACTCAGCAGGTCGTTCTTCAACAGTCTTTCGTAGGCCTTGATGGAGGGGGCCAGTATTCTGAGCAGATAATCCTGTTCGCCCGACATGGTGTAGCACTGCATGATGTTGGGATGGACACGGGCGCTCTCCTCGAAGGAATCCATGCTGGCTCTGTCGTGCTGCTTGAGGCGAATGAAGCAGAAAACCGTGATGGGAAAACCAAGGGCTTCTGCATCCAGCAACACGCTGCGTCCTTTTATCAAGCCTTCCGCTTCGAGCTTCTTGACCCGGCGCCAACACGGCGTGTGACTGAGACCGATACGCTCTCCCAGTTCGGCTACGCTTAGTGTGGGCTCGGCCTGCAAGGCCCGTAATAATTTCAGATCGGTAGTGTCTGGCATGTGTTTAGGATGTTCTTTTCGCAAGACCAGTAGCAATTAGGATGAAATAACATAATAGCACTCGCAGACGATGAAAATCGCATGGCCTTGTCTGCCGATTTCGGTGCAGACTGGCGCAATCACATGTTTGGAGAGGACCATGGGTAAATCGCACAACCTCGAGGACAAGTACACGGCAGAGACCGGTAGTGTCTTCATGACCGGTACGCAGGCGTTGGTCAGACTGCCGATGGCTCAGATGCGACGCGATCGTGCAGAAGGCCTGAACACGGCAGCATTCGTGACCGGTTATCGCGGTTCTCCGCTGGGTGCTTATGACCAGCAGCTGGAACGTGCAAAGAGCTATCTGGATACCTTCGACGTCAGATTCCAGCCGGGCATCAACGAAGACATGGCGGCCACCGCCATCTGGGGTACGCAGCAAGTGCCCTTGTCTCATCAGGCAAATCGTGAAGGCGTGGTCGGCTACTGGTACGGCAAGGGGCCTGGCGTGGACCGCTGTGGTGATGTCTTCAAGCATGGCAATGCCGCCGGTTCATCCGCACACGGTGGTGTTCTCTGTCTTGCCGGTGATGATCACACGGCCAAGTCCTCCACCTTGCCGCATCAGTCCGATCACGCCTTCATGGCAGCCGTCATGCCGGTGCTGTATCCCTCGTCCATTCATGAATTCATCGAAGTCGGTCTGTTCGGCATAGCCATGTCCCGCTTTTCCGGTTGCTGGGTGGGCTACAAGGTCATCTCGGATACGGTGGAAACCAGCGCCGTGGTGTCCTTGGGTAACGAACTCGCACCTTTCGTCATTCCCGAGGATTTCGAGATGCCACGCGGTGGTCTGAACATCCGCTGGCCTGATCCACCGCTGGTACAGGACGATCGTTTGCAGGAACACAAGGCCTATGCAGCACTGGCCTTTGCGCGAGCCAACAAGATCGATCAGGTGGTCATGGACTGCCCCAACGCCCGCTTCGGCATCGTGGCAACCGGCAAGGCTTTCGAGGATGTGCGACAGGCGCTGGCCGAGCTCGGTATCGATGAGTCGGCTGCGCGGGACATCGGTCTGCGACTGTACAAGGTGCGCATGCCATGGCCGCTGGAACCGGTTGGCATCCGTGAATTCTCCGAAGGTCTGGACGAGGTGCTGATCATCGAGGAACGGCGCGAGATCATCGAGAACCAGATCAAGCAGCAACTGTTCAACTGGCGAGCCGATGTCCGACCTCGTATCGTTGGCAAGTTCGACGAGAAGGATCAGCATTTCCTGCCATTGTCGGTGGCCTTGAGTACATCAAGAGTGGCTCGTGCCATTGCCAGCAGAGTGCTGCGCCTGCCACTGGATGAATCACTGAAGAAGCGTATCGAGGAGCGACTCGCCTACCTGCAGCGCCGCGCCGATGAACGTGCCGCCCATGTCGCACCGATCGAACGTCAACCCTGGTTCTGCTCGGGCTGTCCGCACAATACCTCTACCAAGGTCCCCGAAGGATCAAAGGCGATGGCCGGTATCGGCTGTCATTACATGGTGCAGTGGATGGACCGGGAGACTGAAACGTTCACGCAGATGGGCGGCGAAGGCGTGCCCTGGACCAGTATCAGCCATTACACCAACGAGAAGCATCGCTTCGTGAACCTGGGTGACGGTACGTATTTTCACTCGGGTCTGCTGGCCATTCGCGCCTCCCAGGCGGCGGGTGTCAATATCACCTACAAGATCCTGTACAACGATGCGGTGGCCATGACAGGAGGCCAGACAGTCGATGGTGAACTGTCCGCGCAGCTGATTGCCCAGCAGTTGCATGCCGAAGGCGTCTCCCCGATCTATGTGGTCAGCGATGATCCCGACCAGTTCTCGGCATCGGAGCTACCGCCCGGCACGCTGATTCGTCATCGTGATGAAATGGATGCCGTGCAGCGCACCTTGCGCGAACTGACGGGCTGCAATGCCATTGTCTATGCCCAGACCTGTGCGGCCGAGAAGCGCCGTCGGCGCAAGCGTGGATTGATGGAAGACCCTGCACGTCGTGTCGTCATCAACAGCGATGTCTGTGAAGGCTGTGGCGATTGCTCCGAGCAGTCCAACTGCGTCTCCATCGAGCCGCTGGAAACGGCCATGGGCCGCAAGCGCAAGATCAATCAGTCGTCGTGCAACAAGGATTTCTCCTGCCTCAAGGGCTTCTGCCCCTCCTTCGTGACCATTGAAGGGGGGCAGCTGCGCAAGAAAACGGTGGTGCTGGAAGAGGCTGCCGCGGAAGAGCTGCCCATGCCGCTTGTCCCTGCGATGACCGACATCCCGTGGAACATCGCGGTGACGGGTGTGGGGGGCACGGGAGTATTGACGATAGGCGCCTTGCTGGGTATGGCGGCGCATATCGATGGCAATGCCTCGATGATTCTGGATATGGCAGGACTTGCACAGAAAGGCGGCGCCGTACTGAGCCATGTTCGTCTGGCCAGAAAGCCTTCCATGGTCACCAGTCCACACATCGTCGCCGGCGGTGCGGATCTGCTGATTGCCGCCGATGCGGTGGTGGCAGCTTCAAAGGACGGCATCGTGCTGTGCAACCCGGACAGAACAGCCACTGTTCTGAACACGTCCACCGCGCCGGTAGCCAGCTTTGTGAAACACGGTGATATCGACTTCAAGTACAGCGAAGTGGAGTCCCGAGTAGCTCGGGATTCGAAATCCAGCGTGCATTTCCATCGCTTTGGTGCTGCCGCAGAAGAGCGAATCGGAGATGCCATTGCCACGAATATCATGATGCTCGGTTATGCCTGGCAGAGCGGGCTTGTCCCGATCAGCTTCGAGGCGCTGGATTCGGCCATTGAGCTCAACGGTGTCGCGGTCAAGGCGAACCGCGCAGCCTTCCACTGGGGACGTCGCCTGGCGCTGGAACCTTCGCTGTTCTCGGGCAAGGTGGATCAGGAGGAGTCCGCGCAGAGTGCCGAGCTGCGTGAAGTGGCAACGCTTGACGGCCTGGTGACTCAGCGCATGCGACATCTGACGGACTATCAGGATGCCGATCTGGCGCAACGCTATGAACAACGTGTCAATCTTTTCCGCCAGCGCTGCGAGGCATTGGGCCTGGACGAGATGTTGCCGAAACTGGTGGCCACTCAGTACGCACGATTGCTGGCCTACAAGGATGAGTACGAGGTAGCACGGCTGTATTCATTGCCATCGTTTCGTGAGCAGTTGACAGAGACATTCGAAGGCGACTACGCCATTCGTCTGCACCTGGCACCGCCGGTCCTGGGTGGGCCGCCGGTGAACGGACGTCCTCGCAAACGTGCCTTCGGCCCCTGGATATTGTCTGTGTTGAATATTCTGCAAAAGGGGAAGCGCTTTCGCGGTACGAAGATGGATATCTTCGGGCGTACCGAAGAGCGCCAGAAGGAGCGCGAATGGATCCGACGCTACGAGGCGGACATGGATCTGGTGTTGCAGAAGCTTGACAATGGTAATGTCGAGCGTGCCTTGTTGTTGCTGAGTGTGCCGTCATCGATACGCGGCTACGGCGTCGTCAAGCACGAGGCGATGCAGAAGGCGGAGGCCATTCGCGAGACAGCCTTGCTGAAGTTCACATCCAAAGAACAGGTCGTGCAGCCACGCGCCGCCTGATGATGCCTGATTACCTGGAGGGGTAGGATATGTTCGACAACGGTATGCGTTTTTCACTGGGAGAGGAAATTGATGCCTTGCGGGAGATGGTTGCGCGGTTTGCCCGTGAAGAGATAGCACCGCGTGCCGCACAGATCGATCGCGACAATGAATTTCCGCAGGACTTGTGGGAAGCAATGGGTGAACTGGGTCTGCATGGCATCACGGTGCCAGAGAGCGAAGGCGGAGCAGGCATGGGCTACGTTGCCCATTGTGTGGCCATCGAAGAGATCAGTCGTGCCAGTGCCTCGGTAGGGCTTTCCTATGGTGCGCATTCGAATCTGTGCATCAATCAGATCAATCGAAACGGCACAGCGGAACAGAAGGCCCGCTATCTGCCCGACCTGATTGCCGGGAAGGTGGTGGGGGCGTTGGCCATGTCCGAGCCCGGCGCCGGTTCCGATGTGGTTTCCATGAAGCTCTCCGCCAGGGCCGATGGTGACGACTATGTGCTCAATGGCAACAAGATGTGGATTACCAACGGACCGGATGCCGGTACATTGGTTGTTTACGCCAAGACCGACCCTGCCGCCGAGGCGCGAGGCATCACGGCTTTTCTGATCGAGCGGGGCATGCCGGGTTTCTCCACAGCCCAGAAGCTGGACAAGCTGGGCATGCGTGGTTCCAATACCTGTGAGCTGGTGTTCGAGGATTGCCGTGTGCCTGCTGCCAATGTGCTGGGTGGTGTCGGCAAGGGTGTCAACGTGCTGATGTCCGGGCTGGACTATGAGCGTGTGGTACTGGCGGCCGGCCCGCTGGGTATCATGGCGGCCTGTCTGGATGTCGTCATGCCGTATGTGCATGAACGCAAGCAGTTTGGTCAGTCGATTGGTGAATTTCAGTTGATGCAGGCCAAGCTGGCCGATATGTATTCCACCAGCAGCGCCTGCCGTGCCTACGTCTATGCGGTGGCCGCAGCTTGCGATCGGGGTGAAACCACGCGCAAGGATTCTGCCGGTTGCATTCTGTATTCCGCCGAGAAGGCCACCTGGTGTGCACTGGAGGCGATTCAGACTCTGGGCGGTAACGGTTATATCAATGACTATCCGACGGGGCGTTTGCTGCGCGATGCCAAGTTGTATGAAATCGGTGCCGGCACCAGCGAGATTCGGCGCATGCTCATTGGTCGTGAACTGTTCCGGGAGACATCGTGAAACTGGAATCCCGTCTGGATATACATGGCCCCGAGTACCAGCTGAACCGCGAGGCCTTGCTCGAAGCGGTAGCGGGGGTCGATACGGTGGCCCGCAGGCTCAGCCTGGGCGGGCCTGAACGCGCGCGGGAGCGGCATGTGTCGCGTGGCAAATTGCTGCCAAGAGATCGCATTGCTGCCCTGATAGACCCGGATAGCGCCTTTCTGGAAGTCGGCTTGTTCGCGGCCGAAGGGCATTACGACGATGAAGTGCCCAGCGCTGGCGTCATTGCAGGTGTGGCACCTGTTTGCGGACAGGATTGCATGATCATCTGCAACGATGCCACGGTCAAGGGCGGCACCTATTACCCCTTGACCGTGAAAAAGCATCTGCGCGCTCAGGCCATTGCCGAGCAGAACCGTTTGCCCTGCATCTATCTGGTGGACAGCGGTGGCGCCAATCTGCCGAACCAGGATGAAGTGTTTCCCGACCGGGAACATTTCGGGCGGATATTCTTCAACCAGGCTTCCATGTCTGCCAAGGGCATTGCGCAGATCGCCGTCGTGATGGGCTCCTGCACCGCGGGCGGCGCCTACGTACCCGCGATGTCGGATCAGACGATCATCGTGCGCGAACAGGGCACCATCTTTCTGGCCGGTCCACCGCTGGTCAAGGCGGCCACTGGCGAGGTGGTCAGTGCCGAGGAACTCGGTGGCGGTGATACGCATACTCGTCTGTCCGGCGTGGCCGATCATCTGGCGGACGATGACCATCACGCCTTGCAACTCGCGCGTGACTGTATCGCCTCCCTGAATCAGGTCAAGCCGAGCACGGTGCGTCTGCGCCCGGTCCGAGAGCCTGCCTTTGCCACCGAGGAATTGCTGGGCATCGTGCCCGTGGATTCACGCAAGGCCTTCGATGTTCACGAGGTGATTGCCCGTCTGGTCGATGGTTCGGAATTCGATGCCTTCAAGCCGCGATACGGCAGCTCTCTGGTGACAGGTTTCGCTCATCTGCACGGCATGCCTGTGGGCATTCTGGCCAACAACGGCGTGCTGTTCTCGGAAAGCGCGCTGAAGGGGGCGCATTTTGTCGAACTATGCTGTCAGCGCAAGATCCCGCTCATCTTCCTGCAGAATATCACCGGCTTCATGGTCGGGCAGGCAGCCGAGGCCGGCGGGATTGCCAAGGATGGCGCCAAGCTGGTCATGGCCGTCAGCAATGCCGCCGTGCCCAAACTGACGGTCATCATTGGCGGGTCCTATGGCGCCGGCAATTACGGCATGTGCGGTCGTGCCTACGACCCGCGGTTCCTGTGGATGTGGCCCAATGCCCGAATCAGCGTCATGGGCGGTGAGCAGGCTGCCGATGTGCTGGCCAGTGTGCGCGAAGCCGGAATCGTGCGACAGGGCAAGCCCTTTGGCGAGACCGAAAGGCAGGCGTTCCGTCAACCGTTCGTCGAACAATTCGATGCGCAGTCACGACCCCTCTATGCCTCTTCCCGCCTGTGGGATGACGGTGTCATCGACCCGCGCGATACCCGCGATGTGCTGGGTCTGAGCCTGTCCATCAGCCTCAATGCCCCCATACCCGAGACACGCTTCGGCGTGTTCAGGATGTAGACGCTCATGCAATCACTACTTGTCGCCAACAGGGGCGAAATCGCCTGCCGCATCATTCGTACTGCCAGGCGCTGCGGCCTGCGAACGATTGCCGTGTATTCCGATGTCGATGTCAATGCGCAACATGTGTTGCAGGCTGACACGGCTGTGTGTATTGGTGAGGCAGCTGCCAGCAGCAGCTATCTGAATATCGAGCGGATCATCGCAGCTGCAAGGGATACGGGGGCCGATGCCATTCATCCGGGTTACGGATTCCTGTCGGAGAACCCGAATCTTGTGGATGCCTGCGAGGCGGCCGGCATCATCTTCGTCGGCCCTGACAGCCAGGCCATGCGTGCCATGGGGCTGAAGGATGCGGCCAAGCGGTTGATGCAGGAAGCCGGTGTGCCGGTGGTGCCTGGCTATCATGGGGAATCCCAGGAGCCGGCCTTGCTGCGCAGTGAAGCGCAGGCCATCGGCTATCCGGTGCTGATCAAGGCGCGTGCGGGTGGCGGCGGCAAGGGCATGCGGCGGGTAAATTCAGCCGAGGAGTTCGATGCCGCCCTGGCTGCGGCCCAGCGAGAATCCAGTGCCAGCTTCGGTGACCAGCATGTGCTCATTGAAAAATACGTGGCCGCACCACGGCATATCGAGGTGCAGGTGTTCGGGGATTCGCACGGCAATGTCGTGCATCTGTTCGAGCGGGATTGCTCTCTGCAGCGGCGCCATCAGAAGGTTATCGAAGAGGCACCGGCGCCGGGCATGAGCGATGCGGTGAGAACCGCCATGACCGATGCGGCCGTGCGCGCGGCGCGTGCCATCAATTATCGTGGAGCCGGCACGATCGAATTCATTGTCGATGGCAGTCAGGGCTTGCAGACAGATGGATTCTGGTTCATGGAGATGAACACGCGCCTGCAGGTCGAGCATCCGGTGACAGAGGCCATAACGGGCGTTGATCTGGTCGAATGGCAGCTGAAGGTGGCCGCCGGGGAACCCTTGCCCATGACACAGTCCGATCTGCAGATCTGTGGGCATGCGGTCGAGGCGCGTCTGTACGCTGAAAACCCGGCTACCGGTTTCCTGCCTGCAGTGGGTACCTTGCACCGCTTTCGGCCGGCAACCACCGGTCGAGTGGACAGCGGTGTCAGTGAGGGCGATACCGTATTGCCTTATTACGATCCCTTGTTGGCCAAATTGATCAGCCATGCCGGAGATCGGCAGGCCGCTTTCGGGCAGCTGGCGCAACAGTTGGCTGACACCGTCGTGCTCGGTACCATCACGAACCGCGAATTCCTGTGGAAGCTGGTCAGCCACCCGCAGGTACGTGGTGGGCAATTCGACACCTCATTCATCGATACCGAGCTGGCTGCTCTGCTGGTCAGTGACGAGCAGATGGCGTTGCTGGCCGTGGCCGCTGTCGAGCTGGCGGCGCCGTGGATCGGTCTGTCCGATGACAGGTCGCGAGGGGTCGCGCAGCGCCTGGGGGTCTGGCAGTTGTGGGGCAGCGCGCAGCGCCGGATTCGTTTGCAGACGGACGAGGGGATTCAGACAGCCGAGTTGCAGGCCTTGGACTCCGGTGGGCCCATGCGTGGCTGGCAGGTTCGATTTCCGGAAATGGCAGAATTTCCTGCCGGGGGCGTGATTGTTCAGCCGCTGGATGAGGCGCGTGTCAGCGTGGATGGTCGCAACGGGTCGATTCATGGCTGTCGCCAGGGTGATCGACTGTCCCTGCAGTTGGGGGCGGCGTCCACCGAGTTCAGGGTGCCGGAGGCGGGCGCCACGGCGGCAGCAGGACCGGTCAGTGATGCCATCGTCTCGCCCATGCCGGGTCGGGTTGTTGCCGTCAACTGCGTGCCGGGCGATCAGGTGCGTGCCGGGCAGGCGCTGATCGTGGTGGAGGCCATGAAAATGGAACAGGAATTGTCCTGCGAACGTGATGGCCGGGTCGAAGCCATCACCGTGCGTGCCGACGACCAGATTGCCCAGGGACAGGAGCTGCTACGCCTGGTGGCGGAGGATGAAAGCGAGTGAGTCCTGCGGTTTGCCTTGTCTGCAGTAGCCTGCTGCCGCCAACAGGTGTCTCAGGGCTGTAAAGGGTCGTCAGTCAGGCATCACCCTTGCAGCAGAACCATCGTCAATCGAGTCGTGGCAGAACAGTGGCGAGGATCACGCTGTGATGGTATGATTCCGACAATTGCTGGTAACGAACTCCCTGCGTGAATGCCAAGGCATTGACCACTAGTAGCGTTGCTCAAGCCGGTAGGGGTTGTTTGCCTGCCGAGTCAGTCATCTAAAGGTTTTAATAGAGGCTCCCAAGGGAGCCTTTTTCATTGGTCAGTATTCACAGTTCAGGCGGAATTTTCAGGCATGCAACGAGCCAGTACACAAGTAGTAGCAGTGGTCGAACCGGTCGTTACCGGACTCGGTTACGAGCTTGTGGGCGCTGAATTCGGGCAGGCCGAGAACGGCGTGACTCTGCGCGTCTACATCGACAAGCCCGAAGGCATTGTCATGGAAGACTGTGCAGCGGTCAGTCGACAACTGAATGCGGTGCTGGATGTTGAAGACACCATCAAGAGTGCCTATCTACTGGAAGTCTCCTCGCCGGGCGTCGATCGTCCGTTGTTTACCGAAGCTCATTTTGCCGCGCAAATCGGCGAGATGGTCAAGGTGCGGCTGTCTGATGGCGTGGGTGGTCGGCGCAATTTCAAGGGACCGCTGATTTCCGTTCAGGATGGTGTGGCAACTGTCGAGGTCGATAACATCGACTATGACCTGGCTATCTCTGATATCGAACAGGCTCACATCATCGGGCGGTTGTCATGATGAATCACGCCGTGAGCCTGTTTTCCCGAAAGCTGGCACGAACGTTAATCAGGAGCGCATCTGTGTGTTCTTCCGTATTGAGGCTCAGTTGAAATGAGTAAAGATATTCTGCTCGTTGTTGACGCCGTTTCCAATGAGAAAGGCGTTGACGAAGGTATTATTTTCGAGGCCCTGGAGGCTGCGCTGGCTTCGGCTACCCGCAAGCGTCATGGCGGCGATATCGAAGTGCGCGTTTCCATCGATCGCAACACGGGCGACTACCAGACGTTCCGTTGCTGGGAAATCGTGGCCGATGATGCTGAAATGGAGTTTCCATTACGGCAAATCACCTTGTCCGCTGCGCAATATGACGCGCCTGAGCTGGAAATCGGCGGCTACGTCGAAGAGGAAATCGAATCGGTCGACTTTGGACGCATCGCCGCCCAGACCGCCAAGCAGGTCATCGTGCAGAAGGTACGAGAGGCAGAGCGCGAACGCGTTGTCGATGCCTATCGAAGCCGGGTCGGCGAGTTGGTCATGGGTATCGTCAAGCGTCTTGAGCGTGGCGGTGTCTATCTGGACTTGGGAAGTAATGCCGAAGCCTATATATCACGTGAGGACATGATTCCACGTGAAGCGGTTCGCCCGGGTGATCGTCTGCGTGGTTATCTTCGCGAGGTTCGTAGCGAGCCACGTGGTCCACAGCTGTTTGTCACTCGCACCGCGCCGGAATTTCTGATCGAACTGTTCAAGCTTGAAGTACCGGAAGTTGGCCAGGGCGTCATTGTCATCAACGGGGCAGCACGTGATCCCAGCGCTCGCGCCAAGATCGCTGTTTCATCTCTCGATCCTCGTCTGGATCCGGTGGGTGCCTGTGTCGGTATGCGAGGTTCTCGGGTACAGACAGTATCCAACGAGCTGGCGGGAGAGCGAATCGATATCATTCTCTATAACGAGAATCCGGCTCAGTTCGTGATCAACGCCATGGCGCCTGCGGAAGTCAAGGGCATCGTGGTTGACGAAGACAAGGGCAGCATGGACATTGCTGTCGAAAATGACAAACTGTCTCTGGCTATCGGTCGAGGCGGGCAGAATGTACGCCTGGCTTCAGAGCTCACTGGCTGGACGCTGAACGTCATGGACGAGTCGGCGGCAGAAGAGAAGAGTGAAGAAGAGTCAAAGGCGACGCTGCAGGTATTTGTCGAGCAGCTGGACGTCGATGAGGAAGTGGCACTGATTCTGGTACAGGAAGGATTCACGACCGTAGAAGAAGTAGCCTATGTGCCGCGTGATGAACTTCTCGACATTGATGAATTTGAAGAAGAGATCGTTGACGAATTGCGAAGCCGCGCTCAGGATGCGTTGCTGACCAAGGCGATCGCGACAGAAGAGAAGCTGGGTGGCAATACGCCATCGGCAGAGCTGGTCGCGATGGACGGCATGAGTGAAGAGCTGGCCTTTGAAATGGCCTCTCATGAAATATTGACGATAGATGATCTGGCCGATCAGTCGGTTGACGACCTGATGGTTGTGCAGGGCATGGATGAAGAGCTTGCCGGCACCTTGATCATGAAAGCACGTGAGAGCTGGTTTGCCGATGCCGAGGCTGAAGAACAGGCGGCGGCAGAAGCAGGCAAGTAGTACCTTCCGGGTGACCGGTCGTACGGGAACATACAAGAGAAGCTATGGCTGAAGTTACAGTAAAACAGCTCGCGCAAGTCGTTGGTACGCCAGTGGACAAGCTGCTGGTGCAGCTTGGTGATGCGGGTGTCGCCAAGACAGGCGAAAACGACATGATCTCCGATTCGGAGAAGCTGACCCTGCTGACTCATTTGCGTGAGTCCCGCGGGAGTTCGGCCAGCGGTGGCGCGAGCAAGAGAATCACGCTCAAGCGCAAGCGCGTCAGTGAGTTGAAAACCGATCCGTCGGGTCGCAAGAAGGTCAATGTCGAGGTACGTGCTCGACGGACTTACGTGCGTCCGGGTGGTGAGGAATCTGCTGATGAGGCTGTGGGTAGCGATGCTGCTGACGAGCTCGTCGAGTCGGCCGTCGAACAGCCGGTAGGCGAGATCGAGTCACCGGTTGAAGAGACGCCAGTGGTCGAGTCCGAAGCACCAGCAGTTGCAGATGAGGCTGCCGATGTAGCCGACACTGCAGAGCCTGTGGCTGAACCGGTTGTTGAAGCCGATCCGGTTGTGGAGCCAGTGGCAGAAGTTGCGCCGCCGGCCGAAGAACCGAAAGCGGAAGCGGCCAAGCCCGCTGCCAAGAGCGACAGTGCCGCTGATGCGGCTGCGGCTGCCGAGCAGGTAGCAGCGCAGGTCGCTGCACAGGCAGCCAAGGCAACCAGTCAGGCGAATGAGGCGGCGAGCAAGCCGAAACTGTCGGCCGCTGATGCAGCTGCCGAAGCCGTACGCCAGGCGGAAGCTCAGGCGGCCGCCGCTGTGGCTGCCGCGGCTCAGGCCGGAGCGGCTGCAGGTTCCGAAGCAAAGGAACCTGAAGAGAAACTCTCGCCTGCTGAAAAGGCACGCAAGGCACGAGAAGCTGCGAAGCGACTCGAAGCCGAGACAGCGGCACGCGCCGCAGCCGAGCGCATGGCCGAGAAGCAGGTTGCTGCTGCTCGTCGTCATGAAGCGGATGAAAATACCAAGCGTGAACGTGAGCGCAAGGAACAGGAACGCGTAGCTGCCGAGTTGCAACGACGTGCTGCCATGGAAGCCCAGCAGGCTGCCAGCAGTAACGATCGTGGCAATGCTCGTGGCCCGGACAAGCCGAAGGGCAAGGGTCGCGGCAAGAGTGGCGGCGGTGGCGGTGGTGACACACGTTACGGTCGTAACCAGCTGCACGTTGCCAAGGGCAAATCAGGTCGCCGCAAGGGTGGCAAGGGTGGACGTCGAGCTCTGGCTGGCAACTTCGAGTCGAAGCATGCCTTCGAACGGCCGACTACTCCGGTCGTCCGTGAAGTCGATGTGCCTGAGACCATTACGGTTGCCGAGCTGGCCAACAAGATGGCTGTCAAGGCTGCCGAGGTCATCAAGGCGATGATGACCATGGGTGTCATGGCTACCATCAACCAGCTTCTGGACCAGGATACGGCCATTCTGGTGGTCGAAGAGATGGGTCATAAAGCCAATCCGATGAGTGCGGATGACGTGGAAGCAGCGCTGGCAGCTCTGGTCGCCGGTGAGCGCGAAGGCGACGCCGAGCCCAGGCCTCCGGTTGTTACCATCATGGGTCATGTTGACCACGGCAAGACCTCTCTGCTCGACTACATCCGTCGTTCGCGGGTTGCCTCTGGCGAAGCCGGTGGTATCACGCAGCATATCGGTGCCTATCAGACCCATACCGAGAATGGTGACATCACCTTCCTCGATACACCGGGACACGCCGCGTTTACCTCCATGCGAGCACGTGGTGCTCAGGCTACGGACATCGTGGTACTGGTCGTTGCAGCCGATGATGGCGTCATGCCACAGACGGTTGAAGGTATCCAGCATGCGCGTGCAGCGAATGTACCGTTGATCATCGCCATCAACAAGATGGACAAGGAAGGTGCTGATCCGGAGCGAGTACGTAATGAACTGGCACAGCACGATGTCATCTCGGAAGAATGGGGTGGTGATACACAGTTCGTACCTCTGTCGGCTCTGACCGGTGAAGGTGTGGATACCCTGCTGGAAGCATTGATTCTGCAGGCTGAAGTGCTGGAACTCGAAGCCGTGCCGGAAGGCAATGCAGCGGGTACGGTCATCGAGGCATCTCTGGACAAGGGCAAGGGGCCAGTGGCCACCATCCTGGTACAGGAAGGTACGCTCAAGCGCGGCGACAGCTTCATTTGCGGCCAGGTCACCGGTCGTGTTCGTGCGATGTTCGACGAGAACGGTAATGCAGTCGAGGAAGCTGGACCGTCCACACCTGTGCAGGTGCTCGGATTGTCATCCACACCAAACGCTGGTGACGAGATGCTGGTGGCAGCGGACGAGAAGAGTGCACGAGAACTTGCCGAGTTGCGTCATGGCAAGCAGCGCGATGCACGATTGGCTGAACGCCGACCTGCTCGCATGGAAGATGTGTTCTCGCAGATCAAGGGCACCGTGCCGGTCGTCAATTTTGTCGTCAAGGCCGATGTGAAAGGTAGTTTCGAAGCCATTCGAGACTCACTGGAGAAGCTCAGCACCGACGAGGTCGAAGTTCGAATCGTTGGCGGTGGTGTCGGTGGCATCAACGAGTCCGATGCCAATCTGGCCTCGGCTTCCAATGCGATCCTGGTCGGGTTCAACGTACGTGCCGATGGCGCTGCGCGACGACTCGTGCAGGAGCAGGAAACCGATCTGCGCTACTACAGTGTCATCTATGAGTTGATCGATCTGGCCAAGCAACTGGCTGGTGGTCTGCTGGCACCGGAAGTGCGTGAACGCATCATCGGTAATGCAGAGGTTGGTGAAGTGTTTACCTCACCCAAGTTCGGTCAGATTGCCGGTTGTATGGTCGTTGATGGTGTCGTGCGCAAGGACGAGCCCATCCGCGTACTGCGCGACAATGTCGTTATCTACGAAGGCGAGCTGGAATCCCTGCGACGCTTCAAGGACGACGTCAAGGAAGTGCGCATGGGTACCGAATGTGGTATCGGTGTCAAGAACTACACCGATGTGCGTCCGGGTGACATGATCGAGGTGTTCGAGCGTACCGAGGTTGCTCGTACACTGTGACCAACGATTATCCAAGAAGTCACCGGGTCGCCGATTTCATCCAGCGTGAGCTGGCTGGTCTGATCCGGACTGAAGTACGTGATCCGCGAATCTCACCGATGCTCACGCTGGCATCGGTTGAGGTCTCGCGGGATCTTTCTGTCGCGAAAATCTACTATTCCTTGCTGGATGCCGAAGAGCACAAGGAAACACAGGCAGCACTGGAGCGTGCATCGGGCTTTCTTCGCCGTCAACTGGCGCGCCAGATGAATACCCGTTCCGTGCCGCAACTGCGTTTCTTCTACGATGATTCGGCAGAGCGCGGAGCGTTGATGTCGGCTCTCATTGCCGACGCAGTCGCCAGCAACACCACCCAAGACGATGAGCCAGACGAGGGCAGTGCCGAAGAATCTTCGGTCGCCAAGGACTGACCCCTGAACGGATGGTGGCCTGTGGCCGCCATCCGCTTCCTTTTCCATCGTAATTATCGGATAGACAATCTTGAGTCGTCGAAATCGCAAGGGCCGCGCGGTTCATGGCATTCTGTTGCTGGACAAACCGTCCGGTGGCAGCTCCAACCATGCCTTGCAACGGGCCAAACGCCTGTTTGGTGCGAAAAAGGCCGGTCACACCGGCAGTCTCGATCCCCTGGCCACGGGCATGCTGCCCATCTGTTTTGGTGAAGCCACCAAGCTGAGCGCCTTTCTGCTGGATGCTGACAAGGGGTACGAAACCACCTTGCAACTGGGTGTCACCACCAATTCCGCCGATGCCGATGGTGAAGTGCTGGAACAGCGCCCCATACCGGAAGGGCTGACGCTCGAATCCTTTACCGAGATCTGCCACCGTTTCCGCGGGCCCCAGCAGCAAATCCCGCCCATGGTGTCTGCCATCAAGATCGATGGCCAGCGACTGTACAAACTGGCGCGCGAAGGCAAGGAAGTGGACCGACCGGCTCGTTCAGTCGTCATCCACGACCTGGAAGTGCTGTCTTTTTCGGGAACGAGTGCACGACTCGCAGTACGTTGCTCGAAGGGGACTTATATTCGATCTCTGGTGACCGATATAGGCGAAGCCATTGGTTGTGGTGCGCATGTGGCGCAATTGCGGAGAACGTTTGTCTCTCCGTTCCAGCATCAGGCCATGATCACCATCGAGGCACTGGAGCAGATGGCTACATCAGACAATGCAACAGACAGTGACCCGGCGGTCGATCAGTATGCTGCGCTGGACGGGCTGCTGCTGCCGCCGGATGCGGGTCTTGCACATCTGCCGGGCGTCAGCCTGGACGAGGAGGGGCTGGCAACGTTTCGACGCGGTCAGTCGGCGCCGTGTCGAAGTCTGGACGTCGACCCTCTGTCGCCAGAGGGTGCCGAATCATCAAATGCCGCTGCAGTGACGGGGGTCAGTGTTTCCGAGCTGGCAGCGAGCGATGCCACGGACGAGGATGGGCTGAACGAGCCTGAACTGCCGTGTCGAGTTTATGACGCCACAGGTCGCTTGGCAGGGCTTGGGGAATTGCACGAAACTGGCGAACTGGTTGCACCTCGCCGAGTCCTTCAATGGGACTGAACTGGTATAATATCGGGTTATCAGCCGCATCTGCCGGCAGATAAACAACACACACATCAATTCGTACTGGAGTATTACCTCACCATGTCTTGCCTAAGCGCTGAACAAAAAGCGGAAATCGTTAAAGAACACCAGACCGACTCTACGGACACAGGGTCACCGGAAGTACAAGTAGCATTGCTGTCTGCGCGAATCTCTCATCTTACTGAACACTTCAAAGAACACAAGCACGACCACCACTCACGTCGTGGCCTGCTGAGAATGGTCAATCAGCGTCGTAAATTGCTCGATTACCTGCACCGCAAAGATGCCAGCCGCTACCAGAACCTGATCAAGCGCCTGGGTCTGCGCCGCTAAGGGCGGCTCTCCAAAGGAGTCCATCCCATCAGCTGGCAGCATAACCATCTGGTGGCAGTGTAACGAGGCCTCGGTATCCGAGGCCGCTTACCTTCTCAGGAACACTTTGTGACCATACATTCAAAAACTTTTCAATTCGGTAACGAGACCGTTACCTTGCAGACCGGCGAAATCGCCCGTCAGGCAAGTTGCGCGATCGTAGCCAGCATGGGCGACACCGTCGTGCTGGTCACAGCCGTAGGCCGGAAAGAGGCCAAGCCTGGCCAGAACTTCTTTCCCCTGACCATCAACTATCAGGAAAAGACATACGCTGCGGGCAAGATCCCCGGTGGTTTTTTCAAGCGGGAAGGTCGTCCCAGCGAATCCGAAACACTGATTTCGCGTCTCATCGATCGACCACTGCGCCCCTTGTTCCCCAAGGGCTTCATGAATGAAGTGCAGGTCATTGCCACTGTCATGTCTCTGGACCCTGAAATCAGCGCTGACATTCCTGCGCTGCTGGGTGCTTCTGCTGCTCTGGCGTGCTCCGGCATGCCTTTCGCTGGTCCCATCGGTGCAGCCAAGGTCGGTTACATCGACGGTGAATACGTACTGAACCCATCAGTATCCCAGATGGAAGAATCCAAACTGGATCTGGTTGTTGCCGGAACCGATTCTGCCGTACTGATGGTGGAATCAGAAGCTGATCAACTGTCCGAATCAGTCATGCTTGACGCTGTCATGTTCGGTCATGAGCAGATGCAGACTGCCATTACAGCCATCAAGGCACTGGCCGTTGACGTCAATGCCACATCCTGGGACTGGCAGTCGCCAGAAGCTGATGCCACGCTGGCTCAGAAGGTTGATGAAGCCGCACGTGCTGATCTGACTGCTGCCTATCAGGTGGCTGACAAGATGGCTCGTCAGGATGCCGTATCTGCTGCCAAGGCGAAAGTGGTTGAAGCACTGGCTGCTGCAGATGGCGAAGAAGGCTACAGTTCAAGCGATGTAAAGGATGCTTTCAGCAAGCTGGAAAAATCCATCGTACGTACTCGCATCATTGCTGGTGAGCCACGCATCGACGGTCGTACCACTGACACCGTTCGTCCCATTTCGGTTCACACCGGTATTCTGCCGCGTACTCACGGTTCTGCCGTGTTCACTCGTGGTGAAACACAGGCAATCGTTGCTGCGACCCTGGGCACCACTCGTGATGCACAGATCATCGACGCGCTGAGCGGCGAGACGCGCATGGCGTTCATGCTGCACTACAACTTTCCTCCGTACTCGGTTGGCGAAACCGGATTTGTCGGTTCACCCAAGCGACGTGAGATCGGACACGGCAAACTGGCCAAGCGTGGCGTTCAGGCTGTCATGCCTGACGAAGAGGATTTCCCGTACACCATTCGTGTTGTTTCGGAAATCACTGAATCCAACGGTTCCAGCTCCATGGCGTCTGTCTGTGGTACGTCTCTGGCACTGATGGATGCTGGTGTTCCGTTGAAAGCGCCGGTAGCCGGTATTGCCATGGGCCTCATCAAGGAAGACGACGGTTATGCCGTTCTCTCCGACATTCTGGGTGATGAAGATCACCTGGGCGACATGGATTTCAAGGTAGCGGGCTCCGCTGAAGGTGTTACTGCTCTGCAGATGGACATCAAGATTCAGGGCATCACTCGCGAAATCATGGAAAAGGCGCTGGAGCAGGCCAAAGGTGGTCGTATCTGGATCCTGGGTGAAATGGCCAAGGTTCTGGCTGAGCCACGTGGCGATCTTTCCGAGCATGCACCACGCTTCATCACCATCAAGATCAACCCCGAGAAGATCGCGGCTGTCATCGGTAAGGGCGGTGCCGTCATTCGTGCACTGACTGAAGAGACAGGCGCTACCATCGACATCGGTGATGATGGCCTGATCAAGATCGCTTCCAGCGATCGTACAGCGGGTGAAGAAGCCCGTCGTCGTATCGAGCTGATTACCGCTGACATCGAAGTGGGCACCATCTACGAAGGCCGTGTACAGAAAATCATGGACTTCGGTGCTTTCGTCAACATCCTGCCTGGCAAGGATGGTCTGGTACACATCTCTCAGATCTCTGACCAGCGTGTACAGAACGTGGCTGACGAGCTGTCCGAAGGACAGGTTGTCAAGGTCAAGGTTCTGGAAGTGGACAAGCAGGGCCGTATTCGCCTGAGCATGAAAGCAGTTGAGGAAGGCGAAGCTGTCAGCAGCTGAGTCTGTGCACCACGGCAAGCCTGGCTTGCCGTGATATGCATGAAGAGAAAGGGGGCTTCAAGCCTCCTTTTTTGTGGGCGCGTTTCTCGAATCGCAGCAGGCATTGACTGCGTTGTCTGCGCTGAAGCAAGCTTACGTTCGTATAGCCAATGAAGAGTTTGTCATGTCGATACCGCCCAGGCAGCAACGCATCGATGAAGACTATATGAGTCAGGCTCTGGCGCTGGCGGAGCATGCCGGGCGTAATGGCGAAGTCCCTGTCGGCGCACTGGTTGTACTGGAGGGGCAGATTCTGGGTAGCGGTGAGAATCGTTGTGTCATGGATCATGACCCGTCTGCCCACGCCGAAGTGCTGGCGGTGCGGGCTGCCGCGCTGAAAGCCTGTTCTTCACGATTGGACGGGGCTACCCTGTACGTCACTCTGGAACCCTGCCTGATGTGCTGTGGCATCCTGCTGCAGGCACGTATTGCAAGGCTGGTATTCGGTGCACGAGAGCCGCGCACCGGTGGTGTGGTAAGTATCCATGAAGCGTTGCGACTGCCCGGTGTGGGTCATCATGTGGCCATCACGGAAGGGGTTCTGGCCGAACAGGGTGCTGCACTGATGCAGGCCTTCTTTCAGGAATTGCGTCAACCAGGCTCGGCGCAGTAGGCGTGCATTGTTCTCACTGACTGGCAGCCAGCCGAGTCGATACCTTGTATTGTCCGTTCTCGTAGGTTGCCGATGCCCAGGTGGCGTGCGCTGTTGCGATATCGTTCAGGCGTGTATCCGGCTGACGCGCATCCGTCAGGTGATTGCCGTCAAAGCGGAATTCCTGGGACGGCACACCCTTTTGCATGACGACAACCTTGTCTGCTTCCATATAGGCCTGAATGTCGTTGAACTGCATGATGGCTCTGCCCGGAATCTCCTCAGGCAGTTGTGTCAGATCACGGCCCGGCATGGGGGTTTCTGCCTGCAGGCCGATCAGGGACAGCAGTGTGGGTGGCAGATCTATCTGGCTGGCGACCTTCTCATAATGCCGAGCCTGTATTCCGGCACCAAGAACAACAGCCGGGATGTGAAATCGTTTCACCGGTACCAGATCTGCGCCATAGACACGTGAATTATGATCGGCGACAACGAGAAAAACCGTGTTGTCCCAGTAGCTGGATTGGCGTGCCTTCCTGAAGAATTCTCCCAGCGCGTAGTCGGCGTATTTCACGGCATTGTTGACGGTCTGCTTCTCCTTGTCGAACAGCTCGATGCGGCCATCAGGGAACTCGAAAGGGGTGTGATTGCTGGAAGAGAACACCAGTGAGAAGAATGGCTTGTCGCTCTGCTTCTCGAAGGTTTCATGGGCCTTGTTGAACAAGTCCTCATCAGAGACTCCCCAGGAGCCGGTGAATACCGGATTCCTGTAGTCCTTTTCATCAACGATGGTGTCGAAGCCGTTGTTGACGAAGAATCGACGCATATTGTCAAAATGCGCCTCGCCACCGTAGATGAAACTGGTGTCATAGCCGTGCTCTTTGAGCACTGAGCCAAGCGTGAAGAAATTGCGCTGCGATTTGCTCAGCTTGACGACACT
>CBDUIJ010000008.1:0-39917 GCA_965367215.1 uncultured Granulosicoccus sp.
CCGCGGCGATCAGCAGCGCCCTGCCCGGGAAATCCATCCAGGCCAGCGCATAGGCAGCAAAGGCTGCCACCAGGATGGGAATGATGGTGGCAGGAATGGTCACGGTCAGTGTATTGAAGAAGGCCTTGGCCATACCCTCCCGATTGGACGGGTCGAACAGCACATACTTGTAGTTCTTCAGCGTGAATTCCGGCGGTGTCTTGGCGGTGGCGAAGATTCGTTGACCCCGCTTGCCACTGATTTCCTCAGGGCTCTGCATCAGGTAGTCGCCGTTGTCTTGTACGGTCACGGTCGTCCCCTTCTTCAGCTCCGCTGTCTCTCCGGCCTTGTAGTCGTTGATGGCCCGTGAACTGGTTCCCCAGACGGAGATGACAGCATCACCAGGCTCCTCGAACAGATTGCCTTCGATCACGAAGTTGCCATCTTTCTGAATCTGCTCATCGGCACCACCGGTGCGCAGCGTCAGGTTCTGCTCGGACGGCACCATGGCCTTCCACCAGCCGGTGCTGGCAATCTGATCCGAGGTGCGAAACGAGGACACCAGCAGACCGACTGTCGGGAACAGCCACAGCAGCACCAGGGCGGCCAGTGACAGATGAACGGCCCAGGTGAGACTGGACTTCGTACCGGCAATGTTCGACATCACTGCATCTCCTTGCGGGCGTTATACACATTCCAGACGAGAATCGGTGATACCAGCAGCATGATGATCATGGCGCTGGCTGACCCCACTCCCCAGTCATTGGCCCGGAACAGCTTGTCGTACATGTAGTTGGCCAGCACCTGCGTTTCCCACTGGCCATTGGTCATGGCAAAGACGATGTCGAAGACTTTCAGTACCACGATGGTGATGGTGGTCCAGACCACCACGATGGTGCCCATGATCTGCGGCACCTTGATCTTGAAGAACACCTGGAAAGGGTTGGCGCCATCGACAATGGCAGCTTCAATCGTCTCCTCGGGAATTCCTCGCAAGGCAGCTGACAGAATGACCATGGCAAATCCGGTCTGTATCCAGACCAGCACGATCATCAGCAGGTAGTTGTTGGGGCCGATCATGGTCAGCCAGTTCTTGGGCTCGGTGCCACCGAAGAACATGTACAGCGCATTGAGCACCCCGATCTGGTCCTGGCCGACGGGTCGGGCATCGTAGACCAGCTTCCAGATGACGGCAGCGCCGACAAAGGAGATGGCCATGGGCATGAAGATCAGCGACTTGGCCAGATTGCCCCAGCGCACGCGGTCGGACAATTGCGCTGCCAGCAGACCGAAGACCGTGGACATGGCAGGTACCACCAGCAACCACATCATGTTGTTGCTCATCGCCTCCCAGAACTTCGGTTCGGCGAACATCTGCTGGTAGTTGGCCAGCCCGACGAATTGTGACTCACCGCCCGGGAGGCGTTCAGTCAGAGACAATCGCAGGGTTTCCACCACCGGGTAGGCCAGATAGACACCCAGCGCCAGCAGAGCCGGCATCAGGAACAACCACGGGCGGATCATGTTGGCCCGGGTGATATTGCGCCCGGCATTCGGGCCCTTGCCCGGAAACAGCACCTTGTCCAGAAACTGGTTGGAGAAGTAGAAATAACCGACGCAACCACCGACACCGATGATGATGGTGAAGATGGCCTGAAGTGCTGGATGCATGTTTCCTCCGACGGACAGGCGATGGAGCGTTATGGAAAAGACACCCGCAAGGTCAAGGTGTCCGCGTGCCAGGCATCAACTGCCTGGCACGACCCGGACTGACTGAATTACTTCAGAGCATCCCAACTGTTCTGGATGGCCGTGGTGACCTCCGTTGCATCCTTGCCACCGGCGTAGTCGACCATACCGGTCCAGAATGAACCCGCGCCAACACCACCAGGCATGAGATCGCTGCCGTCAAAACGGAAGGTTGTCGCGTTGAGCAGAATGTCACCCATGCCGCGCAGAGCATCAGAGGCATACAGATCGGTATTGACACCATTGAACGGTGTCAGGAAACCTTCCTGAGCCATCCATACTTCATGAGCAATGGGCGACTTGAGGAATTCGATCAGCGCCATGGCGCCCTTGCTTTCCTTGGTCACCGCGAACATGGTTCCCGCTCCCAGTACCGGCTTGCCCAGGTCTTTCTCGGCATAGGCAGGGAAGTAGAAGAAATCGGCATCTTCACCGACAACCGTACCTTCCGGAAAGAATGCCGGAATGAAGGAAGCCTGGCGGTGCAGGTAGCACTGTGGCGGTGAGGAGAACAGACCTTTCGGGCTGTCACGGAAATCCGTGGAAGAGACGGCTCCGGCACCACCGGCAACGTAGTCATCGTTGCGAGCAAAGTAACCGAATTCCTCGACAGCGCCGATAACCCGCTCGTCGTTGAATGGAATCTCGTTGCTGACCCACTGGTCATAGACGTCGGCAGGCTGGGTACGCAGCATCATGTCTTCCACCCAGTCGGTGGCTGGCCAGCCAGTGGCTCCACCGGAACCCAGACCGATACACCAGGGTGTTTCACCGTCAGCCACGATCTGATCGGTCAGCGCCTTGAGCTCTTCCATGCTTTCCGGCACTTCGTAGCCGGCATCTTCGAAGTTCTCCGGGCTGTACCAGACCAGTGACTTGACGTCGACCTTGAAGAAGAAGCCGAACAGACCTTCTTCGCCCTTGTCATCCTGGAAAGTGGCCAGATCGACCCACGACTGACCGGCTGCGTAGTTGTCAGTGAGCCACGCCGCGGTGTCATCACCCAGCGCTGTCAGAAAACCGCGCTTTGCCATGTCGGATGCCAGACCCGGCTGAGGGAACACCGCCACGTTGGGCGCAGAACCGGCTTCGGCATCAATCATGATCTGCTGTTCGAAGCTGTCAGAACCGGTGTACTTGACGTCAGCTCCGGTGGCTTCGGCAAAATAGGCCAGGACGCTTTCCACCAGCACCTGATCGGGCCCCAGCCACGGACCGAAGACGGTGATCTGCTCGCCGTCGAGCTTCATCTCCTTGAGGGCTTCATAACTGTCCCAGTTGAAATCACCCTCTCCCGGAGCGAATTTCAATTCGGCGGCACTGGCGCTACCAGCTGCCAGCATGGCCAGCGCCAAGCCTGTCGCAACAGCAGACTTCATCGTAGGTTTCATTGAGGTTTCCCCGGATCGAGTTCTTGTTGGCGATTCGATCTGGACACGGAATTGGAAATCCATAACCAAAGCGCCTTGGAGAGCAAAGTATTCATGACACTTGTGAACGTGTCAAGCAAGTAAAACAGCATTCCTTTTACACTGAAAAATCAGCCTAAATCGATTTATTCGCTAGCATACTTTTTGACAAGACAGTGACCCTTCCGTACTATTTTTGCCCAAAGCGCTTTGAATTCTCATCGCCATCCGACTTTCTTCGAAAGCACATGAACCTCAAGGAACTGGCAGCACTGCTCGACCTGTCACAGACCACTGTCAGTCGGGCTCTGAACGGGTATCCGGAAGTCAGCAAGACCACGCGCATGCGTGTGCTGCAGATGGCGAGAAAATACAACTACCAACCCAACGCCCGAGCGAGCAGCCTGGCGACCGGACGGGCCATGACCATCGGGCACATCATCCCGGTGCACTCCAGCAACGATGTGGGCAACCCGATATTCGGCGAGTTCATCACTGGTGCCAGCCAGACTTACAGTGCCAATGGTTATGAACTGCTATTGAGCATTGCCGATCACCTCAACGAGGCGGATACCTATCGCAACATAGCCGCACGGGGCACGGTGGACGGCGTGATCGTGCACTCTCCCCGGCGTGATGATCCACGGGTGCAACTGCTGCAGGACCTCGGCATACCCTTCGTCATTCACGGCAGAGTGCCGGATACCACGCTCGAGTATTCCTGGATAGACACCAACAACCGCCGCGCCTTTCGTCAGGCAACCAAGTTGCTGATCGATCTGGGGCACCGGCGAATCGCCCTGATCAACGGTCTGGAAACGCTGACATTTGCCTGGTTGCGACGTCAGGGCTTCGAGGAAGCCATGCAAGACGCCGCTCTGACGGTAAATCCGGAGTGCCTGTCCAGCGATGAGCTGACCGAAACCCACGGGTACCGGGCGGCCAGCAGCATGCTGGCGCAGAGCAATCACCCAACCGCCTTTCTGGTCTCTTCCTACGTGGTTGCTCTGGGCGTGCGCCGCGCCATTGCCCATGCCGGCCTGCGCCTGGGCGAAGATATCTCGGTCATCATTCACGATGATGAGCTGTCGTTCTTCCAGAACAACGACCCCGAACCTCAGTTCACGGCCACCCGTTCATCGGTAAGGCAGGCTGGCGTGCAGGCCGCACAGATGCTGCTGGATATCATTGACGACCCCGATAGAACGCCTCGCACGAAACTGCTCGAGGCGCAGCTGACCATCGGTGTGTCGACCGGCCCGGTCAGGGCATCAGCTTAGCTGACCACCCAGCGCCGATACCATCTCTGTCAACGCCTGTCTCACCACATCCAGCTCCGCTTCATCCGTACCGCGAGCCACCAGCGACAAACGACCAAGCTGGCCGGTCTTGCCCGGGTAGCTGCCTATCTCGACGGCCGGATGCGCTTCCTGCAACGCGCGCAGCGCCGAGGCCACGGTGCCCTCTCCCAGGTCGCAACCGACACTGATGCTGTGCATGATCGGCCCCGTTCTCAGATCGGGCAGAATCGACGCCAGCATGGCCTGCATGATGCGCGG
Source organism: uncultured Granulosicoccus sp. (assembly GCA_965367215.1). Classification (GTDB taxonomy): domain Bacteria; phylum Pseudomonadota; class Gammaproteobacteria; order Granulosicoccales; family Granulosicoccaceae; genus Granulosicoccus. Next base: position 4,697 of record CBDUIJ010000008.1, read on the forward strand.
CACACCGGCCATCACGAAGACATTGTCCATCCGGAATCCCGGAGCCGCCGATACCGGATTCTCGATCAGGGATGCGCCGGTTGGTATACGAGCCATCCGCAAGCGATCATCATTGAGCTCGATATCCCTCTCATCGCAGAATGCCTGCAACACCGCACGAGCCTCGGGATTAATCGGCAAATCGACACCAAAGGCCTCTGCCACACAGTCGGCCGTGATGTCATCGTGTGTCGGACCAATGCCGCCGGTCGTGAACACGTAGTCGTGATTCGCCCTCAGCTCATTGAGCGCCGTGACGATCGCCTGCGGAATATCGGCAATGATCCGCGCCTCCAGCAGGCGGATACCACGCCCCACCAGAGACTCGGCGATATGCGCCAGATTGATGTCCTTGGTGCGACCGCTGAGCAATTCGTTGCCGATCAGCAGAACCGCAGCGGTTGGCGGAGCGCTCGGGGTCTCTGCAGCAGGCAGGTCGGAAGGTGCGGATGTATCTGTAGCCATGATGTGGTTTGCAAGGACAATCGAAGGAAGATCCGCAACATACAACGACTGGCCGATCGGAGCGAGTGTCCGTGCCTGTCAGGCAGGTTGCTGCCTGGCACATTCGAACGGATAGTCCCGCTCGGGCAGACTCGCTGACAGCCACAGCAACCGTCCCATGATGGAGCGCAGGTTGAAGCCGGGATTGCTCAGTGTTACGTCGAAGTCATATTCCTGGATCTGCAGGATAGGCACTGTCCTGTGGCTGCCACTGGCAACCGGTGTGCCCTCGATGTCGAAGATCACATCGTCGGACGCCGTGAAGGGCGTGACCGGACCATCTCGCACGACGACAACCGGTGAGGTGCCGGACTGCCCCAGACACTCCTGCATGTACAACCATTGTGTTTCAACGAGTTCTGCCGGTACGACATCGGCCTGTCCGCGCCGGGTATAGGCCACCTGCAAGCCGGCCTTGGCGGTGGTCACGGTGACCAGCACTTCCGGAATTTCCGCGAGCAGGCCGGGATCGTCTTCCAGCTGCAGCAGACTGTCCGGCACCCGCGTCTCCACTTCCTGCTCCAGCCCTGCGCCGAGATCCGGCGACACCGCGGGCCCCGACGAGGTAGAGGAGGAACCTGAACAGGCCGCCAGAACCAGCGTCGCGCACAGTAGCAATGCTGCAGGAGGCAGGGTACCGCCCGGTATGAAGGTACACCGGCGGGAAAAATGTGCGAGAGGGTTTTGCATGGACTGACCGGACCAGATTCAAGGATCCTTACGCAATCGCTGCGCCAACGAGCGGTTGACCGCACGGGATGCAGCCACCAGGCCGAAGGTACCGGTGACGAAGGACACCGACCCATAGCCCTGCTCGCAATCCAGACGGGCACCCGGCACACCGGGTTTCGCATGTGTTACCTGACCATCCTTGCCCGGATACACCGGCTGCTCGGTGGAATACACGCACTCCACCCCGAAGCGGCGCTTCGGGTTTGTAGTGTAGCCATAGTCCGACCGCAGACGTGAGCGCACCTTGGCGGCCAGCGCATCGTTCCAGGTACGTGACAGGTCGGCGACCTCGACAGCCAACGGGTCCGTCCGCCCGCCTGCCCCACCGGTGGTGACAATATGAATCTTGCGACGCTTGCAGAACGCGATCATGGCGGCCTTGAAGCGAATGTTGTCAATGGCGTCGATGACAGAGTCAAAATTCCGTTCCAGATAGGTTTCCAGATTCTTTTCAGCCAGAAAATCATCTTCGGCCGCCACCTCGCAGCGCGGATTGATGAGTCGGATCCGCTCTTGCATGACTTCCACCTTCGACTGGTCGACCGTATTGTGCAAGGCGTGCAGCTGGCGGTTGATATTGCTGGTGGAGACATCATCGTGGTCTATCATCGTGATGTGCCCGACACCGGTTCGGGCCAGCGCTTCAACGGCCCACGAACCGACGCCGCCGATTCCGACAACGCAGATACGTAATTGCGACAGACATTCATAGGCCTGATGGCCATATACGCGTGACAGAGCGCCAAACGCCGGATCGGGAGACTGGAGTGACATCGGAGGAACGTTGTGTGGAGGCGAATCGGTGGATGGTCTACATGGTACGGTGTAATGACGACTCGCTGTATACCGGTATCACCACCGATACCACGCGCCGTGTGGCGGAGCATAATGGCACGACTCGTGGTGCTCGTTATACACGTTCGCGCCGACCCGTCACTCTGGTCTATACTTGTCCCTGTCCAGACAGGTCTTCGGCCAGCCGCCACGAGTGGCAGATCAAGCAAATGTGCCGCGCATCGAAGGAGACGCTTATTGCGTCACGGCACCCTTGTCTGGCAAAGGTGTAAACTTAGGAGTAGACTGGCACTATCCATTGACTGCCGGTAGCTCAGCCTGGACCCATTCGCGGTACCAGTCATACCGCTGTCGCTGCCACGGCAAAGGGCCGTGCCGGCATCAACCGCTGTTGACCTAGCACCCAGTTGTCACTACTTATGCAAATTCATTGCATAGGCACTGGCATGATGATGTATTGGTCAGCATTGGTTACCGAACTTGAACTATGAGGTTTTTACGTGAAAAAGATGTTTGTTGGCGGCCTGCCGCTTGAGTCGACGGAAGAAACAGTTACCGAAATGTTCACTGAATACGGCAAGGTGCGCTCCATCAAGCTCGCTTCAGACGTATTCACTGGAAAGTGCAAGGGCTTCGGATTCATCGAGATGGAAGGCCATGAAGCACGTGCCGCCATCGCCGGCCTGAACGGCAAGATCATGGGTGACAAGTCCCTCAAGGTCCAGTTCGAAGAACCACGCAAGGGCGGCAAGCGTGGAGGTCGTCGCCGCTGAGCCCGGTAAACCAGGACACAGCTGAGCAGGCTGACAAGGAAACCACGCCTGCCGGGCGGCTGACACGCCGCTCCATTCGCAGCTTTGTGGTGCGCAACGGGCGCATCACGGCGGCCCAGGCAGACGCCCTCGAGCGTCTGTTGCCCAGATTCGGGCTGCCCTACACCGACAACACCATTGATCTTGCCGACGCCTTTGGTCGGCAGGCTCCCACGTGGCTGGAAATCGGTTTCGGCAATGGTGACGTGCTGCTGAACATGGGCAGCACCCACCCGGACACCAACATCATTGGCGCCGAAGTTCACCAGTCAGGTATCGGTCACGCACTGATCGGCATCGAAGCCGGCGAGCTGGACAATGTGCGCCTGATTCAGCACGACGCCATGGAAATCATGGAAAACATGCTGCCTCCCGGTTCGCTGGACAAGGTGCTGTTGCTGTTTCCCGATCCCTGGCACAAGAAACGCCACCACAAGCGGCGAATCGTGCAGGCCGACTTCCTGAACGCCGTGGCTCACACGCTCAAGCCCGGTGGCATTCTGCACTGCGCCACCGACTGGGCCGAGTATGGCGAATGGATGGTCGAACATCTGGAAAAGGACGAGCGCTTCGAGAACATGGCCGGCCCCGGTCAGCCTTCTCCACGCCCCGAATGGCGTCCGGTGACACGTTTCGAGCGTCGCGGCCACCGTCTGGGGCACGACGTCACGGACTTGCTGTACAGGCGCCGCTGATGCCGGGAATGCTCATTCCCGACAGCTGGCCACCGAAGCGCTAGCGTAATGGTCCAGGAGCTCACGCTAAGCATCGAGATGCTTGTTGTCATGGGCTTGCTGGGCATTACCATCATTCTGTTTGCGTTCGAGTTGCTGCGGGTCGATGTCGCGGCCATCTGCGTCATGGTGTTGCTGGGCCTGAGCACCCTGCTGCCAGGTCTCGAGCCGCTGGTCACCCGTGAGGAATTGTTCTCGGGGTTTTCCAGTAACGCCGTGATCTCCGTCATTGCGGTCATGATCATCGGCGCCGGCCTGGACAAGACCGGCCTGATGGGCAAGGTTGCCTCCCTCATCCTGCAAAAGGGCGGGAAGACAGAGAAGCGCATCATCCCGCTGGTCTCCGGCACGGTTGCCCTCATTTCCAGCTTCATGCAGAACATTGGCGCTGCCGCCTTGTTCCTGCCTGTGGTGTCGCGTATCAGCGTGCGCACCAACATCCCCATGTCCAGGCTGCTGATGCCCATGGGCTTTTGCGCCATTCTCGGCGGCACCGTCACCATGATCGGATCCAGCCCGCTGATTCTGCTCAACGACCTGCTGATCTCCTCCAACAAGACCTTGCCGGCAGCACAGCAGATGGAGACCTTTGGTCTGTTCTCGGTCACCCCACTGGGTCTTGCGCTGGTGGCGGTCGGGGTATTGTATTTCGTGTTTGCCGGACGCTTTGTGTTACCTGCCGCCAGCAAGACGGGGGCAGAGCGCACCTCTCGGGCAGCCGATTATTTCGAGCGGCTCTATGGCATCAAGGGCGAGCTGGTGGAAATCCGCGTCACCCGGCAGAGCCCGCAGGCCGGCATGTCGATTCATCAACTGGAAAGCGCCAACCCCGACACCCCCGTCATACTGGCGCTCTACAGCGGCGATGTCGTCAAGCTGCCGCCCGATCGTGAAGAGATCATCTGGGTCAATACACACCTGGGCCTGATGGGTGACCGGCAGCAGATCGAGCGCTATTGCAGGGAAAATCACTGGGAAATACTGGGCGAACCGGATCGCTTTGCCGACGTGCTCAACGCCCAGCACAGCGGCATAGCCGAAATCGTCATACCGCCCGGCTCCAGTCTCATCGGGCAACGCATTGGCGACATCAAGCCACGACGCAACTTCGGCACGAACATCCTGCAGATCTTCCGCAGTGCAGACATCATCCGACATGATTTTCGCGATCGGGTGCTGCAGCCGGGCGATACGCTCGTGGTGCACGCCAGTTGGAAGGATCTCAAGTCCCTGTCGCGCAACAACGATTTCGTCCTTGCCACGGATGTGAAGTACGAGGACCTGCGGACCAACAAGGTCAAGGAGGCCGCCGCTTTCTTCGCTCTCGGCCTGGCGCTGTTCCTGCTGACAGACAGCCTCGCCATCTCGCTGCTGACCGGCGCCATGGGCATGGTCCTGTCCGGCGTACTGACCATGGACGAAGCCTACACGGCCGTCAGCTGGCAGACTGTCTTCCTGCTGGCCAGCCTGATTCCACTGGGCATCGCGGTCGATCAGTCAGGCACGGCCGCCTGGATTGCCCAGGAGATACTGGCACTGGTAGGTGAAGTGCCCAACTGGGTATTGCAGGTCGTGATTGCACTACTGGCCACCTTTTTTACTTTGGTGATGTCGAACATCGGTGCCACTGTGCTGCTGGTGCCTCTGGCGGTGAATATTGCCGTGGCCGTGGATGCCGATCCTGCACTGTTTGCCTTGACAGTCGCGATCTCCACATCCAACTCCTTCCTGATTCCCACGCATCAGGTCAACGCCCTGCTGATGGGGCCCGGGGGTTACCAGGTAGCCGATTTCATGCGAGCCGGTGGCATCATGACCATTCTGTTTCTGGTGGTCAGCCTGCTGATGCTGAATATCCTGATGTAGTCGAGGTGATGCCGGTTCGGCATCACCTGCACGAATAATTCTGCTAACGCCATGCACTGAACATCCCTTAATCTTGCCTGACGAGTGCACAAATCAAATGCCCTGTGATCACAAATGGGCATCGGATACTCAAGGATCGATGTAATCAGACGAGGGTCGAGACAGCATGAAATACCCGATATTCTCAAGGAACGACATCAACGGCTTCTGGGCCCTGTTCGCCGACACACTGGCCAACCTGCTCATCATATCCGGGGTCTGTCGCTTTGTTTTCAACATGCCGGCCGAGATCGTGTTCGGGCGTATCCTGCCTGGCGCTGCCATCTCGATCATGATCGGCATCGGTGTGTATGTGTGGATGGCGCAGCGCCTCGCCAAACGGGAAAACAGAACCGATGTCACCGCTCTACCCTACGGCATCAGTACGCCGGTCATGTTCGTCTATCTGTTCGGCGTCATCGGCCCGATCTACTGGAGTACCAATGATCCGCTGCTGGCCTGGCAGGTCGGTATCGCAGCCGGCGTCATCGGTGGTCTGGTGGAGATCTTCGGCGCGGCCATCGGCCCCTGGCTGCAACGGGTCACACCGCGTGCCGGCATGCTCGGCACCCTGTCGGGCATCGCTCTGGTCTTCATCGCTACCGTGGCCATGGCCCGTATCTATGAAAGCCCGTTGGTCGGCTTTACCTCGCTGGCCTTCGTCCTGTGGGGCATGGTCGGACGATTCAAATTGCCCTTCGGCCTGCCTTCCGGGCTGGCAGCCCTGATTGCGGCCACCGTCGTGGCACTGATCATCGGCGAGTCCTCGTTCAGTTTCGAAGGTGTGGGCATCTACATTCCGGTTCCCTACTTCGGTGACCTGATGGTCGGTATCGGTCACCTGTTCGACAATCCTGAGCTGTTCGCGGTACTGATTCCGGTGCAGATCTACAACTTCATCGAGACCATGAACAACGTCGAATCGGCAGAGGTTGCCGGTGACAAGTATCCGGTGGGTGTCTGTCAGCTGACCGATGGCATGGGTACCATGGTCGGTGGCCTGTTCGGCTCGCCCTTCCCCACTACCGTGTATATCGGACACCCCGCCTACAAGCGCATGAACGCACGTTCCGGCTACGCCCTGGGCGTCGGCATCGTGTTCATGATCGGGGCCCTGTTCGGTCTGGTAGCCTTCCTCGGCAATCTGATTCCACCGGCAGCTGTCGCCCCGATTCTTGTTTTTGTCGGTATCTCCATCATTGCCGTCTCGTTTCGCTCCTGCGAACCGAAGCACCATATCGCCATCGCCATTGCCTTCCTGCCGCATGTGTCCAGCATCATCGTCGTCAAATGGGGCTCTGCGCTGAATGCACTTCGGGACATGGGCCTGGAGAGCGTGCCGAACCTGCTGGATGACTCCTTCGTCGGCGCCATGGTGACTCAGGGTGCGCACGTCATCGGGGAATCGGCCCTGGCCAATGGGGCCATTGTCAGCGGCATGCTGTGGGGCTCCTTCACCGCCTTTCTGATCGATGGCAAGGTACGCGAAGCACAGATCGTCGCCGTCATTGCCGCGGTACTGACCAGTTTCGGCATCATCCATGACTCTGCCCTGCACTGGCCAGATATCACCAACCCCATCGTCTGGGGCTATCTGTTGCTGGCCGTCATCCTGTGGATCGCCTCGCGCTATCCGCTGGAGCGCGAAGACACGGAAGACCTGATCTGAGATGTCGTTTCACGCCCCGTTTCTGAGGTATTTCCGCGAGGTCGCCAACTGTGGTTCGGTGCGCCTCGCGGCCAGGCAGCTGCATATCTCCTCGTCAGCGGTCAACCGGCAGATTCTGAAGATCGAGGACGAACTGGGCGTGAAGCTGTTCGAACGGACGGCCGCTGGCATGCAACTGACACCGGCCGGACGGATACTGGCCGAACATGTCAATCGCACCTTGTCCGATGAAGAGCGTTGCCTGAATGATCTGGCAGAACTCAAGGGCGTGACAACCACCCTGCTGACCATCGCCGGCCAGGAGTCGGTCATTGCCGAGTTTCTGCCACCGGTGCTGGTGCAGCTGCATGCCAACTACCCACTGGCGGGCTCCTCCTTCAAGGCCGCCGGTGGTCAGGATCTGAATCGCCTGTTGCTCGAACATGCGGCCGACATTGCCATCATGTTCGATCCACAGCCCGAGACCGGGATAAGCAATCTGCTCAGCCGGCAATTACCGGTGGGTGCCATTGTCAGCCCCGGCCACCCACTCTCTTCTCGCAGTAGCGTGTCGATCAGGGATTGCTCTGAGTTTCCGCTGATATTGCCGGATCAATCCTGGCCACTGCGGCGGGTTCTGGATGACATGCTGCGGCAGCTGGACAAGGAGGCCACCATACTCACGTCATCCAACTCGGTGGAGTTCCTGCGCACCATGATCAACCAGCAACTGGGTATCGGATTCCAGACTGCCATGGGTATCGAGAAGCGCCTGACCAGCGGTGAGCTGGTGCTGATACCCTTGGCCAATCCAGACCCTCTGTCCCAACAATTGAGTCTGTGTGCGTCGAGTAGCAACAGACAATCCGAACCCTATCGATACCTGCTGAACCTGTTGCAGGATCGTCTTGAAAATTATGCGGATCACTGGTCTTGCTGACCTGCGATCTGCCCCACATGCCGACGATAGCGACGGCCATGAGAGGCTGATATGACAATCGACAAACACTCCATCTGGTTCCTGCTCAACGGTGAACCCGTCGTGGTGGAAAATCAGAGCCCGACGCGTTCCGTACTGAGCTTTCTGCGTCAGGAAAAGGGCCTGGTAGGTACCAAGGAAGGTTGCGCCGAAGGCGACTGTGGCGCCTGTACCGTGGTCATCGGCGAACTGGTCAAGGGCGAGCTGCAGACGCGTACGGTCAACGCCTGCATCCTGTTTCTGCCCACCCTGGATGGCAAGGCGCTGTTTACCGTCGAGTACCTGCGTCGCATGAATGACGAGCTGCACCCGGTACAGCAGGCCATGGTGGACTGCCATGGTTCGCAGTGTGGTTTCTGCACCCCCGGCATCGTCATGTCCCTGTGGGACAAGTACAACGAATACTCGGACTCGGACACCCGGCCCGATCGCCAGGAGTTGGCCGATCACCTGTCCGGCAATCTGTGTCGCTGCACCGGCTACAAGCCGATTCTGGAGGCCGGCTGGAAAATGTTCGAGCTGCCAGCCAGCCCGCTATCCCGTCAACCGATCATCGATGCACTGGGTCAGTATTCCCGGGACAGCTCACTGCAACTGCAGCACCCGGACGCCAGTTTCGATGCACCTCGCACCGTCGAGGAGCTGACTACACTGCGTGCCGCCAGACCGAAGGCTACCGTGCTGGCAGGAGGCACCGATGTGGGCTTGTGGGTCAACAAGCTGGTGCGTCCGGTCACCGACATCATCTATCTGGGTAATGTCACCGAGCTCAAATCGGTGAAAACAGAGCAGAACCGCTTGCACATAGGCGCAGGCGTCTCGCTCAGCGATGCCTATGCACGCGCCGTCGAACACTACCCGCAGCTGCTGGAGATGGAAAAACGCTTCGCCTCGGTCCCTGTACGCAACTCTGGCACCCTGGGTGGCAACGTGGCCAATGGCTCCCCCATCGGCGATTCCATGCCCTGGCTGATGGCGCTGGGCGCCGAGGTACAACTACTGGGCAAGGGCACACAACGCGTCATTGCTCTGGAAGAGCTGTATACCGGTTACATGCAGAATTCCATGGAAGACGGTGAGATCATAGGCTCCGTGATCATTCCCCTGCCTGTCGAGGGTCAGCAGTTTCGGACCTATAAACTCTCCAAGCGCTTCGACTCGGATATCTCGGCGGTCTGCGCCGCCTTCAACCTGGTTCTGCAAGATGGCCTCATCACATCGGCTCGGATTGCCTTTGGCGGCATGGCAGCCACCAGCCAGCGCGCTGCGGCCTGTGAGGCCAGCCTGAACGGAAAGCCCTGGAACGAGGAAACCCTGAGCGCGGCCAAGCAGGCACTGGCCGGCGATTACTCTCCCATGAGCGATATGCGCGCCAGCGCTGCCTATCGCCAACGCACCTGCGTCAACCTGTTACAACGCTACTTTCTGGAAACCCGAACGGAAAATCCACTGGGTGAACACCAGACCAGCGTCTTTGCCCGTTCGGAGGTGACAGCATGAAAGCCACACCGCATGAGTCTGCCCATCTGCACGTCGCCGGTGAAGCACGCTATATCGATGACATTCCGGAAGTTGCCGGTACCGTTCATGCCGCTCTGGGTCTGAGTGACAAGGCCCATGCCCGCATCACGGCCATGGACCTGAGCGCCGTGCGCCAGGCTCCGGGTGTGCTGTGTGTACTTACCGCTGATGACATTCCCGGTGAGAACAACTGCGGGCCCATCATGCATGACGACCCGATCCTCGCCGATGGCCTGGTGCAGTACGTGGGCCAACCCATCTTCGCCGTCTACGCCGAGAGCTACGAGCAGGCTCGCGTGGCGGCCCGCAAGGCCGATATCAGCTACGACGAACTGCCGGCCGTCATGACCCCCGAAGAGGCTCACCGGCAGGAATCCTATGTGGTGCCGCCGATGAGACTCACCCGCGGTGATGCTCGTGCCACCATCGACAAGGCAGCACACAGACTCGGCGGGAAGCTCTCGGTCGGCGGTCAGGAACACTTCTATCTAGAGGGGCAGATCTCCTATGTACTGCCAACCGAAGACCGGGGATTCCATGTGCACTGCTCTACCCAGCACCCCACTGAAATGCAGACCATCCTGTGCCACCTGCTGAACCTGCGTTCTCATCAGGTACAGGTGGAGATGCGTCGCATGGGCGGTGGCTTCGGCGGCAAGGAATCACAATCTGCCCTGTTCTGTTGTGTGGCAGCCCTGGGGGCGCATGTTCTCGGGCGCCCGGTAAAACTGCGTCTGGACCGCGATGACGACATGATGATCAGCGGCAAGCGCCACTGTTTCGTCTATGACTATGAAGTGGGCTACGACGATGATGGTCGCATCAGTGCTGCGCGCGTCGAGCTGGTATCACGTGCCGGTTTCTCGGCCGACCTGTCCGCGCCGGTCGCCACGCGTGCGGTCTGTCATTTCGATAATGCCTACTATCTGGATGAAGTGGACATTCAGGCCTTCTGCGGCAAGACCAATACTCAATCCAATACGGCATTTCGTGGCTTCGGTGGTCCGCAGGGTGCCATTGCCATCGAGTACATCATCGACAATATCGCACGCGATCTGGACCGCGACCCACTGGATATCCGCAAGGCCAATTTCTACGGCAAGCAGGAGCGCAACAGGACTCCCTACGGGCAGCAGGTTGTCGACAATGTCATTCATGAGCTGGTGGCAGAACTGGAAACCAGCAGTGACTATGCAGCCCGACGCCAGGCTTGCCGTGAGTTCAACACCAACAGCCCGATATTGAAGAAAGGCATTGCCCTGACACCATTGAAGTTCGGCATCTCGTTCAATGTCGTGCATTTCAATCAGGCCGGCGCTCTGGTCCACATCTATACCGATGGTTCGGTGCTGGTCAATCACGGTGGTACCGAAATGGGCCAGGGACTCAATACCAAGGTTGCACAGGTTGTGGCAGCCGAGCTGGGTATCAGCGTCAGCCATGTACGCTCCAGCGCGGCGGATACCAGCAAGGTTGCCAACACTTCGGCAACCGCGGCCTCCACCGGCACCGATCTCAATGGCAAGGCTGCCCAGGATGCAGCGCGCCAGATCCGGACTCGACTGGCTGACTTTGCGGCCCGTCGGCATGGCGGGGATGCGGAGGCTGTCGTGTTCAGCGATGACACGGTCACGGCCAATGGCGTCGAAACCGCTTTCCCGCAGCTGATCATGGAAGCCTATATGGACCGGGTACAACTGTGGTCCGATGGTTTTTATGCAACTCCGGACCTGCACTGGGACAAGGACACCATGACCGGGCGCCCTTTCTACTATTTCTCCTACGGCGCATCCGTCTCGGAAGTCATCGTCGATACCCTGACCGGTGAATGGAAGCTGCTGCAGACCGACCTGCTGCACGATGCCGGCAACCCGATCAACAGCCATATCGACATAGGCCAGATTGAAGGGGCGTTCATCCAGGGCATGGGCTGGCTCACCAGCGAGGAGCTGTGCTGGAACGATCAGGGCAGACTTACCACTCATGCCCCCTCGACCTACAAGATTCCAGCCAGCAATGATTGCCCGGCCATATTCAATACCACACTGTTCGACAATCAGAATCACGAGGACACCGTGATGCGCTCCAAGGCAGTTGGTGAACCGCCCTTGTTGCTGCCGTTCTCGGTCTTCTTTGCCATTCGTGATGCCATCGCCAGCCTGGCAGCCTATCGGGTGAACCCGACCTTGCAGGCACCGGCAACGCCTGAGGCCATTCTGAATGCCATCGACTCCGTGAGCACGAACAGCTGATGGACGACTGGCTGACAACAGCGCTGGACCTGATCGAACAGGGACAGGCTGCCATTCTGGTCAGTGTCGTCGGTACGCGAGGCTCCGCCCCTCGCGATTCCGGCACGCGCATGATTGTCTGCGAGGATCACTGCCACGGCACCATCGGTGGTGGGCACCTGGAATACAAGGCGATTGCACTGGCGCGCGAGCAACTGAAAAAGGTGCCACCGGGCGCTGCACACACAGACGGGCCTGACGACAAGAGCGGTATGCCAACAGCCGCTGCCACGGTTCATCGCTTTCCACTGGGTGCCTCCCTAGGGCAATGCTGTGGGGGCCTTGTGAATCTGTTGTTTGAACCTCTGAATGCCGAGGCGGCGCAGTGGCTGCATTTCCTGCGCAAGCAGCATGAGGCCGAGCGTCCCGTCATGATGATTACCCAGGCGGTCGCAGACACACGAGAGAAGAACAGAATTGCCGCTATCCGCAAACTGCTGGTCACCGAATCCGAGCACCATGGCGAACTCGTCAACATTCAGGAAGTTGCACTGCGTAGTGCAAGGCAACAGCTGAGTAGCGGCACGACCCTGCCCACCAGCATGGATCGCTCTCTGTGGTTCGAAAGACTCTTGCCGAATGATTTCCGGATTCTGATTTTCGGTGCCGGGCATGTCGGCAAGGCCCTGGTCAATGTACTGGCGACGTTGCCCTGCCAGATTGACTGGATCGACAGCCGTGCCGCTGAATTCCCGGCCTCCATGCCTGCCAACGTCTACAGCATCGTGACCGAAGAGCCGGAGCTGGAGCTGGCCGCCGCTCCTGCCGGTAGCTATGTACTCATCCTCACCCACAACCACGCTCTGGATGAATTCATCTGTGCGCAGGCATTGCAGAATGAGACGCTGGCCTGGTGTGGCCTGATAGGCTCCGCCACCAAGAAGCGCAAATTCATTCAGCGCTTCCAGGCCCGCGGCATGAGTGATGCCGCCATTGCCCGGCTGACCTGCCCCATCGGCTTACCCGAGTTCGACGGCAAGCATCCCGGTGAAATAGCCGTATCCGTGGCTGCTCAGATTCTAGGGCTCCGGCAGCAGCAAGTTGCCAGGTCCGGAGAATCCACCAAAGCCACTACCCAACACGAATTTGCCTGACGACACCATGATTGCCACGACACCCTCTGTACAAGCTTTCCGTTCTTCCCTGCTGCATTGCGTTCGAGATCCGGGCGAACAGGATGACTCGGCTGTGGAGTATCTGGAAGACGGGATTCTGCTCGTCTCCAACGGCCGGGTTGAGGCCATCGGTCCTGCCGAAGAGCTGCTGAAAAAGCTGCCCGAGAACGTCACTGTGCAGGACTATCGTGGGCAGCTGATCGTACCGGGATTCATCGATACCCATGTGCACTACCCGCAAACCGACATGATCGCCTCCTACGGCTCACAGCTGCTGGAGTGGTTGAACAACTACACCTTCCCGACCGAGCGTCAGTTCTCCGACAAGGCACATGCCGCGGATACGGCTGATTTCTTCATCAAGGAACTACTGCGCAACGGCACCACCAGTGCTCTGGTGCTCGGAACCGTGCATACCGAATCGGTGGATGCCTTCTTCGAAACCGCGCAGCGCCACGGGCTACGCATGATTGCCGGCAAGGTTCTGATGGATCGCAACTGCCCCGAGTACCTGCGCGATACACCCGAGACCGGTTATACCGAGAGCAAGGCCCTGATCGAACGCTGGCATGGCCAGGAACGCCTGCAATACGCCATCACGCCCCGATTTGCCCCCACCTCCACCGAACTGCAATTGCAACGAGCCGGACAACTGGCGGCGGAGCACCCGGATACTTTCGTGCACACCCATGTCGCCGAAAATGTACGTGAAGTGGAATGGGTGGCCGAGCTGTTTCCCAAGAGTCGCAGCTATCTGGATGTCTACGACCAGTTCGGCCTGCTGCGTGACCGCTCGGTGCTGGCTCACTGCATCCATCTGGATTCCGAGGATCGTAAACGGCTGGCTTCCAGCGGTGCTGCCATGGCCTTCTGCCCCACCTCCAATCTGTTTCTGGGCAGCGGCCTGTTCGATCTGTCCGCCGCTCAGTCGGTTGGCGCACGCGTCGGCCTGGGTACCGATGTAGGTGCCGGTACCAGCTTCAGCATGTTGCAGACACTCAGTGAAGCCTACAAGGTCTCGCAGATGGCCGGTCAGTCACTGTCGCCGTTCCGTGCCCTGTACCTGGCGACCCTGGGTAGTGCCAAGGCTCTGTACATCGATGATCATGTCGGCAACTTCGCCGTCAACAAGGAAGCCGACTTCGTGGTACTCGACTGGCAGTCGACCCCGCTACTGACTCGCCGCATGCAGGCAGCCAAGACACTTGAAGAGAAACTGTTTGCCCTGTTCATGCTCGCCGATGATCGCGCCGTGCGCAAGACATTCATTCAGGGGCAATGTGCGCATGACAGGGATGTCGACAACTCGTGAGCGCATAACCCTGGACTTACCAGGCAATGGCATTGATCCCTGTCAATGCCATTGCAGCGCTTGCCAACGATTCAACACCTGCCATCGCCTCTGGTCATTATCTGCGATTGTTGTTGGGTAACAATTTCACTTTCCGAAGAAAAGCACGTCGACTGGCGCAGGATCTCCTGCATGAAGCTCGCAATCGCCCGCCTGCTTCAACAACCCCTTAATCGACGGATGAACTGCACGTGAAAACCAGCAAACCAGAGAACTACCTGATGGATGTCGCAACGGTCATGACCATGCGACTGACCAGTCTGCCCATGATGTGGATGTTCAATCCACTGAAAGCCGAGAAAGAGACTCGACAAATGTTTTCCGAGAAGGAAGACGCCTTGCGAGAAATGCAGAACCAGTTGATGCAGGCTCCTGCCATGTTCTGGTACGACATGTGGACAGGCATGCTCAGTGGTGACAGTGATGCCGGTTGGCAACGCGCGCAAAGCAAGGCCGAAAATCGAATAACGCGCCCTTACAAATCACGAGTCAGTGCAAATCGTCGCAGACTTGCCAAGGGTAATTGATGAAACACCGCATTGCTCGACGATGACAATGCGGTGAACTTCCCTCTTGCCGTGTCGTTTCAGCCTGCAATGAAGCAATTACACGGTCCCTCGAATAATTTGCAACCAACGTGATGTAACTCTCAAAGTTCCTCAATATGACTTTCGAAGAGCCGGGGAGCACCGGGCTCTCTGACAACCGACAAGAAGTTGAACACTTGAATCAACAGAGGTAAGAGTCATGACGAACGACAAGATTTCATCGAAGGACACGTCATCGCATATTGCTGATGAAGCCGACAAGGCAAGTGACACCATCAAGAAGGAAACCGCTCAGCTCGCAGACGAGGCGAAAGACACCACTCGGAAACAGGCTGAAAAGCAGTTCGAAAAAGGCCAGGATGCAGTCGCCTCTCAGGTCGATACACTCTCGTCAGCAGTGGATGAAGCTGCCAGCGCATTGAAAGAGGAAGATCATCCTCTTGGCCACTACACCCGTGAAATAGCCGACTCTATGTCGGGCCTGTCCGAGAAGATCAGCAACAGCTCGATTGACGAATTGGCTCACGACACCCGTAAACTGGCGCGAGAGAATCCGGGCCTGTTCATGCTGGGCAGCATTGCCATTGGCGTTGCCGCATCACGCTTCTTCAAGGCAAGCGCCGACCGCGACAGTCGAGAATACGTGGGCAATGGCTCGGATCACGATGAGCGACATGCCTCGGATTACGGCCGTCGCACGAGCGTCAGGCACCCATCCGCTTACGCAGGGCTGGATCAGCATTCCACCTCAGCTCGAACCTATCGTAGTGAGAACGAAGGCATGACTGGAGGCATTCACACAGCCCATTCTTCTGCATCGTCAAACACGGCGACGAGTCAGGAGCGCCCTCGGGTCAACCCGCCGGTTTCTCCGACCGAGAAGAGTACGAGCACAGCCGCGAGTACAAGTACGACTACAAAATCCGTTGAAGAATCAGAAGGAGCATAAGATATCATGCCAATCGATAATCCAACCATGGAACCTCGTAGTCAGCAGCATGCAGGCTATGACGAAAAATCGGTAAGCGGTCTCCTGACCAAGCTTGGTTCCGACATCAGCGATCTGGTCGGCACTGAAATGAGTATGGCCAGAGCCGAGATCGGACATTCAGTAGAAGACCTGAAGACCGGCGCGACCAGCCTGCTTCTATCCGGAGTGGTATTACTGGCAGGTGCAATGGTTCTGCTGGCCGCCGTCTGCCTTGCCCTGGCACAAATGACTCAGCTATCCGCCTGGGTAGCCACACTGATCGTCGGAATCGTTGTCACGGTCATCGGCGTGATCATGTTGCAGGCAGGCAAGAAGAAGCTGTCGACAGACAATCTGGCCCCGACAAGAACTCAGAATTCCTTGCAGAAGGACAAACGAATGGTGGAGAACAAACTGTCATGAACAATTCAAACACACGAACTGAAAACCCTCGAGAGCTGGAGGAACGTGCCAATGAGCAACGCTCCGAGATAAGCCGCACCCTGTCGCAGATAGAGGAACACTTCTCGCCCAGTCAGATGATCGAACAGGCCATGGGAATGTTCAAAGGCAACGGCGGAGAAATGGCCAATAATCTGGGGCGCACCGTCAGGGACAACCCGGTACCCATGATACTGACCGGTGTCGGCCTGGCGTGGATGGCCATGTCGCAGAATTCATCAAGATCCAGAGGACATGAGCGCGGTTACGACGATTACCATGGTCATTACCGGTCAGGATATGGTCGATACGCCGACAATGGGTATCGGGATAATCGTGTAGGCGAATTTCGTGATAGCGAATCGTATCGACAGCCGGGGTCATCCTATAGCGCAGTATCGGAAGGCTTTCGGCCGCAAGAAGACATCAATAGCGGTATATCAAGCTATCCCGGTGATCGCATGCACGCCGACTCGTCCACGGGCCAATACACGGAGCAGGATGAGCAGTCGCTGATCGACAAGGCGAAGGAGGCTGGCAACGAGGCGCTTGACTCACTCGCGGACGCAAAGGAAGAAGCTGGCTATCGTTATCGGCAGGAAGCGGCTCGCGCCCGTTATGCGGCACAGGACTGGCGTGACAGAGCGGATGGACAGATGCAGGACTTCCGCGGCTCGATGCGCTCGACCGCCGATGATGCATCGCGTTTCATGCGCGAGCAACCACTGGTTGTTGGTGCTGCCGGTATCGCACTGGGAGCGTTGATCGGTGCGCTGTTGCCACCGACTCGAGTAGAGGATCGTCTGGCCGGGCAGCGATCGGACGCCATTACCGACGATGTGGAGCAGATGGCAAGCGAGAAACTGACGCAAGGTGCCAGCGCCGCACGGGAGCATGTGCAGAAAACCGCTGAAGACGTCAAGAAGACAGCGAGCGATGCCTTGAGCAAGGCTGACTCGAAAGTGGATTCAGCCACGAGTGAGCCCACCACTACCGCTTGAGTCATTCAGCGCGTGGTAATAACGCGCACGAAGCTGTCGTGAGATGTATGTCAATCCGAGTCGAGGCGGACAGGGAAGTCCGTCCTTGCTCGGCGGCTTGATTTTTCAGGCCTGCCAGCCGATGGATAGCGGGTGATACTGAGCCGGGCCCAGACTTATTGCAGGCGCTGCAGCAATGCATTGCTACGTCGATAAAGCGTCACGATGCAGCCCGCACACAGCAGCCACAATGCCCACTCCAGTATCTGCTGATACAACAAGGGATCTGCGAACAGGTTGACGATGGCTGCCAGCAATAACGCCAGGGTCAACAGAGCCATGCGATGCGGTTTGGCCATGGGGCCTGCAAAGTCGACCACACCATCGATCCCCTTGCCCAGCTCCCGCACATAGGCGGTAGAGACTGCCAGTGCGGCCGCAGCCCAGCCCAGGGAAATGAACCCGGCTGCCATGCCGGCACCCACCAGAAACAGTACATCGGCGATGCGATCCGGCAATTCATTCCATACAGCCCCATCACGTGTCTGCTTGCCAGCCTCGATAGCCACCATACCGTCCATCAGATTGCACAGCAGACGCAACTGACACATCACCGCAGCCAGCAGCAGGCACAGGCTGATCCAGGCTGAAGAGCCGAGATGGCCGGTCGCCATCAACAGCGGCAGTGCCAATACTGCCGCCACGACACTGCAATACGAAATCTGGTTGGGCGTGATCTCGGTAGCAGCCAGATGCTGCGACAGGCTGACGGCCCAGCGCGTGGAACGACTGGCAAGTGGACGCCTGTCGGCAGGCGCTTGCGTTTCCGGCTGCGCTTGCTTCTGTTCTTGCCTACTCGCCTGCGCTTGTTCCTGATTGGACGCCGTAGCGGGATGTTTCTCCTGACGACTCATGATACATCCCAACCATAGCGAACAAGATGAAAGAACACTGGAGCCGAGAACAGTACCGAGTCCATACGATCGATGAAACCACCGTGACCGGCGATCAGATGCCCCCAGTCCTTGACACCTCGGTCACGCTTGATGGCCGAGAGCACCAGCCCGCCCATGAAGCCCATCAGCGTACAGGCCAGCGCCATGCCCGCAGACTGCAAGGGCGTGAATGGCGTGATCCACCACAACATGGCACCGATCAGCGTTGCGCTGAGTATGCCGCCCACGGCGCCTTCCACGGTTTTCGACGGTGACAGCGCCGGTGCAATACGTCGCTTGCCCAGCAGCTTTCCCCAGACATACTGCAGGACATCACTGATCTGTACCACCACCACCAGATAGGCGATGAGCAGAACCTGACGCCCTTCGTAACCGGGGATCTGCAAGGTCAGTAGCGCCGGCACATGGGAGGCACAGAACACGCAGATCATCAGCGCCCACTGCGTTTCGGCCACCCTCACCAGATAATGCTCGGTACTGCCGCGCAAGGCCGCCAGCATTGGTAACAACAAGAAGGCATACACCGGGATGAAGATCGAATACAGACCGTACCACTCGTACCAGATAAGACCGTATTGCATTGGCAGGACCACAAAGAACGCGGCAGCCAATGCCCAGTGATCATCTCGCCGAGTCTGCGTCAGCGTGACGAACTCACGTAAGGCGGCAAAGGAGCAGAAGCCGAACAGGATGATGACACCGGCCTTGCCTCCCATGAAAGCCAGCCCGATCAGCACCACCATGGCCCACCAGGCGTTGATTCTGGCGTTCAGATTGTCAATGACCGACACCTGAGCCTGACTGTCCGTGGCCTTGCGTTTCTGCCGTATGGCCAGCCACTGGCCAATGACGGTTGCAAAGATCAATACACCTCCGACACCTGCCAGCAGCAACAGCAGATCGGAACGCGATTCATTCATGACATGTTCTCACTATCAATTCCGGCCTCCTGCATTGCCAGGGCAAGCAGGGACTGTTCGGCTCGAGCCAGAAAACCGGCCTTGCCTTCCTCGGGTATACGCAGCAGCGGTGCACCGAAGGTGACACTGCAGACCAGTGGAATCGGGATGATTTCACCCTTGGGCAATACGCGATTCAGATTGCTGATCCACACCGGTATCAGCTCGACATCGGGTCGGGACTCAGCCAGATGAAACAGACCGCTCTTGAACGGCAACAGGCGGGTGTTGCCGGTATTGCGTGTACCTTCCGGGAACACGATGAGCGAGTCACCGGCATCCAGCGCCTGCGTCATCTGCGCAACAGGGTCATGCTCGCGATTGGCCGGATTGCGCTCGATGAGCACTGAGCGAAACACATCGCTACCGATGAATCGCTTCAACGCCGAACCCGACCAGTAGTCGGCACCGGCAACCGGCCGTGTGGCCTGTCGCATCGAGGCCGGTAGTACGGTCCACAACAGTACGAAATCGCCATGGCTGCAATGATTGGCAAAATAGATTCGTTGTGTCTCTCTCGGTTCACAACCCTGCCAGCGTGCGTGCACGGCCGTAATCAGCCGGGCAAAGATCACGATGGCACTGGCGCTCAGCCAGCTCAGTATCTGCTTCATGATCGTGACACCACTCGCCTTGTGCACACGCTCAACATACCCAGCAACAGAAAACCCGGATGCACACCGCCCGCCTGCGTGAACTCGTTGGCGGCATCCTTCACGGCAGCTCCCAGTGATGGTTTGTCCTCCATGTAAAACGAGGCCAGCTCATAGACCTCGTCCACCGCCGCGGCGTACTCCTTCAGATCCGCTGCAGCCACTTCATTGACCAGAGTGTGGTAGCGGAAGCTGACGCTCAGCAAGCGGCCCTCTTCATCCAGCTCGAATTGCTTGCTGAAGCTGAACCATTTCGTGTCAACGACAGCCTCCAGATCGTCCAGGCGTAGCGGTGTGGGCATCGACACATCCCAGCGCTCGTCGATGACGATAGGGTGTACCAGCTCGTAGGGCTCTTGCCGGCCTTCGATTGTTTCCGGCATATCCAGATACCCCATGATTTCATCCGCGTAGACCCAGCGATAGTGGCTGACGTTTTCATCCGACATCCATAGCTGCGGAATGCGGTAGTGCTCGGTAATGACCACGCTGTCACCCGGGCCGTCCACGAATTCAGGCTGTCCGGCAGGCACGATATCATCGAAATAGTCGGCATAGTAGGCATGAAAGACCTTGCCCAGTCCACGCTCCCCTTCGGTCTGCAGGTCGTGACGTACGTTCTCGGCCCAACCGCCCTGCTTCCGGGTAATCACACTCAGCATCGATTCCTCGGCGCCGGTGCTCAGTGACTTCCGAATGGACATCCGATAGCGAGGCTGCGGACTGTTCATGGGGCTCAACGAGCTGGTATCGGGCGAGAGCACAAGCGCGCGCCCATAATCCGGTTCACGCAACTGGCCCAGATCACCGGCCTGATTACGCAAGGTAGGATCCAGAAAATGCACGCCATCGTCCAGCCTGACATGCACCACCACATGATCGAAGGCGTGCAATCGGTACGGATAGCTTGCCGACTCCAGACCGCGGTTGGTATTCACCAGAGCCGCCTGCGCTTCCACCCCCAGTTCCCGCAGCAAGGCCATCAGCAGCAGCGACTTGTCCTTGCAGTCACCAAAACGCCGAGCCAGCGTCTCCTCCGGGCGGGACGGCCAGTGCGAGTTCTTGCCCAGCTCCACACCGAAGTAACGAACCTCTTCCTGAACCCAGCGCAATGCGGCGCCAATCTGTCCTTGCAGATCATCCTGAGAGCTGCGGATCACACTGGCGATGGTGGCGATATCCGCATCGGGCTCGTCTGACAGGCGATACATCGGCAGAGCCCAATCCACCACGGAACGCCAGTCTGGCATGTCGCTGAACACCACGGTGCCACGATTGTAGTGCCAGCTGGGAACGTCGTCTTCCACGCTGTATTCCGGAACGCCTCGCTGATCGATGATCAGCTCCTGCACCCCGTTCTCTTCCGAGACCTGCATGGCAACCTCGGCACCGCGCACCCGACGATTCAGGGGGCGCTCTGTCGAGCTCAGGACACGCGCGTAGCTACGATCCACCGGACTCCACAGCTGGGTATATACCTGGAACTCCCGATGCCCCTCGAAGATGGGATTCTCCCCCTCGACAGAATAGGAATAGCGCACCAGATCGCCACGGCGCACGTCATCGATGACAATCGCCAGGGTTCTGGTCCCGTCATAGATCAGCTCATTGCGATCACTTTCCGTGCGCAGCAGATCCAGCCGTGCCGTGGGGAGCTTGTCGATCAGGCTGTCGCCGCGCATGATCCATAATTCATGCAGGCGCAGCGCCTCGTAACTGGGATCGAATGAAATCTCGATATTCGAGTGATTCTCGACCCCGTAACGATTGGTCAGCTCGAATTCCACGGCCGTGAACCAGCGACTTTGCCCAGGCTGCAGACCGTTGTACTGGAAGTCCTGCAGACGCGCCCGATACCCTTGAGAGGACTCGGCCGATCGCTCCAGCTCTCTGTCAAAGGCAGGAAGCGGCTTTACCCAGTCGGGTACCGCTGTGATGGTGAATGGCTCTGGATCGGGCTCTGGCGCTGCCGACACCGTGCCCACCATCCACACCAGCGCCAGCAGCACGCATCGAATGATGCGACCCACGCCACGTTCTGCCGAACAAGCATTTGCTTTACAAGCCATGAAATCTACAGCGACTGTTTCAGTTTTCCACAGTCACTTGTCGGCTAGAGGGATGAATTGCTAGTGCCGGACCCTCGTTTACGTGAGGCGGGACACATCTCCGGCGAGCCAGCCCAGAGGATCATCGGGGTCAACCCCGTCCATGAAAGGAAGCTCTCGTTGCCGGTGCGTGACCTGGTAGACCAGACCGATCCAGTTACCGACCAGTGCCTCGCCGCTGTCATGCCAGGTATTGGACAGATGATCGACGGCCAGGTGTTCCGGAAAAGCCGGCACAGCCATACCCAGGGCACGCGCCTGATGAACACGTTCCTTGTACTCATCGAACAGCGCCTTGCTGTAGCGATCGAAGTAATGTTGCGGGATGGGCGGATACTCGGCCAGCTGTCCCTTGATGAATCCGCCGATATCACGCTTGTACTCTTTCAGCAGACTGATGCTGTCGTATTCGGGATGCCCCTGAAAGAACACGGTTCTGAATCCGTCCGGACTGACAGCCAGCTGCACACCCGGCTCCTTGCCCGCGATAAGCACGTGCAAGCCTGCATCCTGCAACTGCTTTTCGGTGACCTCATTGAAGCGTGAATGCGGCACGAACAATCGCGTATTGATGTCCTGCACCAGCGGGTGATCCTTCTTGACGACATCGTGCTCATACACGCCCCAGCACTTCTTCGGCAGACCACGACGGCGAATGTCATGGCGGGCCAGCAATACGGCATGGGTGGCCAGACAGGAACACAAGGTGGAGGTGACATTGGAGTCGGCCCACTCGATGACCTTCAGCAGGGGATCCCAGAACACCTCCTTGCTCAAATCGGGCTGGGTGACATTGGCACCACTGATGATCAGTGCATCGAGCCCCATTTCCTGCAGATGCGAAAAGGGTTCGTAGTGCTGATCGATATGACTTCTGGCTGCCGGCCCGCGTGGAATCTCGTCCAGAGTAAACGGATGAATGCAGAACTGGGAGATGGGATTGCTGGACCCGACCAGACGGAAGAACTGCCGCTCGGTTGCCGCCAGGGCGGCATCGGGCATCATGTTCAGCAGACCGATATGCAACGCCCGATAATCCTGATCCCGAGCACGCTCCGGAGACAGGATACGATAGCCTTCCTCGCGCAAACGCTCGTAGGTGGGCAGATCATTATGGGCGACCAGTGGCATGGCTCAGACCGTCAGTGCGTCGCCGATGAGCGACATGAATTCTTCTGCATTCTGTACTTCGAAGGCATCACGCGCTGAAATGACATAGCCGTACTTTTCTGCGATGGCCTCGTAGCGAGGAATGCGCGACTTGAACAGATGCGGAAACACCCACCGAACGAAATCGGAGGGGTCAATCTGCGCAGTATACTCAACTCCCCGCTCGGTATAGAAGTTGGCCAGCTGCGCATCCAGAAAGCTGTCACGGTAATACAACGGTTTCGGGTTGCGGGCAGCACGCTCGATCAGGAAAGCCTCGTCTTCCGGGCTGGTCTGGATGTAGATCATCAACGTGTTCTCGGCCACCGCCTCGATGACGGAGGCATCATCGATCTCGCAGAAGCTGCCGCTGGCATCGTTCAGGAAATGATCGTAGCCATAGATGGTCTTCGCCTTCTCGGCAAAGGCCTCGACATCGCGCATGGCCGCAATCTCGCCCTGCAGATGCAGCGCCTGACGACGCTTGAACTCTGACAAGGCAAGCCCGCCCAGATCCGGATTACCCAGCATGCCCAGGAAAGTGGACAGCGGCTCCAGATTGTCGACCGTGATGTTGTTGCTGATATAGATGGAATCCGAGCGCAGCAGGTCGCGCAGAAACGGCACCTGCATCGCCTGCTTCTTGATGTTGTCGAGTATCGGCTCATCCAGATAGCGCGTACCGATGCGGTAATCCACCGAATAGTGGAACCAGTCATCGCTGCGCAGCATGTTGGCCAGACGCGTCTTGCCCACACCGGACATGCCCAGCAGGGTGACGCGCTTCTGTTGCCAGTCCAGGAACTCCTGACGATCCATTCGCATGACTATCGACCTTTAACTACCAAATGTATCGCATTGATTCGGATCGCCGGTTTTCAGGCCGACGTACAACCACTCTTGCCGCTGCTTTGAAGACCCGTGAGTGAACGCCTCCGGCCGCACCTTGGCGCCAGCACGACTCATCAAGGCGTCATCGCCGATGCGGGCAGCGGCATTCATGCCCTCTTCCAGATCACCCGGCTCCAGCAGCTGATTGTCCTTGTGTGCATGATGTGCCCAGACACCGGCATAGCAGTCGGCCTGCAACTCGGTCAGCACCGACAGACGATTTGCCTCGGTCTTGCTGACCGTGCGCTGACGCTTCTGCACTGCCATGGAAACGCCAAGCAGATTCTGCACATGATGACCGACCTCGTGTGCCAGTACATAGGCCTGTGCAAAGTCTCCACTGGCCCCCATTTTCTGCAGCTCACGGAAGAAATTCAGGTCGATGTAGACCTGATAATCACCGGGGCAGTAAAACGGCCCGGCCGCCGAGGAGGTGTATCCACAGGCAGAGTTGACACCGCCGTCGAAGATGACCAGTTTGGCCGGCTGGTATTGCTGACCGGCCTCCTTGAACAATTTGGTCCAGACATCTTCGTTGTAGGCCAGCATGGTCGTGACGAAATCTGTTGCCTCGTCGTTGCTGCGCGTCTGACCCTGCGTACTGGGAGTCAGCTGTGGCACGGCACCACCACCGGAACCGTTACCCAGAAAGCCCGTCAGATCGACACCCAGAAACATGCTGATCAGCAGCACGATGATGCCGGCGCCACCGCCGATCTTCAGGCCGCCGCCGCCGGGCAGGCGACGTTTGCCTGCTCCCATGCCGCGTCGATCTTCTACATTGCTACTGCGCCTGCCCTGTCTCCAACGCATCGTTGGCCTCCTGTCATTTTCATTACGCCTCGATACAACAGGCGCCCCTTGGGGGTGTGCATGATAGATTGTTGCACGTTTCCCGACTCATATTTCAGTCACGAAAACTCTCATGTCCCGGCAGAACCCTCCAGCATTGATCGACAGCCATGTGCACACCGACGATCAACGGTTCTCGGCGGACAGAAGCAAGATCCTGCAGTCTGCCCGTCAGGCAAATATCATCGCCCAGATTGTACCGGCCATCTCGCAGCAGCTGTGGCCACGCGTGAAAGAGGTCTGTGCCACTGAAGACGACCTGTTCGCCTGTTACGGTCTGCACCCCTGCTTCTGCGATGAGCACGAAGAGGCGCACCTTATCGAGCTGCCACAGTGGCTCGAGCGCGAACGCCCCGTCGCTGTTGGCGAGTGCGGGCTCGATTATTTCATTGCCGATGCCGACAAGGTTCATCAGCAACATCTGTTCAGTAGCCAACTGGCTCTGGCCCGCGAGTACGATCTGCCCATCATCATTCACGCCAGAAAGGCTGTTGAAGATGTGATTCGTCTGATCCGCGCCTCGGGCCACCATCGCGGCGTGATTCACAGTTTCAATGGCTCGGCCCAGCAAGCCGGGCGGCTGATCGACCTGGGTTACCGCCTGGGTTTTGGTGGCGCGGTTACTTACGATCGAGCCACACGCCTGCGCAAACTGGTGTCACAGTTGCCACTGGATGCCTTGCTGCTGGAGACCGACGCCCCGGATCAGGCCGATGCCCGTCATGCCGGGCAGCGTAATGAACCTGCCTACCTGATGGATATCTGGCAGAGCATCAGCGCCCTGCGCCCGGAAGACCCGGACACCATTGCTCGGGCCACGACACGCAATGCCATCGAACTGTTCGGACTGCCACTGCCAGCCTAATACAAGCCTGTGGTGTCGACGCAGGATCCGTGAATCATGAGCCGAACCCGGGCAGGCCTTTCACGTACAGCAGTTCGCTAGTACGGAAAACGGTCCTTCACCGTGATCTCCGCCATTCGCCCTTCAATCCAGGCTTCTGTCTCGGCCAGAATCTGCGCTGCCGTCTTGCCCTCACTGTGAATAACCGGGCCGATGCTGACCGTGATGGTACCGGGCCATTTGATGAAGCCCATACGCGGCCAGAATTCACCGGCATTGAGGGCCACGGGCAGCACATCACAAGGCACTTTCTGCGCAATCATGGCACCACCGATGCGGTACTTCGGCTCAGCTCCGACAGGGCGTCGTGTGCCTTCCGGAAAAACCACAACCCAGCGCCCCCTGGACAGGCGATCGGCTGCCTGTTCGCACATCTGCGACAAGGCCGAGCGCCCGCTCTTGCGGTCGATCATGATGAACTTGAGTACATACAGCGCCCAGCCGAAGATGGGAATCCACAACAGTGAGCGCTTTGCCACGAACACACTGGGATAGAACAGCGTCGGCAGGAAATAGGTATCCCAGGTGGACTGATGCTTGGACATGATGACGCAGGGTTTGTCCGGTGCGTTCTCCAGACCGTCCACCTGCCAGTCGACACCGCAGATGTACTTGAGCCCGTAGACATTACTGCGATTCCACATGATCGCCAGCGCATAGCCCATACGAAACGAGAACAGCCCGACAATGACCACGGGAATGCCCAGCACCACGGTCATGACGATCTGCCACAGCCAGAACACGATACTTCTGAATAACAGCCAATAACGATACACGTCAGGTTTCCTCCTTCGGGGACAGCAGAGAATCGACACAGCTGGCCAGATCGTCAAAGGCCGGGATGTGTTCCAGCCCCTTGTTGTTGTCCAGCGTCTGCTGACCCTTGCCGGTGCGCACCATGATGGGTGTGGCTGCTGTTGCCATGGCGGCCTGCATGTCTCGCAGGGAGTCGCCCACCACGATGACCGTACTCAGATCGATATCCAGTCTTTCGCTGATGGTGTAGAGCATGCCCGGAGCCGGCTTGCGACAGTCACATTGATCGCTATCGCTGTGGGGACAGAAAGCCACCACATCGACTCGACCACCGGCCTGTATCACCTTTTCGTGCATGCGCTGATGAATGGCATGCAGCATTTCCAGCGTGATCAGCCCGCGACTGATGCCACTCTGGTTGGTGGCAACGGCAACATGCCAGCCCGCCTGATGCAGGCGGGCAATCGCTTCAAGGCTGCCCGGGATGGGCACCCACTCTTTCGGTGTGCTGACTGGGCGTCCCAGGTTCTCATTGATTACGCCGTCTCGATCCAGCACGATGAGCTTCATGAAGCCGCATCCGCAGGTTGCAGCAGACTCAGCTCGGCCGTACTGCAACACAACTCATTGACCTGTCGCAGCAGGGCCAGGCGGTTGGCCCGCAAAGCCAGATCATCATCCATCACCATGACCTCCTCGAAGAAGGTATCCACCGGCTGGCGAAAATTGGCAGTCTCCAGCATGGAAGCCTTGTAGTCACGAGCCTGCAGGTGTTGCTCGATGGCAGGCTTGTGGCTGAGCAGTTGCTCCAGCAAAGCGGTTTCAGCCCCCGGGCTCAACAAGGCATCATCGACTTCATCCGGCACGGTGCCATCGACCTTCTTCAACAGATTGCCGATACGTTTACTGGCCGCAGCCAGCGACACAGCGGCCTCGGTGGAACGAAACTCCTGCATGGCTGCCAGCCTGGCCACGATATCCAGTGGACGGGTCAGCCCCTTGGCCAATACCGCATCGATGGCATCAGCGGCGTAACCCTGATCGATCAGATAGCCCCGCATGCGCTCGATGACATAGGCCAGCATGCCGGCCTTGTCAGGTGCCTCGAGCCGTTCGCCATAGATGCTCAGTGCCTGCTCCAGCACTTCATCCAGATCCAGGTCGAGCTTCTGCTCGATCATGATGCGTACGATCCCCAGAGAAGCGCGGCGCAATGCAAACGGATCCTTGGCACCGGTAGGTTTCATGCCCAGCCCGAAGATACCGGCCAGCGTATCGGTCTTGTCTGCCAGTGACACGATCTGGGAGACGATACCGGCAGGTAGAGGACCACCGGCCTTGTTGGGGAAGTAATGCTGCTCCATGGCCTCGCAGACCGACGCCGGGTGGCCATCTCGGGTGGCGTAATAACGTCCGCAGATACCCTGCATCTTGGGCAATTCCTTGACGATCTCGGTGTTGAGATCACATTTGCACAGACTCACGGCCAGCGCGACATCACTGGCATCGTGCGACAGCTCGGCTGCCAGCCACTCACCCAGGGTAGTCATGCGAGCCACCTTGTCGGCCACACTGCCCAGCTTTTCCTGGAACAGCAGACGGTCCAGCTGCGGCTGATGCGCAGACAATGGCTGCTTCTTGTCCTGGTTCCAGAAGAACATGGTGTCGGCGAAACGCGGTCGAATGACTCGCTCGTTACCGTCCACCACCGTCTCCGGATGATTGGATTCGATATTGGCGATGGTGATGAATGCCGGCATGAGCGCGCCCTTGCCATCCAGCAGCGCAAAGTAACGCTGGTTTTCCTGCATGGTCTGAATCAGGGCTTCCTTCGGAATTTCCAGAAAGGCAGCATCGAACCGACCCGCCAGTGCGACCGGCCACTCGACCAGCGCTGTGACCTCATCGAGCAGCTCCTCATCCATGACCGGCTCACCATCGAGCGATGCCGCCACACCTCTGACCGCATTCTCTATATGTGTGCGTCGACGCACGGGGTCAGCCATGACCTTGGCCTCTTCCAGACGCGCTTCGTAGTCGGCAGGCGACGCCAGGGTGATCGCCTCTGGCGCATGAAAACGATGACCATGCGTCTGATTGGATGCATCAAGCCCCAGCACCTGCAGTGGCAATACTGCCTCGCCATGCATGGCGAGCAACCAGCTGACCGGTCGCAGAAAATCGTGGGTGCTACGACCCCAGCGCATGCGTCGTGGCATGGGCATGGTCTTGATCGCCTCTGCCACACTGGCCACCATGACCTCGGCCAGCGTCTTGCCGGGCTGCACCTGGCGAGCCACGACCCATTCGCCCTTGGGTGTCTCTATGGTAGACAGCTGTTCGACGGTGACACCCGCTGAACGCATGAAACCCTCCAGCGCCTTGGTAGGCTTGCCGTCCTTGTAGGCTGCCGCGCTGGCAGGTCCGCGACGCTCGACTTCCGTGTCCGGCTGACGTTCGCCGACATCGGTAAAGCGTGCCGCAATGCGTCTGGGTGTGGCAAAGATCTGCGCCTCACTGTTGCACAGCTCGTTTTCCTGCAGCGCCGCTGCCAGAACCTTGCCCAGATGTTGTGCCATCGGCACCACGGATCCGGCTGGCAGTTCCTCGCAGCCCAGTTCGATGATCAGATCAGACATTGACGACACCCTCTTCTGCAGTGCTTGCGGTATCGGTTTTCAGCAAGGGATAACCCAGGGCCTCGCGTTTGTTGACCCAGGCTTCGGCCACCTGTCGGGACAGGGTACGGACCCGAAGAATGTAACGCTGACGCTCGGTCACCGAGATGGCGTGCCGGGCATCCAGCAGGTTGAACGAGTGAGACGCACGCAGCACCTGCTCGTACGCCGGCAGAGGCAGTTCGAGATCGCACAGGCGGGCACAATCGTTTTCGCACTGGTCGAACTGCAGGAACAGGGCATCCACATCGGCGTGTTCGAAATTGTAGGCCGACTGCTCCACCTCATTCTGATGAAACACATCACCGTAGCTCACCGGGCCTTCTGCGGTGTGACCCCAGACCAGGTCATAGACGCTCTCCACACCCTGGATATACATGGCCAGTCGTTCGATACCGTAGGCCAGCTCTCCCAGCACGGGCTTGCAGACGATACCGCCGCATTGCTGAAAATAGGTGTACTGCGTGACTTCCATGCCATTGAGCCAGACTTCCCAGCCCAGACCCCAGGCACCGAGCGTCGGAGACTCCCAGTTATCTTCCACAAAGCGTACATCGTGCTCCAGCAGATCGAAGCCCAGCGCTTCCAGAGAGCCGAGATACAGCTCCTGCATGCCTTCGGGCGAGGGTTTCATGGCCACCTGAAACTGGTAATAGTGTTGCAGGCGGTTGGGATTGTCGCCATACCGTCCGTCGGTGGGGCGCCTGGATGATTGTGTGTGACAGGCGAACCAGGGCTCGGGCCCGATGGCGCGCAGAAAGGTTGACGGATGAAAGGTACCCGCCCCCA
The DNA here is from genome assembly GCA_965367215.1 of uncultured Granulosicoccus sp. GTDB lineage: Bacteria > Pseudomonadota > Gammaproteobacteria > Granulosicoccales > Granulosicoccaceae > Granulosicoccus. The sequence goes on from CBDUIJ010000008.1 coordinate 34,757, forward strand.
TCTCCATGTCATAAGACTGCTGCACCAGGCAACCCTGGGCAGCCCAGTAGTTCTGCAGCACGGCAATCATGCCCTGAAAGGTTTTCACATCAGGCTGCTTGGCAGCTTCGGTCATGGTCTGTTCCAGCTCTGGGTTCTGTAAAAAGTGTGTCAGTGTACTTAATCCGGCGACGCGCGACGATACGGTAGAATGCTTTGGCAGGACCGGATTCGTACCAGACGTCCGGTCCTGCATGGCCTGCCGCACCATATTCGAGCCTCATATTGGTGCATTATTGCCTCAGATGCACCGTAATGGTGCGTAACATGTACCCATGAAAATATTATCTTATTGATTTAACAGGTATTTTTATCCCCATACGGGTTGGTACGTACCCTGCACCATATAGGTGGGAGCACGCACCACGCGCGCGTGGCCATACTCAAATTATATTTCACAGGAAATCTACACATGTCTGCCAGTGACGTTCTCAAGATCATCAAGGAAAACGACGTAAAGTTCATCGACTTTCGTTTCACAGACCCACGCGGCAAGGAACAGCACACAGCAATTCCTGTTGCCATGTTCGAAGAGGACATTTTCGAAGACGGCCAACCATTTGATGGTTCTTCAATCGCTGGCTGGAAAGGCATCAGTGCATCAGACATGCTGTTGATGCCCGACGCATCCACAGCCGTCATCGACCCGTTCACCGAAGAGTCCACACTGAACCTGCGTTGTGACATCGTCGAGCCTGACACCATGGCAGGTTACGAGCGTGATCCACGTTCCGTTGCCCGTCGTGCCGAAGCCTACCTGCAGTCCACCGGTATCGCTGATACTGCCTACTTTGGTCCAGAGCCTGAATTCTTCGTCTTCGACGACGTTCGCTGGTCCACTGAAATGCAGGGCATGAGCTATGCCATCAACTCCGAAGAAGCTGCATGGAGTTCCAACAAGAAGATCGAAGGCGGCAACACGGGTCACCGTCCTGCTGTCAAGGGTGGTTACTTTCCGGTTCCTCCTGTCGATTCCCTGTCCGACCTGCGCGCTACCATGTGCCTGGTTCTCGACCAGATGGGTGTAACACCTGAAGTTCATCACCACGAAGTCGGTACTGCCGGCCAGTGCGAGATCGGTACCAAATTCGACACACTCGTCAAGCGTGCTGACCAGACTCAGATCCTGAAATACGTGGTTCTGAATGTTGCTCATCAGTATGGCAAGACAGCGACTTTCATGCCCAAGCCTATCGTTGGTGACAACGGCAGCGGCATGCACGTCCATCAGTCTCTGTTCAAGGACGGCAACAACATGTTCGCTGGTGAACTGTATGGCGGACTGTCAGAAATGGCTCTGTTCTACATCGGCGGTATCATCAAGCACTCACGTGCCATCAATGCCTTCGCCAACGCTTCAACCAACAGCTACAAGCGACTGGTTCCCGGCTTCGAAGCTCCTGTCATGCTGGCCTACTCGGCTCGTAACCGTTCTGCTTCCATCCGTATCCCTTACGTGGGCAACCCCAAAGGTCGTCGTATCGAAGTTCGTTACCCTGACCCAACTGGCAACCCTTACCTGACATTCTCGGCTCTGATGATGGCCGGCCTCGACGGTATCCAGAACAAGATCCACCCTGGCGATGCTGCCGACAAGGATCTGTACGACCTGCCAGCTGAAGAAGCTGCCAACATTCCACAGGTCTGTGCGTCTCTGGACGAAGCTCTGGAAGCACTGGACGCCGATCGTGGCTTCCTGACTGCCGGTGGTGTATTCACTGACGACCAGATCGATGGCTACATCCGCCTGAAGATGGAAGAAGTCACTCGCATGCGTATGTCCACGCATCCGGTTGAATTCGACATGTACTACAGCTGCTAGTCAGCCCCGTAGTTTCATAGCGGTAAATGGGGCCGCCCTGCTTTGTAGGGCGGCCTTTTTTGTGGGCGTGTATCCGAGGTATGAACCTGCCTCCATCACAACCACCTTCGATGCTCGCGCCTTCTGCAAGACGAGCATCTCTCGGAAAACAGTGCGTGAAGACGTGTGACTCATCCACGCCAACAATGCCTTTTGAAACGAGCCAGTTCACAGAATCTGAACACTGACGATGTTGTAGCAAGCCTGTCATGTGTCTGACATACCTTGTGCGGCGAACCTCCGTTGTCATGCCCTGCATGCTTCAGGCAGTCAAATCCTGCAGAGATTGGCACACGTGCCATTCACTGGTTTTTTTCCGAGAAAACTTCCATGAACAACAAACGTACGCACCGACTTTCCGCCGATGAATGGGATGAAGTGAATTTCCCACGTTCGTCCGAATCCGACTTCGATCGTGTCCTCGAGACAACCCTGACACGACGTGGCTTTCTCAGTGGTGCTCTGGCCTTTGGATCAGCCGCCGCCGTCATGGGCACCGGTCTCTTGACTGCCGCCGCCGCACGAGCAGACGGGCATGCCAGCGTATCCCGATTTCCATTCAAGGCAATAGACATCCAGACTGACGGCACGGTGCATGTTCCCGAAGGCTATCAATGGAAGGTGCTGGCACGATGGGGAGACCCTCTGTTCTCCGACGCCGACGGTTACGACATCAGCGAAGGCGGCTCTGCCAGTCTGTCTGACCGTGTTTTCGGTGAAAACACCGATGGCATGGAGACCTTCACCTACCAGGGTCATCAGCTGCTTGTGGTCAATCACGAGTACACCAACAACGATATCAATCTGCCGGCAAGCCAGGAAGGCGTACCGTCCAGTGCCGAGGATGTTCTGAAGTTGCAGAACCTGCAGGGGATCTCCGTTGTCGAAATCACTGAAAGCGACGAAGGCTGGCAGATCGTCAAGGACAGCCCATACAACCGTCGTATCACACACAATTCGCCCATGCGCAGTGCCGGACCGGCAGCCGGGCATGACCTGCTGAAAACCGCTGCAGACCCCAGTGGCACCGAGTCACTGGGCACCATGAACAACTGCGGTTCGGGACGCACGCCCTGGGGTACTTACCTCACCTGTGAAGAAAACTTCAATGGCTACTTCGGCTCGACAGACGCAGAAAAAGCGCCAGCGTCCGAACAGGTGGGTGCCGGATATTCTCGCTACGGCATCGGTGCAGATGGCTGGGGTTACGACTATCACAAATGGGACGAGCGATTCGATGTCTCCAAGACCCCCAACGAACCTCACCGTGTCGGCTGGGTCGTCGAGATCGACCCGAACGACCCCGAGTCCATGCCGGTAAAACACACCGGACTGGGCCGCTTCAAACACGAAAATGCGGAAGTCGTACTGGCTCCTGACGGTCGCGTTGTCGTCTACATGGGTGACGACGAAAGAGGCGAATTCATCTACAAATTTGTTTCCAACGGCACCTTTGCGCCAGGCGTCAGCACGGAAGGCCTGCTCGACGATGGCACCCTGTATGCCGCGAAGTTCAATGATGACCAGACTGGCCAATGGGTCGCGTTGACACCAGAGAGCACCGGCATGGAACTGGCCGAGCTTCTGATCTTCGCTCGACAGGCGGCATCGTCTGTGGGCGCAACCACCATGGATAGGCCTGAATGGATCTCTGCCAATCCGCATGCCATTGAAGTCTATTGCTGCCTCACCAACAACAAGAATCGCGGCGTCAAGCCCAATGCCGGCGGCGACGATACCGCGGTCAATGGCCCCAACCCTCGTGAAACCAACCATTACGGTCAGATCGTTCGCTGGCGGCCGCACAATGACGATCACGCGAGCGACAGCTTCGACTGGGATCTGTATGTGATGGCAGGCAACCCTGACCTGTACAACAACCAGTATGGCGGCTCGGAAAACATCACGGCGGGCAATCTGTTCAACTCACCCGATGGCATGGCATTCGACAGCAATGGTCTGCTGTGGATCCAGACCGATGGTGACGACAGCAACGAAGAGGACTTCGCCGGCATGGGCAACAACCAGATGCTGGTGGGTGATCCGGCTACCGGAGAAATTGCACGCTTTCTTACCGGCCCGAATGGCAGTGAAGTCACTGGCCTCGCCTGGTCCGCAGACCGCCGCACGATGTTTGTCGGCATCCAGCACCCGGGTGGTGAATTTCCGGATGCCGGCTCCCTGCCGCGCTCTTCCATAGTCGCCGTCAAGCGTGATGACAACGGCCTGATCGGCTAGTTTGTGATGTAGGTCAGGATCGCGAATGGCGGACGACTTCAGGGTCGTCCGCCTTTCTGCTGCCAGCGCAACGACCAGCAGGCTCAGGGCATGACAGCCCGCGCCATGACAACTACGAGTTCAGCTTGCTGTGCTACCAATGGCGGAATAATCTTCACAAACAATATCCCCTGTATCTACCCGCATTGGAAGCAGATAGCCCGTTTCTGATGTACCGTGCATCACCATTGCAAGCGAGCCGGGTTCCTCTGGATCAGACAAGAAGAACCGCCTTGTCTGAACATTGCGAACGGCTCGGCAGCAAGGTGCATCCATCGTCAAACATAGCGGGTATTGGTAGTGAAGAGACAGACGGTACGTGACGTGAAAGGGCTGCTGGATAGCAACGTCATTCCCCCCGAACAGAGCGCCGATATCAGCCAGGTCATCCGAAAATTCTCGGTGGCCATCACCCCGCATGTCATGGACACCATCACCAGCGCCGAGAACGCCGGCGTGTTCGATCAGTTCGTGCCGTCCGCTGCCGAGCTTGAGGAGACGCCTGCCGAATCCAGCGACCCCATCGGCGATCATGCTCACTCCCCCCTGCCCGGCATCATTCACCGCTACGAAGATCGGGTCCTGCTGAATGTCGTGCAGACCTGCGCCGTGTATTGCCGCTACTGCTTCAGGCGAGAGAATGTCGGCTCGGGTAATGCAGGCTTGACGCCTTCGCAGCTCGACAGTGCGCTGGATTACATCAGGGAGGACAAGAAGCTGTGGGAGGTCATCCTCAGTGGCGGGGATCCGCTGACCCTGTCTCCCAGACGCTTGTCGCACATCATCGGGGAACTCAAGGGCATGGAGCATATCGGCATAGTCCGATTCCACACCCGAGTACCCACCGTGGCCCCGGACAAGATAAACGACGAGCTGATTGCGGCCTTGAAGCAGCACCCGGCAGTCTACCTGATACTGCATGTCAATCATCCCGATGAACTGACGCCGCAGGTGTGCGAGAAACTGGCCTTGCTGGCCGATGCC
>CBDUIJ010000009.1:0-39223 GCA_965367215.1 uncultured Granulosicoccus sp.
CCCGCCTGGTTCACTGCCTGCAGTACGGCATCCAGTATGCGGGACTCACCCAGCATCTGAACCGTCGGACTTTCTGGCGTCTTCAGTGCCTGTCCGGAGTCGGAGTCGGATGCTGAATCATGAACCATCGAATCCGGCAACATCACGCCGAGGCTGAGCAGCGCCTCATCCAGCTGCTGCACCTGTTCCAGCGCATCACTCATGACCAGCAACTCGCGCTCGGTAGCGACCAGATCGACCGCAGCTTCCCCCGAAAACGACAGAGCCACATTGCGATGAGCACTACTGCCATCGTGCGGATTGGCAGACGCCACCAGCGCCCGAAGCTTGTCAGTATCGCCACTATCGGTGACCAGCAGCTTTCGATGATTGGCCTTGAAGTTCAACAACGACAGATAACTGCGAATGGACACACGCCCCTCTCCGAAGGGGTTGGGCAGCAGTTCTCCCGGTCCGTTGCCGAAAGGCTGAATGAACACGCGCCAGAAGCCGGACCAGGTGGGGTTGCTGTCCTGCAATCTGGTCAGGTCGGTCTGCACAACGGTAATACCGGCCTGCTGCAAACGGTTGAAATGCACCGACTCCAGGCCACCGTATACGGTGTTTATCGGGTCACTGATGACGATGATCTGCAAGTCCGGGGAACGCTGCTGACTGGATACCAGGGCTGTCGTCAGCTCGTCCGACAGCGCTCGATGTTTCTCCGGAATGGGCCCTTGCCAGGCATTGAACAGAAACATGTCCAGCAGGATGAAGTGCTCTGCCTGATCGATCATGCGGAACACTTCGTCGAATATCTGCTGCGACAGCTGGCGATTGCCTTGTTCGTCCTGCCAGGTGTCGTCGTGAAGAAACTGCAAATGACCGGCACTATGCTGCACACCCATCATACTGATGGCGGCTGGAGGAGGCATCAAGGAGCGCAGGAGAACCGTCAACACCGCATAGACCAGTACCGCAAGCAGCAGCCATCGGGTGATTCGATGCCTACCCGTGCCCCCGACACAAGCACTGAAGTGACGAAATCTGCGCCAGGTCTTGGAATGACCCACAAACTACCTCCGACTGATGTTTATTAAAACAACTTCACAATTCAACGAAGGCGAGTTGCTACAATCGCGCCATCCCGATTCCGGAAGAAGGGCCGGCTCTGTTTGCAATTGCAATCCCGATTTGATGACTACCACCCTCAAGTTTGTAGGTAGAACTCGCACAACCAATACGTCATGCAACACTCACAGTGCGTGAGCCAATAATAATAACAAGCACGGCAGCAGTGAACGATTTGAGTGAACTCGGGGCACAAGTGATAAACGCCCCAGGCTCTATACTCATCAGGTTCATGGCCAAGCCAACGACGACGGACTTACAGCTTTGATGAAGACTCTTAATTACCCGCAACCCGGCGCCCCTATGCAAGGATATGCAACCGTGCCAGCAACCAGTGACGCAAAAGAATACCTGCGCCTGATGCTGCGTCACAAGTTTGGTCTCTTTCTGACACTTCTGCTCGGCCTGTTTTTCGCGTGGCTCTATCTGATCAGCACCGAAAAGACTTACGAAACCTCCGCTCTGGTGGAAGTGCTGGAAGAGCGCAACTATTTCGACGACGGCAGCAGTGTCGCCCAGACGGACTGGAATGCACCAACCATCCAGGAAGAGGCCAACCTGCTGCGTTCTCGCAAGGTGCTCAGCCCGGTGGTCGAGGCCTTCGATCTGCGTACCTCCGCTAAACCGAAGCAACTCCCCGTCCTGTCCGACCTGACTCGCGAAATCCCCGCACTGGGCAATCTGGTCAGCCAGTTGTCATTCGCTCGCAAATACGCCTGGAACGATGTCAGCATCACACTGGCCGAGCTGGTCGTACCACGCGAGTGGGAAGATCGTGCACTGACACTGACTGCACTGGGTGAGAATGCCTACCGGCTCGATGACGAAAATGGCGAAGAACTGATTGCCCAGGCCGAAATCGGTACATCGGTGACTGTAGAGATTCCCGGCCGTGATGCACTGACCATCAATGTCGAAGAGCTCGATGCACCAGCTGGTGTGGAATTCTCCGTATCCCGCGCTTCTCTGCAGGCGGCGGTCAGCCAGCTGCGCTCCAACCTCTCCACTGAAACCACCGACACCAAGTCGCGCATGGTGACAGTCAAGCTTCGCGGTCATGACCCTGTACACATCGCCGATCTGACCAATGCAATCCTGGGTGAATACACAGACGTGAAACTCGGTTCCCAGAACCGTTCATCCGATGAAAAGCTCGAAGTCTTCGAAGAGCAGCTGCCGAAAGTGGAAGCCGATCTGCGTGCAGCGGAACTTGCCTTGTCGAATTTCCGTCGCAACGCCGGCTCGTTTGGTGAAGACACACAAACCAACTTCAAACTTGGCCAACTGGACAAGCTCGAGACCGAACTGCTGGAAAAGGAGGTCGAGCGCGATGACCTGCTGAAGCGTTATACGGTCAACCACCCCACACCCAAGCGCCTGCAGAAGGAAATCGATGTACTCAACGACAAGCTGCGTCAAGTTCGTGGCACTCTGAGTGCACGTCCCGACACACAGCGTGAGTTGACGATCCTGGAAGATGAACTGGAAACCAAGCGCAAGCTGTTCATCGAGATCTCGGAAGGCCTGCAGAAACTGCGACTGTCCAATGTCGGCAACGTCGGCGAAGTCCAGATCATCGATGATGCCTTGCCACCTCGCAAGCCGGTTTCCCCGAGCGCCTTGCTGGCAATCGTTGGCGGTACGCTGACAACACTGTTTCTCTACACCCTCTATCTGACCCTGCGCTCGGCGCTGTCCACCGTCATCAGTGATCAGGACTCGCTGGAAAGAGCCTCCGGTCTGCCGGTTTACATGAACATTCCCAAGAGTTCGGCACAGCGCCGCCTGGGCAGCCCTACCGCCGTCAACCCGCGCAAGCTTCTGCCAGGTAGTAGTGGTGGCGATGCCAGCAAGGCCATTTCAGGCAATGTACTGGCCCTGTCCAAGCCGGAAGACTATTCCATCGAAAACCTGCGTGGTCTGCGCAGCATGCTCGAAGACGTCATGGCTGATGCCGACAACAACGTCCTGATGTTCACCAGTCCCTTGCCCAGCATGGGCAAGTCATTCCTGAGCATGAACCTGGCGGTTCTGGTCGCACAGACAGGCAAGAAAGTCCTGCTGATCGACTCCGACTACCAGCGAGGCCAGCTGCACAAGTCTCTGGGCCTGCCGGTCGGACCAGGCCTGCCCGAAGTCGTCCGTGGCAAGAGCGAGCTGAAGGAAACAGTCAAGGCGACCTCTGTTGCCAACCTGTACTGCATACCGCGTGGTTATTCCGGCGCCGGTAATGGTGGCGTTGACATGCCGAGCGACAAGGAGTTCGGAGCCTTCCTCAACGCCGTGGCCCCTCGTTTCGATCTGGTCATCATCGATACCCCACCCGTTTTGAGTGTTTCTACAGCCGCATCACTGGGCAAACACGCAGGTTCTACTATCATGGTAGTGAAGGAAGGCGAAGTGAAGGAGCCACAATTGAATGAAGCCCTCAAGCGACTGACATTCTCAGGTGTTCGCGTGAGTGGTTGCATCATGAATGGCTCGTCAACCCCGACGCCCAGACACTACACCTATTACCAGGAACAATTGGACTGAAGAACAACGAGTGAAACAATGTGTCCCTTGGGGTTTATGTGTCTGCTACTGCAGACACTGTAATACCCTGTAGTTACATTAACCAAACGAGTCAGCTGTCACGCAACCATAATGTTGCTTGCAGTAATATCACTTGAATTTCAATTATTTAACACGGGCTCCCGGCAACAGGTCAGGAAGCTCAGTGTCATGTCCAATACGGATACAGGAGAACAGGGTGTCAGGCGCCAGCGCAATAAAAAACAATCAGAGCAACACAGTCTTGGATACTGAAAGTGCCAACGCGGCTTATATAAACGATCTGCCCGTCGATGAAGAACGTCTGAGTACACTGGTACACAGCGATACGTCAACACTGTGGCCCATCACAGGGATCAATGCAGCGGTCAAGCGCCTCGAGGATTTTGTCTTCGGTTCGATCGCCCTGTTGATTCTGTTCCCCCTGATGGCCCTTATCTCCATCGCGATCAAGCTGGACAGCACCGGCCCTGCGCTGTTCTGCCAGGCTCGAAGCGGTCGGAACCGGGAGATCATCAAGGTCTATAAATTCCGTACGATGTACCAGACCGGTTCACAGGAATTCAAGCAGGCTCAGAAGGATGATCCACGCATCACTCGAATCGGTGCCTTTCTGCGACGCACCAGCCTGGATGAGCTGCCTCAGCTGTTCAACGTGATTCAAGGCTCCATGTCCATGGTGGGTCCTCGGCCACACCCTCTGAAACTCGATGAAGACTTCAAATATGTGATCCCTGCGCTGGGTTCTCGTTACTGCGTCAAGCCGGGTATCACTGGCTGGGCTCAGATCAATGGCTTTCGCGGTGAAACCCGTCGGGTCAGTGACATGGTTTCGCGTATCGAACATGACCGTTATTACGTGAAGCACTGGTCATTGTTCCTCGATATCAAGATCCTCGTCCTGACAGTGTTCAAGGGCTGGACTCACAAGAACGCATACTGATTTTCCTTGCTGTAACGGGGCCCTCAACCAGAAGGGCTCCACCACTACCGGCAGCCACAAGCGTCTGCCGGCAGTCAATTTTCAGGCGCGGCCACGGTTGTAGACCGAGAGCCTTGCAGCCGATAAGGTATCGAGTCAATACGCGACGTATGCTCGAAACAGATACCGGAAATTTCAGCATCGCAGCTCCCTGTCGGGACTGCCTGCTCCCTCAACCTCTAAGTGTTTCTCACGATGGCAACTGATCCTGCTGGACTGCCTCAGCGATCCCTGCTGGGTTTTTTCGCACACCCGGGTACCCTGGAAGACTATCTCCAGCTGACCGAATCTACCGTGCAGAATGCGGAGCGCCGCAGCGTTCTGTATCACAACCTGCATTCGCTCTACAGTTATTTCACAGACGCCGAACTGCGAAAGCATTACCAGGGCGCCACCGTTCTGGTGGATGGCATGCCCGTCATCTGGCTCATGCAGTTGCTGCGTATTCCGGTTACCCGCGCACATCGCCTGACCTACGTCGACTTCATCATGCCATTGATGCAATTGGCCTGTGATCGGGAGTGGACCGTCTTTCATGTCGGCCAGAATGCCGAAGTCCAGTCGCGCGCCATGGATATCGTCCGTGAGCAATGCCCGGGGATCAGCCTGACCGGTCACGATGGCTACTTCGATCAGACGCCGATGAGTGCAGAGAGTCTGGCCGTCATCGACGAGATGAACGCCAGTAACGCAAAAATCGTCTTGATCGGTTTCGGAGCACCGAAGCAGGAAGCCTGGCTATACGCTCATCGTCACCTGATCAATGCGCCGATCGTGTTCACCTGCGGCGCCTGTATGGAATATGTCGCAGGCGCAGTCAAGACCCCACCTCGCTGGATGGGCCGACTGGGACTGGAATGGAGCTTCCGCCTGCTCGAGAACCCCCGTCGCTTCGCATTCCGCTATCTGGTCGAACCGGTATTGCTGGGCGCTATACTCCTGAAGAACGGCATGGGCATGCTGATCAGTAACAAGCGAGCCTGATCACAGTGACAAGCGTTGACACAGCCGATGAACGGCCTGCAGCCATGACGGGTGCACAGACAGCAATGGAGCCACCAGGTGCGAGAAACGGCATGTCAGGCAGAGGAATGGTAAACAAGCTCATACAGTTGGCGACCTCCAGACTTGCCCTGTCCGTTGGCGCTCAGGCACTGGTCAGCGGCTTTCATTTCGCGCTGAATCTGGTACTGCTGCGACTGGTGACACCTTACGACTACGGGATCTTTGCCTTCGCATTCGTTCTCGCCATGTTCGCCTCGGCAATCAACAATGCGCTGATCTCGACACCGCTGACGGTCTACACACCCATCGTCAAGGATCCCGTCGAGAGGTCCAGACAGGAAGGCATGTTCAGCACGCTGAACCTGATGCTGTTCATTGCACTGCTTGTCTGCGGATTCATCTACTCGGGCTGGAGTGAGCAGGACACCAGCGTGACACTCTCGGTCGCCCTGTTCGTGGCCATCTATTCGGCTCGCCACTTCAGTCGTAGTGCCGGCTACGCTCGCATGCGGCCGCTGGTGACGGCGTCCGGCGATGCCACCTATGTCGGCACAGGCATCATCGTGATGCTGGGCGTCGCTCTGTGGGTGGATGAGCTGAGTATCAGTCATGTATTACTGGCGCTGGTCGCGGCCAACCTTGCCGCCATGCTGGTAGAACGCTACCGACTGCATGGCAGCGGCCGCAAGTGGCTGACCCTGGCGGGCATCAGCAGCTATCGCGATGTCTGGGAACAATCCCGCTGGGCACTGGCAGGATCCCTGACCACCCTGTTTCTTGCACAGGCCCATAGCCTGATCATCACCGCGACCAATGGACCCAACGCCTATGCACCGCTGGCGGCAGGTTTCGTGCTCTTCGGTCCGGTGCGAGTGGCACTGCTGACCTGGCAGAACATGGTCAAACCGGAACTGGCTGTCGCCCTGTCGGAGTCAAGACATCTGGCCGTCAAGAAACAGATCAAGACCACCAGCCTGTTGATGGCGGGCGCCGTACTGGCAATGGGTGTGATGCTGTTGATCCTGTGGCCCTGGATAAACGCCTTTCTGTATGCCGACCAATACGCAGACAAGCCCATGGGGCTGATCGTTGCCACCTGGTCGATCATCACGCTGTTTGCGGCCAGTTACAATGCCCCGGCCGCAGCACTGCAAGCCATGCGAGACTTCCGCGTGCTGGCCATGGCCAGTGTCTACGGAGCCATACTCAGCGGTGTGCTGGTCAGCTTGACGCTCTACTTCTTCAAGCCCGAGACCACGCTACTGGGAATACTGGCAGCAGAAGCATTCATGGCGGTGTATCTGACCCGCATTCTCCATCGCCGACTACAAGCAGTCTCGTGAAAACCGTTCTGTGCATCTGTACCTATCGTCGTCCGGAAGGTCTACGCAAACTGCTGGAAACGCTACCGCAGCTCACCGACACGGACGGGCTGGAAGTCGTCGTATCCGATAACGACCCTGCTGCTGAAGGCCTGGCGGTCTGTGAGGCCTTGCGCGCCGCTGACTACCCCTTCCCCTTGCACACGGTGGCAGCCACCGAGCCTGGTATTTCAGCGGCACGCAATGCCGCCTGCACCCGCGCGTTGACACTTGAGCCGCAACTGCTTGCCTTTCTCGATGATGACGAATGGCCAGAGCCACAATGGCTATCCGAACTGCAGCGTGTCCAGCAAACATGCCAGGTCGATGTGGTGGGCGGCCCGACGCGACCCGAGTTCCCCGATGGAACCGACGAGTCGGTCCGGCAGAATGCCTACTATGGCGCCGATATGGCCTTGCCGGATCAGACACTCTGCCAACTTCAGGCCGGCGGTAACTTTCTGATCACCAGCGACGCCCTGCAGGCACTGGCACCGGAATTCTTCAATCACGCCTTTGCCCATTCGGGCGGTGAAGACCTCGCCTTTTTCCTGCAGCTCCAGCAACTGGGCTATTCCATGGCCTGGGCGGCAAACGCCATTGTTCATGAACCGGTGCCGAGCGAGCGGCTGCAGGATGGCTGGGTACAGCAGCGCGTGGTCAACATTCACAACTCACGGGTCAGGGTCATGCAGCTATTGCAACCCGGCCTGCGCCACAGCCTGGTGCGAGGCTTGAAGACCGTGGCACTGGCCATTCAGACCGGCCTGGCCTGTTGCCTGGCATGGCTGCGCCCTTCCTGGACCGACCGTGCCCGTCAGCTGCGCTGGAAACTGCAAGGCAAGATGAGTGCTCATCTGGGTCACGCAACCATTCGGAACGAGAACTACTGATGAACCCGCGCTTCTCCATAGTCGTACCTACCTACAATCGATCGGCCTCGGTTCTGGATACACTGCAATCATGCTTTGAGCAGACCTTCCGTGACTTTGAAGTGGTGGTGGTCGACGATGGCTCCAGCGATGACACCCGGGAAGTTCTTGCTACGATCGAAGATCCACGTCTGACTGTGGTGCATCAGGACAATGCAGGTCCGGCAGCAGCACGCAACCACGGCATGAGAGTCGCAGGCGGTCAGTACATCGCCTTTCTCGATTCCGATGATCGCTGGTATCCGACGTTTCTGGAGGTGGCAAATGCCTGTCTCGAGGAGCATGGAGACGTGCTGCTGTACGGACAGATCATTGTCGACCGTGGCGTGGACCGCTATTGGGTGAAGCCTGCGCGAGCGCTGGGTGCCGAGGAGTCGATTTTCGACTATCTCTACGTCGATGGCAGCTTCATTCAGACCAGCACCATGGTCATGCCGCGTGCACTTGCCGCCAAGGTGCAATGGGATGAATCCGTGACCTTTGGTGACAACGACCAGTTTGCCATCGACTGCTGGCACACGGGTATCCCCTTTCACATGCTGCCAGAGCCGCTGACCCTGTATGCCGATGTGATCAGCGCGGATGCATTGTCGCAGCTGCCCATCCATGCCGGAAAATCCGAGAAGTACACCAATTTCTTTCGCTGGATGGATACTCAGAAGAAGGCGATGTCGCCAATCGCCTGGGCTGGCTTCAGAGCCCGTTTCGAAAGCGTTGGCCTGGCACGTTCAGCGCCACTGCAGAGTTTTGGCCTGCTCTGGAAGGCATACCGGGCTGGCGCCATGGGTCCATTGGGCATGGTCCGACAAAGTATCCAGAACCTCTTCCCAAGATTCTATCGTCGTCTGGTGGATCAGTACGTGCGACTGCGCGGTTTGACGCTCGAGCAGGCGCGGCGTCAGTGAGTTCTTCCGCTCAGCACAGGGCAGAACAGCCTCGACTGGTCACCTACCAGGCACAGTACCGCGCGCCCCTGCTGGCCTCTGCGATGCTGATCCTGACTCTCCTGCAGGGGACCAGCTTCACCCTGACACTGGCGGTTCGATCGCCGTTTGCCGGCAACCTGCCGGTGACCCTGGTGACACTCTTGTGGCTGGCCATGTACCTGAGCGCAGCCGTGGCGCTGCTGGCCAGGTTCGGACTCAACTGGCTGACCTGGCTGGTTCGCTATCGACTGGCGTTGATCCTGCTGGTTGCAGGCACGGCCTTTTCCACCGCCTGGTCAGTCGACCCCAACCTGACACTCGAACGCTCGGTGCACCTGATTGGCACAACGCTCCTGGCCATCTATCTCGGCTTCAGCCTGCCTCTGCCACAGATTCTGCGTATCGCAGCCACGACACTGGGCCTGCTGATGCTGGGCAGTGCCTTGTCCGCGTGGTTCATGCCATCACTGGGCCTTGAGGAATACGAAGGTCAACTCGTCTGGGCCGGTATCACGGCGTCCAAGAATACCCTGGGATTCTGGTCTGCGGTCACCGTACTGTTGCTGACAAGCCTGTGCTTCTGGCCATTGTCCACAACACGACGTGCAGGCTACATCGCACTGACCATTCCCGCCCTGTTGTGTCTCTACTACAGTGTTTCCGCCACCTCGGTGCTGTCCCTGACCAGCGCAGCCCTGGTCATGATGTATCTGCATACTACGCGCAGTCTGAACATGGGCATGTTGTCGATGTCGGTACTGGGTCTGCTGGTGGCAGCCTTGCTGGGCATGGCCTTCAACTACATCGACACAGCAGAGCTGATCGGACGCTCCGGGGATCTGACCGGACGTGGAGACGTGTGGCTGCAGACCTGGCAACTGATTCTGGAGAAGCCGCTGACAGGCTATGGCTACGGCACACTGTGGTATCCCACCGATGACAGTGTGTGGATTCAGCAATCCCTGACCGATTTCTCCTGGACGGTCTTTCATGCGCACAATGGCCTGTTGCAGATTGCCTCCGAAATAGGCTTGCCCCTGACGGCACTGGCGGTCTTCATGATTCTGCAGCAGATGGTGGAACTGCTCTACTGCCAGTATCGGCGACCGTTTCCCGGTGTGCTTTTTGCGTTGGGATTCATGGTGGCCTTGCTGGTCAGCAACTACTCCGAGGCTCGCCTGCTGGTCAATCGCGAACTCTACTGGATACTGTTCATCACTCTGCCGATCAGCATGTTGCAACAGGTCACGATAACAAGCCCTCACACCCGATTTCAGACGCCGCCGTTTGAACTGCCTGAAAATACTCCCGGGAAACTGGCGCAGGCACGCGAAAGAACCCGGCAAAGACGTTCACTGAAAAAACGCCTGCTGCAGCGTCGCCCGGTGATCGTCGACAACGATGCCAATGAATCAAACCTGCCCTTGATCGACAGCCAGGGGCAACCACTGCTTGCGTACAGCAATGACCACACCCGGACCGATGAAGATTCATCAGTTCAGGGAGGCTTGTCCCTGCGCAATGACAAACAATCACTGTAGCGCAAGCTGGCGCGACAACCCACAAGACAAGTAGAGAGAAAACGTGAGTAAATCCATTCTGGTTACCGGAGGCGCCGGTTTCATCGGTTCCCACATGGTTCGCATGCTGGACCAACGCGGTTTCGATGTCGTGGTATACGACAACCTGGAGCGCGGCAATGCCGATGCGGTAACGGCCGGCAAGCTGGTTGAGGGTGATCTGCACGACAGCGAACGACTCGATGCCGTGTTCAGGGAACACGACATTCAGGCGGTCATGCACTTTGCCGCCCTGGCCTATGTCGGTGAATCGGTACATGAACCCGCATTGTATTACCGCAACAATGTGAGCGGCACTCAATCACTGCTGGATTCGATGCGCCACAACAAGGTGAACAAGCTGGTTTTTTCATCCACCTGCGCCACCTATGGCGAGCCTGCCATCCTGCCCATCACCGAAGATACCCCGCAGAACCCCATCAACCCCTACGGCCAGTCCAAGCTCATGGTCGAACAGATTCTCAAGGATTACGCACAGGCCTACGGCTTGCGCAGCATCGCCTTGCGCTACTTCAACGCCGCCGGTTGTGCCGAGGACGGCAGCATTGGCGAGCGCCACGACCCCGAGACGCATCTGCTGCCTCTGATCCTGTTCGAAGCACTGCGCGTACAGGCCGGCGGCGATCCTGCCGAGACCAATCTGATGGTGTTCGGCAGCGACTTCGATACACGCGATGGCACCTGTATCCGCGACTACATCCATGTCAACGATCTGTGCAGCGCGCATATCGCAGCGTTCGAGCGTATGCAGAAAACACCGGAATCCGGAGCGGAACAGTTCAATCTGGGCGTCAATCGTGGCTATACCGTTCTGGAAGTCATCGAAGCCTGCCGACAAGTCACCGGGGTCGATTTCAGGTACAACACGGTTGCACGTCGGGCAGGAGACCCGCCAGAGCTGGTTGCCGATGCCAGTCTTGCCATGAACAGACTGGACTGGACGCCGGTTCACGCCGACATCAAGGACAGCATTCAACATGCCTGGCAGTGGTTCTCGGCACATCCTCCGACAGCCTGAGACGAACTTCAGACAAGCCGGCGAGTCAGAGTACTCGCCGGCCAACTGAACGGTAACCTTGAAACTGTCCGCCTGCCTGGCCCGAACAGGCGATACTCTCATCATGAATATGATCCATCACCGAAGTCTTCCCCTGCTCGCCAGCCTGACCCTGCTCAGCGGCCTTGCCCATGCTCAGACAGGCAAGCAGCCGCTGGATGATCAGTGCTGGGACATGAGCTTCGAAGAACCCTTCGACACCTTGTCCCTGTGGAACGAGTCGCAGCAGGATGGCTTGTGGCGCACCCAGTACATCTGGCCGCGCGAGACCATCATCAACGATGAGCAGCAGTTCTACATCGACCCGATCGAACACGGTATGTCACCGTTTTCCATTGACGACGGTATCCTCAGCATTGAAGCGACACCGACCCCGAGGGCGTTACGAGGCGTGGTATCCGGCCAGCCCTATGTGTCAGGTGTCTTGACGACCGAAAAGAGTTTCTCGCAGAAATACGGACGCTTTGAAGTCAATGCTCGACTGCCCGAAGGTGGACAGGGTCTGTGGTCGGCATTCTGGCTGCTGCCCAGCTTCGACCAGTGGCCGGAAGGTGTTGCAGTGTTGCCGGAAATCGATGTCATGGAAAATCTTGGTCATCAGCCCAACACCTATCACACAACCCTGCATACCAACCAGACCGGAGAGCTGACCTCTTTCCCTCACGACCATACCCTGAAGGCAGACCTGACTCAGGACTTCCATCTCTATAGCGTTGTGTGGACGCCTGAATCTGTCAGCTGGTATCTGGATGGCAAATGGATGGCCTCTCATCCGACGCCCGCTGACTACACCCGCCCGGTACATTTTCTGTTGAATCTGGCTGTTGGCGGTAGCTGGCCGGGATCTCCGGACGCCAGCACTGAATTTCCGACAAGCTTCGATATCGACTATGTCCGGGCCTGGACAGACAGTGGCGCCTGCGGAAACTGACGTAATTCCCGATCCGCTTCAGGCTGCCTTCTGGTCGAACTGATCTCTTGCGGGCAGGCTGATGACGAAAGTAGTCCCGGCATCGCTGGACGCCGCGATATGGATCTGCCCCCCGTGGCATTCAACGATCTCCTGGCAGATGCGAAGTCCCAACCCTGTACCGACGATGTCCTCATGTTGGTGCAGGCGCTGAAACGGCTTGAACACCTTGTCGTGGAAACGCTCCTCGATACCAATGCCGTTGTCGGCGATGCTGATCTGCCAGTGATCATCGACAAGCCCTGCATCCACACTGACGGCCAGTTTGCGAGCCGGTGAGCGGTACTTGATGGCGTTACTCAGCAGGTTGGTCACCAGCTGCTCGAACTGTTCACGATCCCCATGGATCTGCGGCAGCTTTCCTGTGTCGATAACAGCCTCGACTTCATCGATCGATGGCGCCAGCCGGCTTTGCACGAGAGCGAATATCTGGTTGAGGTCAACAACATCGAGTTTCAGGGTTTTCCGATCGACCCTGGAAAAATCCAGCAGATCTTCCGTCAGCTTGTGCAGACGTGTTGATGAATCCCGCAGCTGATCAAGGTTTTCCCGGACCGGTGGGCTCATGCGCGAGGTCAGTGCGTTTTCCAGCAAGGTGACGGACAAATCGATGTTTCTGACCGGAACCTGCAAGTCGTGTGAGGTTACAGAGGCAAATTGCCGTAGATCATCATCAGCACGTCGCAGACTCTGGTTGGCCTGCAACAGATCCTTGTTCAAGGCATCAGACTGACGAAAGGCACGGTCCCTTGAGGCTGCCAGTCGTGCGGTTCCCAATGCACCAGCCAGCGTGATTGCCAGGGCACCGAAGGCGATCAGCCAGAGCAGCGCCGAGCTCTTGAGCTGCTCAAGCGCAAGCGGTCCCAGGGATATCGCCAGCTGCCATTCACGGTTGGCTACCCGAATGTTCCTGTACAGGGTCCTGGCGCCAATCGGATTCTCACCCACGCTGTAGAAAGGGTTGATCGATAGCGTTTTCTCCGGCTCGTTGACATCGGTGATGTCTCTGAACTCGACGGCTGTGAATTCATCCAGTCTGAACGGCTCCAGCAATTTTTCATACCGAAAGATCCCGATCAACATGCCACGATAATACTGTCTGCGCTGCGCCAGATTCTGCGGCTCGATCTCACCATAAGAGGGCAACATCAACAGAAAACCCTTGACGGTCGGCGGGTCCAGCGTCATCGCCAGTGGCGGGCTTATCGCGAACTGTCCCGAGTCTCGAGCATGTTCCAGAGTCAACAGACGTTCGGCACTGGCACTGAGATCGAATCCGAGCATCCAGCTGTTGCGTTCCAGAGGATGGAGATAGGTCAGCACATGATGCTCTGCCACATAGTTGTCAGGCTTCAGCTTGAAATCGGGAAAGCCTTCATCGTTGACCGACCTGTCATCACGTACAGAGCGGACGAATTCGTGCACGATATGGTGCGGCACCCGTGGAACCCAGCCGACGGCATAGATCTCCGGAAAACTCTCGACCATATCGATCGATTCCAGATAACCCTGAAATTCAGCTCGACCAACATACCCCGCCCCCTCGTACAGAGAGCGAACCCCCATCAGCAGATATTGTTGAGTTTCCAGGGCATCGCTGATTCGGGAAGACAGCTCATCGCTGCGACGCGCGAATTCGTCCATCCGATTTCTCTGGATGTCGCGATACACGGTGTTGAGCACGAACGCTGTCAGCACCAGCCCCGCCAACAACACGGCAGCAGGCAAAGCCTGCTGGTATCTTCCAGTCATACTCCTTTTCAAACCCGCATCCATCATGATGGACGCAACGCAAGTTACGCACCAGATGATGCGACAGGCAGTGATGTAACCGCTATGGCAGGGCTTGAATCTCGCCTTCCGGGACGATGATCACCTGTTTCGGGCTGCCCCTCACGATGGAGTACAGCAGCTTGTACGCCGAGTTCATGGCCAGATCGTTGATGGTGGGATCGGTACTGATCTCGGCATCAGCCGGTGACAGAGCAAAGTGCGCCGGGTCGGTGGAGGAACTGATGGCCAGCACACACAGCGCGCCTCCGACAGCAGACAACATCAAGGCGCCCGGCACCGAGAGCCGGTAACGCAGAAACCGCCGCACTTCCATCCGCCCCCAGAACGCAATCAGAATCAGCAGGCACAGAAACATGGCGACGACCAGCGGCACTGCCTGTTCGCTGAGCAAGGTCTGCAGGACACTGAGTGGCTGATCGATGCTGGCCAGCAACTGCACATCCGGCCGCAGCCCACGGGTTTCAAGAAACCAGGGAGTGATCAGTTCGCTCAGCATGACCAGCAACAAGCCACCGACCATGAATCCGGTGATCAGAAACTTGGCCAGAGGTCGTGTCCGGGTCATCATTGCCAATACGCCACCGAGAATCAGTGGCACGATGCAGAGGATTCCCACCAACGCCAGATCGAACCGCAGGCCCTGCACAAACAGCGGCATGACCGTATCAGCTACCTCGATTCTGGAAAACTGCCACAAGGCATAGGCAGCTCGGATTACCGTGAGCAGGAATACCAGTGTCAACGCGAACAGCAGGAATTGGCGAAACAGATGTGACGCCGGTAGCTTGGACTTCATGTTCTCCGAACTAACTGACTTTTGCGTGCTGAATTATAACAGTCACTCACTCGCAGAACCGCAATACCACAACGCTCAATGCCTGGCAGACATACGTGTCCGTAACGGCAGCAGCGGACAGCTCTGGCTGCGCCGTATCAATCTCCAGCGCCCATTGCGTTCCTGCCAGCTGTTCCGCTTCCAGGGGAAATTCAACGTCGCCATGGCTTCCATTGAACAACAGCAGCAGTGAGTCTGATGGATCAACCGCCTGCCCCGCCGGTATGGCATCTCCCATCAATTGCAGGGCAACGAAGCCGCCATTGGCACTGTGCCAATCTGCTTCACTCATCGGGTTCGCAGTCTTGTTCAACCACACGACATCGGGTAGATCGCTGCTGGCTGATCGATGCTCACCGTGCAGGTACCAGGGACGGCGCAACACCGCCTGTTCCCGACGCAAGGCAATCAATCGCTGGGTAAAGCTTTGCAGCTGCTGTGTCTCGTCTGACTCCGACCAGTCAATCCAGGTCGTGGCATTGTCCTGGCAGTAGGCGTTGTTGTTACCGAACTGCGTGCGACTGCGCTCGTCACCGCCCAGCAACATGGGCGTCCCCTGCGACAGGAACAAGGTGCACAGCAGGTTGCGCTGTTGTCTGGCTCTGAGCTGGTTGATCGCAGGATCATCGCTCTGACCTTCCACCCCGTAGTTGTTCGAATGATTACTGCTGTGACCATCACGATTACCTTCACCGTTGGCCTCATTGTGCTTGTGCAGGTAACTCACGGTATCGCGCAAGGTGAAACCATCATGTGCGGTAATGAAATTGACCGTGGCAGAGGGTGTACGCCCCTGCCACTCGAACAGGGAACTGCTGCCCAGCAGACGATCGGAAAAATCAGGCAGAACGTCGGCATCGGAATTCCAGAAACGCCTGGCTGTATCACGGAACTGGTCATTCCATTCAGACCACCGTGGCGGGAATTGCCCCAGCTGGTAGCCACCCGGACCGATATCCCAGGGCTCGGCAATCAGCCTTGCATCAGCCAGCTGCGGGTCCTGAGCGACCGCATCGAAGAACCCGGCGCCACGTTCAAAACCATGCAGCTCACGGCCCAGGATGGAGGCCAGATCGAATCGAAAACCATCGACCTCCATGTCATTGGCCCAGAATCGCAGACTATCCATGACCAGCTGCAGCACCCGGGGGTTCTCCAGGGCAAAGGTATTACCCGTACCACTGTCATTGACGTAGTAGCGCGGATTACGTTCCAGGCGATAGTAGGACAGATTGTCGATACCTCGATAACACAAGGTTGGTCCTTGTTCGTTACCCTCGGCCGTATGGTTGTAGACCACGTCAAGCAGCACTTCCAGGCCGGCTTTATGCACAGCCTTGACCATGTCCCTGAACTCGGCGACCGCATCGTCGGAAAAGGCGTAGCGTGAATCCGGCGCCATGAAGCACAGGCTCTGATATCCCCAGTAGTTCACCAGATCCTTCTTGACGAGAAATTCGTCATCGGGAAAGGCGTGCACCGGCAACAGCTCCAGTGCCGTCACGCCGAGCTTGCGCAAGTGGCTCGTCACAGCCTTGCTACCCAGTGCCTTGTAGGTACCACGACGGGCTGGCGGTATCTGCTTCTGCAGTGCGCTGATGCCCTTGACATGTGCTTCATAGATCACCGAATCGCACAGATCCGGACGTTGCCTGCGTTCGGTGCCATGAGCCAGATGCGGTGCGTGGCGGCGATGATTGCGTGTGTAGGCGGGTACGACAACACTCTTGGGCACATAGGAAGAACTGTCACGCTGATCGAAGGACAGATCCTGATCTGCATGTCCTCTGATATAGCCGTAGACGGCATCGTTCCAGTTCAGCTTGCCGTGCAGTTTGCGGGCGTACGGATCCAGTAGAAGCTTGTGCGGATTGAAGCGATGCCCATTGGCAGGCTCGTAAGGTCCATGTACTCGGTAGCCGTATACAGCACCCGGCCTGATGCCCGGCAGGTATCCGTGCCAGACGTTATCGGTACAGGAAGGCAATTCCAGTCGCTGGATTTCCCGCTCTCCGGAACCATCGAACAGACAGAGTTCCACTCGGCTGGCATGCCTTGAAAACAGGGCGAAATTCACACCCTTCCCATCGCTGGTAGCGCCCAGCGGCCAATTGCATCCGGCAAGCATTGTCAGTTCATCTCCCTTCTGGCAGTTCAATGGGTTGCAAGCGCCAGATATCCTGGTTGTAGTCGCGCATGGTCCGATCGGTCGAAAAGCGGGCACTGTTTGCCGTATTCAGAATGCTCTTGCGAGTCCAGCCGGGAACATCACGCCATGACATCTCGACCAGCTCCTGTGCATCCAGATAGTCGGACAAGTCTGCCACCGTCAACCACGCATCACCCGGGCTACGCGCCGCATCGATAACATGTCGGATCAGTTCGGACTCACCCGCGTCGAACAGACCACTATCAAAGGCTTCGAATATGCGTTGCAGTCGCGAGTCACCGGCAATGATGGCGGACGGCGTGTATCCCTGTCTTGCTGCATC
This sequence comes from uncultured Granulosicoccus sp., assembly GCA_965367215.1. Classification (GTDB taxonomy): domain Bacteria; phylum Pseudomonadota; class Gammaproteobacteria; order Granulosicoccales; family Granulosicoccaceae; genus Granulosicoccus. The sequence continues at coordinate 17,598 of CBDUIJ010000009.1, forward strand.
GACATCATCTACCGTGAGCCCGAACTGGAAGAAATTCTCATTCCCCACTGCGTCCAGTATCTCGACATTGGCGCCATCCAGCGTACCGATGGTCACCGCACCGTTCATCATGAATTTCATGTTGCCGGTGCCGGATGCTTCCTTGCCAGCGGTGGAGACCTGTTCTGACAGGTCTGCCGCCGGACAGATCACCTCCATGGCAGACACGTTGTAATCAGGCAGGAAAACCAGCTTGAGCCGGTCGGCCGTACGCTTGTCATTGTTGATCACATCGGCAACGTTGTTGATCAGCTTGATGATCGACTTCGCCATGTAGTAACCGGGCGCCGCCTTGCCTGCAATCAGCACGAATCGGGCGGCATGGTTACGTCCTTCCAGCAGCTCCAGATACACATGGACCGCATGCAGGGTACACAGCAGTTGTCGCTTGTATTCATGCATGCGCTTGACCTGAACATCGAACAGCATATCGGTGTCTACCTCGATACCCGTGCGCTCGGCGACCAATTGCGCCAATGCCTGTTTGTTCTGTTTCTTCACGTCAAGCCACTGCTTCTGGAAGCCCTCATCGTCTGCCAGTGGGATCAGTTGCTCCAGCTGATCCAGATCAGAGATCCAGTCTTGTCCCAGCGTTCTGTTCAGCAGGCTCGTCATGCCGGGGTTGCAGTAAGCCAGCCAGCGGCGCTGAGTCACCCCATTGGTCTTGTTGTTGAAGCGGGTCGGCCACAGCGCGTTGAAATTGGCAAACAGTCCTTCCTTCAGAAGCTTCGAATGCAGGGCAGCCACCCCATTGATGGAGAAGCTGCCGACAATGGCCAGATGCGCCATGCGTACCACTGGCTGCGCGTCGAAGGAGACGATGGACATCTCGGCATGTTGCTGCAACTGCCCGGGCATGGCCTCCGAGACCTCTTCAAGGAAACGCTTGTTGATTTCCTGGATGATTTCCGTGGGCCGTGGCAGCAGCGCACCAATCATGCCCAGAGACCAGCATTCGAGTGCTTCAGGCAACAGCGTGTGATTGGTGTAGGCCATCACTCGGGTGGTGATGGACCAGGACTCATCCCAGGACAGCTTGTGATCGTCTATCAGCAGGCGCATCAGCTCGGGTACTGCAAGACTGGGATGCGTATCATTGAGCTGAAAACAGTGAGCATCGGCAAACCCGTCGAAGTCATCGTTCTGCAACAGCCAGATGCGCAAGGCATCCTGCAGACTGGCCGACACCAGAAAATACTGCTGACGCAGCCGCAACACCTTGCCGTTCTCACTGGCATCATTCGGGTAGAGCACCATCGTGATGTTCTCGGCGGCATTCTTGGCTGCCACCGCTTCCGTATAGCCACCGGCATTGAATTCGCTGAGATTGAACTCGTCGGTCGCCGTGGAATTCCACAAACGCAGCGTATTGACGATGCCATTGTCATAGCCGGGAACGGGGACATCAAAGGGCACGGCGCGTACATCGTCGGTATCGACCCAACGATGGATGATGCTGCCATCGAGTGCCGTTATCAGTTCGACGCGACCACCGAAATGCACACGGCAACTCAACTCAGGTCGCTCCAGCTCCCAGACATGCCCTTCGCTGAGCCAGTTATCGGGACGCTCTACCTGAAATCCCTTGTCGATCGATTGCCTGAACATGCCATAGCGATAACGCAAGCCATAGCCGGTAACCGGAAGGGCCAGAGAGGCGCAGCTGTCCAGGAAGCAGGCGGCCAATCTTCCCAGGCCGCCATTGCCCAGGCCGGCATCTGTTTCCAGTTGCTCGGTCTTCTCCAGAGTGAGCCCCAGTTCCTCCAGAGCCGCACCCAGTTCATCCTGCAGGTTCAGATTGTGCACGGCATTGCGCAAGGCCCGCCCCATCAGAAACTCCATTGACAGGTAGCAGGTATGCCGCGGCACACCGTTCTCTACCGCCTGGCGAGTCGCCAGCCAGCGTTCCATCATGCGGTCGCGCACACTCAAGGCCACGGCCTTGTAGAGATAGTGTGCAGCGGCGTAATCGATGTCACGACCAAGGGTGCGGGTAAAGTGATCGACCACCGCTTGTCGCAGTGCTTCCCTGTCGGTGCCAAGCGGTATCTGATCATGCGCCCAGGCGGCGTCAACAGAGACCATTGCCTGTGCTGTACCGGGTAGTTCGGCAGCGGTTATCGTGTTTGTCGAATTCATGATTTTGTTATGGCGCGTCGTCCAACACAATGTAAATGATTGGTTGACGAAATGATCAGGAAATGGCAGAGAACTTGTGACCGTATTCTTTTCACAAGTGCTTTGCCAATACTATGTCTATTGGTTAAGCTGGACTCATCATAACCAGGGCGACGGAATGAGCATCATAGAGGAAAGACAGATATCTCGGCTAACAAGAGACACGTTGGCCTTGATACTTGCGGGTGGGCAGGGAAGCAGGTTGCACGAATTGACTCAATGGCGAGCAAAGCCGGCAGTACCATTCGGCGGTAAATTCAGGATCATCGATTTCGCATTGTCCAACTGCATCAACTCGGGCATTCGACGTGTCGGGGTTGCGACACAGTACAAGTCGCATTCACTGGTGCGGCACATCAGTCGCGGATGGTCCGGGTTCAAGGCGGAGTTCGGTGAGTTCGTCGAGATCCTGCCTGCGTCCATGCGTGTCGATGAAGGCTGGTACAAGGGAACGGCGGATGCCGTCTATCAGAATCTGGATATCATCCGAACACATCAGCCCAAGTTCGTCATGGTGCTCGGTGGCGATCACATCTACAAGATGGACTACGGCCCGTTGATCTCTGCCCACAATACCCGTGAAGCCGACATGACTCTGTGCTGTGTGGAAGTATCGGTTGAAGAGGCTGCCGGCGCATTCGGCGTGGTGAAGGTCGACACCGAAGGACGCGTACTGGAGTTTCAGGAAAAACCGGCCGAACCCGCTGAGATTCCGGGCAAGCCGGGCCGCGTTCTGGCTTCCATGGGCAACTACGTCTTCAACACCGAATTCCTCTATCAGGAACTCATCCAGGACGCTGATGCGGAAGGTAGTTCACACGACTTCGGCAAGGATATCCTGCCCCGGATCGTCGACAAATATACTATTTTTGCCTTCAGGCTCGGCGATGATCAGCCACACAGTACAGCTCAACCCTACTGGCGGGATGTCGGTACGCTTGACGCCTTCTGGGAAGCGAACATGGAACTGGTGGACTTCGAACCCGAACTCGATCTCTACGACACCGAATGGCCTATCTACACCTATCAGATGCAACTGCCATCCGCGAAGTTCGTGCACGATACCGCTGATCGTCGCGGCATGGCGCTCAACTGTATCGTCTCGGGCGGCTGTATCGTGTCAGGTGGCAGAGCCAGCCGGTCTCTGTTGTTCAGCAACGTTCGTCTGCGCTCCTACAGTGACGTCGAGGATTCTGTCATCATGCCCGATGTCGAGATCGGACGAAATTGCACGATCAAGCGTGCCATCATCGACACTGGCACAATATTGCCCGAAGGAACCGAAGTCGGACTGGATGCCGAGGCCGACCGGGCCAAGGGCTTTCGAGTGACGGACAGTGGCATCACGCTGGTAACGCCTGACCACTTCGGTCAGAAATTACACTTTGTTCGCTGACCACACTCGGTTCCAGGGACTTTCAAAGGAATAACGCACTCATGACCCATATCTGCATGCTGGCGGCAGAAAATGACGTAATTCCCGGCGGCAAGGTGGGTGGTATCGGCGATGTCGTACGCGACATCCCGAAAGCTCTCGCCCGGCAGGGAGCCATCGTTACGGTTCTCATTCCTGCCTATGGCGCTTTCCACCAGCTCCCCGGAGCGACGCCGGTTGGTGTCTGCACCGCGGTATTTCGTGGCCGGACAGAACGCGTCGAAGTGTACGAACTGTTCGCAGGCCGGGACAAGGGTGTGCGCTACCTGGTGGCGCATCATCCGCTGTTCGCCATCGGTGGCAAGGGACGCGTCTATTGCAACGACGAGAACAACCAGCCGTTTGCCACCGATGCCAACAAGTTCGCGCTGTTCTGTGTGGCAAGCCTGCGCGCCATCAAGGAAGGCCTGATCGAACCGGTTGATGTCCTGCACCTGCATGACTGGCACACCGGGCTGGCGGCAGCTCTGCTCAAATATGACCCCGACTACCAGACGCTCAAACCGCTCCGGGTTGTATTCAGCATTCACAACCTTGCTCTGCAGGGCATCAGACCCTTTGCCGAGCATGAGTCGTCACTGCAAGGCTGGTTTCCGCACCTGCTGTACAACCCGGTGGAACTGGCGGATCCTCGATGGCCACAGTGCGTCAACCCGATAGCCACCGCCATTCGCATTGCCGATGTCGTGCATACGGTCTCCCCCACCTATGCGGAAGAGATCGTGCTGGCCAATGACAATGCCCGCGGGTTCCATGGCGGCGAAGGACTGGAACGCGACCTGCAACAGGCTGCCAGCCTGGGCAAGCTGAAAGGCATCATCAACGGGATCGATTACGACACCCCGGCTGAGGGCCGCCTTGACTGGTCTGCATTCATGCGCAGCGCCGCCGATGAAATGCTGAAGCTCATGGCACGACGTCCGGATCTGCGATCGCTCGACTACGTTGCGCACCAGCGGCTGATTCGCTGGCAACAGCAGACCAGACCGACACATATCATTACCGGCGTCGGGCGCCTGACTGATCAGAAGATGGCCTTGTTGCTACAGCCTTTGCCCGATGGGAGCATTCCGCTGGATCTGATGCTCGATTCACTGAAGGGTCGTGGCATGCTGTTGCTGCTGGGTTCGGGAGATGCCGAGCTGGAACAACACTGCCGCGTCATCGCAGCGCGACACACACACTTTCTGTTTCTCAACCAGTATTCCGAAAAGCTGTCCAATCTGTTGTTCAGCAATGGTGATCTGTTCCTGATGCCAAGCTCGTTCGAACCATGTGGTATCAGTCAGATGCTGGCCATGAGACAGGGCCAGCCGGTACTTGCACATGCGGTTGGCGGACTATGCGATACCATCAGCGACAACGTTGATGGATTTCTCTTCTCGGGGGATTCCATGCCGACACAGGCAATGCAGATGCTCGATCGCCTGAGTGCGGTGCTCGAACTGCGTGAGAGAAGACCAGACGATTTTTGCGAAATAGCCACGCGCGCCCGGGCGCAACGCTTCGAATGGCACGATAGTGCCACCCGCTACCTTTCGGAACTGTACTCATGAATTCCATTCTTGATCACGCCGAAGTCAATGCCATTGTCGAGGGCCGTCACCCGGAACCCTTTTCGGTGCTCGGCCAACACCCGATCAGCGACGAAGCTGCAGAGACTCTCGGCGGCCATGCCGTCATTCGTACCTTCCAGCCACACGCAGAAGAGGTGTCGGTCGTCAATACGGAAGGCCAGCGAATTCCGATGGAGCGCGTTCACCCTCACGGTCTGTTCGAAGTGGTCATCCCCGAGTCCATCGGTCCGTATCGACTGGAGCTGAGCCGCGAACAACACGAGTGGGAAATCATCGACGCCTATTCCATGACCTCCCCCATGGGAGAAATGGATCGCTACCTGCTCAACGAAGGCACTCATCAGGAGCTGTATCAGGTCCTGGGTTCCAACCCCATGCAGTTTCAGGGAGTGGCCGGTGTGGAGTTTGCCGTATGGGCACCCAATGCCCGCAGAGTCAGTGTCGTGGGAGACTTCAATGACTGGGATGGACGGCGACACGTCATGCGCTCACACCCCGGCAGCGGCGTGTGGGACATCTTCATTCCCGCTGTCGGCAATGGCGCGCTCTACAAGTTCGAGATCGTCGCCAATGATGGTCGCCTGTTGCCACTGAAACATGACCCTTACGCTCCCTATTTCGAGCAACCACCGGGCAACGCCTCGATCGTTTTCGAAAGCCAGTTCATCTGGAGCGACGATGATTATCAAGAGCGCAAGAAAGCGCTCGACATGCGTCACGAACCCATCTCCATCTATGAGGTGCATGCGGGTTCATGGCGACTGAACATGCACGGAGAATCCCTGACCTACGTCGAGATGGCGAAGACGCTGCTGCCCTATGTGCTGGAAAACGGCTTCACTCACGTGGAACTCATGCCCGTCACCGAGCATCCATTCGACGGGTCCTGGGGCTATCAACCCATCGGTCTGTTCGCCCCCACCTCACGCTTCGGCAGTCCCGATGACTTCCGGCATTTCGTCGATGCCTGTCATGCAGCCGGAATCGGAGTCATCATGGACTGGGTGCCTGCACACTTTCCGACAGATGCCCACGGCCTGGGCGAATTTGACGGTACTCACCTGTACGAGCATGCCGACCCCCGACAGGGTATGCATCAGGACTGGCAGACGCTGATCTACAACTTCGGCCGAGCCGAAGTCTCCAACTACCTGCTGAGCAACGCCCTGTACTGGATACGTGAATTTCATCTGGATGGTCTGCGGGTCGATGCGGTGGCCTCGATGCTCTACCTGGATTACTCCAGAGAACAGGGGCAGTGGATTCCAAACCGATTCGGTGGTCGGGAAAACCTGGAGGCCATCGATTTCCTCAAACGCATGAACATTCTGGTGCATGCCGAAGGCGGAATGACCCTGGCGGAGGAGTCCACCAGTTTTCCCGGTGTCAGCCACCCGACCTACAACAATGGTCTCGGCTTCACGTTCAAGTGGAACATGGGTTGGATGCACGACATGCTCGACTACATGAGCAAGGATTCTGCCTATCGCAAGTATCATCACAACAGCCTGACCTTCGGCATGATCTACGCGTTCAGCGAAAACTTCTGTCTGCCTTTCTCGCATGATGAAGTGGTCTATGGCAAGGGCTCGATGATCAACAAGATGCCCGGCGACGACTGGCAGAAGTTTGCCAATCTGCGTGCCCTGTACGGCATGATGTGGAGTTATCCGGGCAAGAAGCTCAACTTCATGGGCGGCGAAATCGCCCAGTATGGCGAGTGGCAGCATAGCGGCAGTATTCAATGGCATTTGCTGGATCAGGCAAAACATCAGGGAATCCTGCGTCTGGTACGTGATCTCAACCACCTGTATCAGAAGCATCCCGCCCTGTACGAGACCGACTGCGATGCAGAAGGCTTCGAATGGATAGACTGCGACGATCACGAACAGAGTGTCATCTCCTTCTACCGCTACTCGGCTGACCGCAAGCGCAGCTGCATCACGATCTGCAATTTCACGCCAGTGATACGCACGCAGTATGTGGTCGGCGTCAATGAGCTCGGTGATTATCGGGAACTGATCAACACGGACAGTGAATATTACGGCGGCAGCGGACAGAGCAATCAGGTGGTGGCCTCTGTGGTGCCTGCAATCGGTGCAAGCCCTGCTGATGGCGCTGACAGCAGTCAACCGGAAGCCTCACCCATCCAGGCCCATGACGAAGCGGCACACAACCGGCCTGCCTGCCTGAAACTCACGTTACCCCCTCTGGCAGTGCTGATACTGGAACATACCGGCCCGGGCTAGCACGACTGGCTAGCCCTGCGATACACTGCGCGGCTATGGATACGAACTCGTGCAAGCGGGCACTGCCCGTCTGTCGAGAGATCACCGCGACTCCCGGCCCTGTCGGTTGCGAAGTCGCGGCGCATCTGCCGACCTCGAGTCGTATCCGAACAATCGGATACCGGTACTGCCAAACATGAAGAAATTGCTAGTTCTTGCCCTGTTGGGCCTGATTCTGGGCGCTGGGGCATGGAAAGTTCAGAACCCGGACGGTACGCTCGACGATGCCCGCATCCAGGCCGAGGCACTTGGAAGCAGACTGCAAACGGGCATACAGGCCGTCCGTCTGTCAGGTACTGCCGATACCGGGGCGCCTCAGCAGACTCTGGACGAGAGACTGTCGCTTCTGGAAGAATCCATTGTTGCCGGCAACAGCGACAATCTGCCGACGACAGTAGACGAACTGAGCGAAGTGGCACAGGATGCCGAAGCGGGCAATGCTGCCAACGTGGTCAGGCTCGATGCCATCGACAGCCGCCTGGAACTGCTGGTACGACGCCTCGATGAGCAGACCGTCGAGCAAGGCCTGCAGAGCATGCAGGAAAGCGTCGATGCCATCGCTGCAGATGTCGCCTCTCTGCGCGAATCGGCCAATACGCGTGAAACTGCTGTCAGCGACGAGCTGGCGACGGTCAGCGAGCAGCTCGCAGCGCTTGACCTGCGCCTCGATACCCTGGCAGCGGGTACGGCTGGTGACTCGCCCGAGAGCGGCACTGATGGCAGCGGCAGCAGTTCATCCCTGGCGGCTACTCTCGATGAACGATTCAAGGCGCTTGAATCTCGGCTGAATACAGTCAACTCGGATTCACGTCGTATCGCCACGCTCACCGAACAGCTGGAAGCCGCCCGCGAGGAAATCAGTCAGCTGCAACAGTCAACAGCCACCAATAGCCGCAACGTCAATCGTCTGGATGGTTCCGTCACACAGCTGCGCACCGCCGGCGAATCCCTGTCCATCGATGCCGTACAGGCCGAGATCCGCGATCAACTGGCACTGGTGCAGTCTCAAGTCGAAAGCGGGGGCGCTGCCGGCAACACAGCGGCATTGCAACGATTGCTCGACAACACGCGCAATCGTGTAAATGAGCTGAAAGCACGCATTCAGGAGCTGCCGGCATCCACGACCGAGGCCACCAATGCGCAGGATATGCAGAGCGCTCTGGAATCCCGGGTCGTCTCACTCGACCAGCGCCTGAAGGATATCGGCACTGCAAAACCGATTCCTGCCGACACCTCGTCAGACGTTCAAGAAGACGCCGAGTCGCGTGCCTCGGATGATTTTGTCACGCGGGATGATCTGCGCGAGCAGACAGAACCGCAGGCCGTTCAATACAAGATCTACTTCAACCGCAATAGTGTGGAGATCACCGACGCCGCCGCCACCGTACTGGATTCCTTCATCGCCCAGGAGAAGAACCGTACAACGGGTGTATCGATTTTCGGATTTACCGACAGGCTCGGTTCAGCCACCTACAACCAGCAACTGGCACTGCAACGTGCCACTAATGTCCGTTCGTATCTGATACAGAACGGCTTTGACTACACCAGGATCAAGGCACTCAATGGTCTGGGAGAAGATGCCGCCGCAGCCGTCCTGCCCGACAACGCCGACGATGCTCAACAGCGTGTCGTGGTGCTGTACGCCTCGCAGCCGTAGGTCTGACCACTCGGAGACCCGCTCATGTCGAGCATGAATATCCAGGCAAGTGACTGTCTGCTGATCATCGATGTGCAGAACGACTTCTGCAGCGCAGGCACTCTGGCAGTGCCCGATGCAGAAGCCATTCTGCCGCTGATCAATGAGCTCGTTCCACAGTTCGACACCGTGGTGATGACTCAGGATTGGCACCCCGCGGGACATTCCAGCTTCGCCAGCAGCCATCCGGGCAAGCAGGCCTTCGAGGCAATCACCCTGCCCTATGGCGAACAGACACTGTGGCCCGATCACTGTATTCAGGGTAGCCATGGGGCCGACTTTCATCCGGATCTGCACACCGATGGTGCTCAGCTGATCATTCGCAAGGGCTTTCGAACGGCAATCGATTCCTACTCGGCGTTCTACGAAAACGATCACAGCACCACGACCGGGCTCACCGGCTACCTGCAACAGCGCGGTATTCGCCGCCTGTTCTGCGTCGGCCTGGCTCTGGACTACTGCGTTCGCTTCTCTGCCGTGGATGCCCGCCGCGAAGGCTTTGACGCCGTCGTATTGCAGAATGCCTGCCGCGGTATCGACCTCGATGGATCCAATGACACCGCCCTTGCCGAGATGCGAGACGCCGGGGTTGTCATCGCATCATGATCCGGCGTGACAACTGGGGGTCCTGGGGCAAGCGCCAATGCGTGGACAGATCATGCGAGCCTGCTTCTCGATACCCCGGTTGAGCCACTCGATATTCAGCAACTTGGCGGTCTGCTGAAGCTCCTTGCGGATATCAGCCGGTATTTCCACCGAGCCGCCGTTTTCATTGCAGGCAGCCCTCAGCCTGGCTGCCAGAGAGGCGGCATCAGCACCCTGCGCTTCCAGCGCCGGGTTGACGTCGATGCCGGCGCACAACACATGCTTGTTGCCTGACAGGTCACTGACGTTGACAGACTCGCAACAGAAAATGCGCGGCTCAGACCCCACATCCATGACAGAGATCTGCGCGGACGCCTCGTCCGTGTCCGAATTGATCATGCGGAACACCGCCCAGTGCTGACAGGGGTCCTGCACCATGCGCATGTTTCCCCAGGGCAAGGGAATACCGTTACCCCGGTAGACCGCCAGCAACTGCCCGGGTGGGTAGGCATCGAAATAATGCCAATGCGGGTATGAGGACACGACAGTCATGCGACGCATGACCACCGCCGTTGTGACATCGAGCATATCGCCCACATTGATGTCATGAGCCCGCTGTTCAAGCAGTCTGCGAAAAGGTACCTTGGGACACAGCAAGGCGCCGGCAAAGAAGCTGCATTCGAAGTCGCGCCAGGCGTGCACGATATCCTGGGTATTCACGGCACTGGAGGTATCGACATCGAGTCCGGTATCGAACTGCGTGTCAATGGCCACAGGCCCGGTGGTGGCGATACTCTTGAGGCCATCGCCGTCATGCAACACCTTGTGCCCGATATACAGGGCAAGATCGTATTTCAGGCGTGCCGGTTGAGACTGCATCAACTTGTTGACGTGGATGGTGGACGGCGCCTCGAAAAACGAACGCACCACTGTCTTGTCCCTGAGCACTTTGGCACTGATGGCCGTCTCCGGCACCTTCGTGAACCACTTGATGCGCATTCCCATGCTCTTGCAGATATCCGTCAGCGCATCCAGGCTCAATGGCATCTGCTTCTTGCCCACCGCCTCGGCAGCACGCTCGAGCTCGGGGAAATGGTTCTGGTTGTTTTCCTGATGCGCACGAATCAGCAGATGAGCGAACTGCTTTCCGGAAACACCCGTTTGCGAAAGCATTTCGGGAATCGCATTCTGCAGGATTTCCCTGGAAAAGAGAAAACCCGGCTCCAGTGCCATGCCACGCATGCCGCCACGGCTGCCCTTGTCAGGCACGATCGCCGCCTCATCCGGCACATCATCGAGAAACCAGCGGATATCCTTCTGAAAGACCTCTGCAATCACGGACAGCATTCGCGCGCTGGGATGCCGCTTGCCGCGCTCGATCATGGACAGGTAGGACACTGACGGCGCTGACTCCGCATCAACCTTGACGCAGCGGGCCGACAGGTCATCCATCGTCAGATTGTTACGCTTGCGCAGGTTTCGTATCTTGGTTCCCAGAAAGTGGGCATTGCGAATTGCAGACGCACTGGACATGATTCACCTATTTTGTGAAATTGACAGTGTGAAATTTCTTTAGTGAAATTCTAGTTCATTTTTCCGAACACTGCCGTTAAGGTTCTCATGAAGCGAGATCACAGGTCTCGTGACAGATCAAGAACCAGGCATTAGCCGGAGTATCAAGCATGGGAACGAATCAGCCCTTCCGCACTTCCGCCAGCTGGGATCAGGCCATCGAGATGCTGGACCTCACCTTTCCGCTGATGGAAGGCTCCCACGGGACCGTTGCAGCCTATCTGGTGCACTTCGAACATCTGGCCCTCATCATGGCCGATGGTTCCGTCACCGCCTTGCGCCACCCTGCCCAATTCATCGAAGCCGGCGGCAACCCGGAAGCCCCACAGAGTATTCTGCTCGAACAACATGGCATTCAGGTTGAAATCGAGCCTGCCACGCGCAGGGTGAGTTCGACAGGCAGCACGGCTCAACATCGACTGCAACTACTCACCCGCCTGGACTGAGTGCCGGCTCGTCTGCAGCCAATCTGACCTGGCGGAGACACTTTCCCTTCATGCTTGATTTTGAGGTGCTTTAGTACGACCATTGAGAGTTCTCTCCTCGACAGTGAATTTCTCGATGAACGACCACAGTCCTACTGTGATTTACACCCTGACCGACGAAGCTCCTGCGCTGGCAACACATTCGCTTCTTCCCGTTGTCCAGACCTTTACCCGCGCAGCCGGAATCTCGGTGGAAACTCGGGATATCTCTCTCGCAGCACGTCTGCTCAGCCAGTTCAATGACCGCCTGAGCGACAATCAGCAAACCCATGACGCTCTGGCGGAGCTGGGAGAGCTGGCCACGCGTCCCGAGGCGAATATCATCAAATTGCCCAACATCAGCGCATCCATCCCGCAGCTCAAGGCTGCCATCGCTGAATTGCAGACCAAGGGCTACCCGCTGCCGAACTACCCGGATGACCCCCAGACTGACGAGGAACGGGACATTCGCCAACGCTATGATCGGGTCAAGGGCAGCGCCGTCAACCCGGTTCTGCGTGAAGGTAACTCGGATCGACGAGCACCGGCAGCCGTGAAGAACTACGCACGGGCCAATCCGCATGCCATGGGCGCCTGGTCAAACGAATCCAACTCCCACGTGTCCCATATGGACTCGGGGGATTTTTTCTCCAACGAAAAATCGGTCACTATCGCGCAGGACGGTACGGTCCGGATCGAACACCTGGACGATGAAGGCCATGTGTCGGTACTCAAACCGGACTTCGCCGTCACTGCCGGTGAAATCGTGGATGCCACCTTCATGAGCCGTGTGGCCCTGCAGGCATTCTTTGCCGAGCAGATCAGACAGGCGAAGGAGCATGGTGTGCTGCTGTCACTGCACCTGAAAGCGACCATGATGAAGGTGTCGGATCCGATCATCTTCGGTCATGCCGTACGCAGCTATTTTGCCGACCTGTTCGAGCAGTATGGCGAGATACTGGAGGCCGCCGGCGCTGATGCCAACAACGGCTTCGGCAGCGTACTGGATGCCATCGAGTCCCTGCCTGAGGAGCAGCAGGATGCAATCCGCCAGTGCATATCGACCTGCTACGAAAACGGCCCTGCGCTGGCCATGGTCAATTCAGACAGGGGCATCACCAATCTGCATGTCCCCAGCGATGTCATCGTCGACGCCTCCATGCCGGCCATGATCCGCACCTCGGGAAAGATGTGGAACAGCCAGGGCCAGCTGCAGGACACCAAGGCGCTGATTCCTGACAGCTGCTACGCCTCGGTCTACGAGGAAACCATCGATTTCTGTCGTGAACACGGTGCATTCGACCCTACCACCATGGGTACGGTCCCCAATGTCGGTCTGATGGCACAGCAAGCCGAAGAATATGGCTCTCACGACAAGACGTTCGAAGTCCCTGCCAACGGTACCGTCAGGGTGGTGGATGAACGTGGCTCGGTACTGATGAGCCATGAGGTGCAGGCCGGCGATATCTGGCGCATGTGCAATGTCAAGGATGCCCCGGTTCGTGACTGGGTCAAGCTGGCTGTGAGCAGAGCCCGCGCGACCGGCAGTCCCGCCATCTTCTGGCTGGACAACGAGCGTGCCCATGATCGTCAACTGATCGACAAGGTCAGCCACTATCTGCAGGAACACGATACCGCTGGCCTGAACATCAGCGTCATGTCCCCCGGAGAGGCCACCCGCTACACGCTCGAGCGGCTCAAGGAGGGCGAGGACACCATTTCCGTCACCGGCAACGTGCTGCGCGACTACCTCACCGATCTCTTCCCCATTCTGGAACTGGGCACCAGCGCCAAGATGCTGTCCATCGTGCCCCTGATGCAAGGTGGCGGACTGTTTGAAACCGGTGCCGGTGGCTCGGCACCCAAGCATGTACAGCAACTGGTGGAAGAGAATCATCTGCGCTGGGATTCACTGGGTGAATTCCTGGCACTGGCCGTGTCACTGGAGCACTTTGCCAATACCGCCGGCATCGAACGCGCGCGCCTCCTGGCAAGCACTCTGGATGCCGCGACCAGCCAACTGCTGCTGGAAGGCAAATCACCCTCGCGGCGCGTCAACGAGCTGGATAACCGTGGCAGTCATTTCTACCTGGCCCTGTACTGGGCGCAAGCCCTGGCGGAACAGAACGAAGATGCCGAACTGCAAGTGCAGTTCGCGCCTCTGGCCAGAGCACTACAGGAGAAGGAGTCCACCATCATCGATGAACTCAATGCTGTTCAGGGCAAACCTGCCGACATCGGCGGTTATTATCTGCCGGACCTGGTGAAGTGTGTCAGCGTGATGCGGCCCAGCGAAAGCTTCAACGCCTTGCTGGCAAGCTTCTGATCGCACAGGAATCAGATGCTCAGACCGGGAAACTGCGAAACGGCAATACCACGGCCTTGCAGTTTCCCGTTCGGCCTGCAGTGTCCCGACCGGCTCGAGTGCGGAATCTGGAGGCAGCTGTTGCAGCGGCCTCCAGGCACTCCGGAGTCAGCAGTACTGCCTACGGCACCAGAGCCAGCTCGGACTCCACATCCTTCAGTGTCGGCAGATCGGCACCGTGCCGTGAACAGGTGATGGCAGCAGCAACGGCTGCGAAATCCACACCGGCCTGCAGATCGGCATCAGCCACATCCAGCTTGCCAGCCTTCATGCAACCATTGGCCTTCAACCAGTGCAGGCTGGCAGCCTGAAAGGTGTCACCGGCCCCGACGGTATCGGCAACCTTGATCTTCAAGGGGCGCGAACGATATTGCCGTCCATCAGCGCTGTAGATGGTTGCGCCACTACTGCCTTCAGTGACCACGACAACCGTGGCACCGGCTGAAATCGTATCTGCCGCAAATCCTTCCAGCGACGTCCCCTCACCCAGCAAGGTGGCAATATCCTCATCACTGGCCTTGACGAAGTCTGCCACTGAAGAGAAGACAGAGAAGGTCTCTCGCCAGACATCGACATCAGGCTCTACCGTGGGTCGCAGGTTCGGATCGTAGGAGATGATCCGCTTGCCGGCTTCGCGCTTCGCCAAGGCTTGCAGCGCACGACTGGTATCTCCCACGGCTGTCGAGTAGGAAGCAAAATGCAGCAGGTCCAGCGACTCGGGAAAGCTTGTCGGCAACTCGTCGATCTGCATGGACAGGTCGGCCGTGTTATCGATGTAGAACGCATAGTTGGCAGACCCGTCCTCATTGGTCTTGATCATGGCCAGCGTACTGTTGAGGTCGGAAGGCAGAACCCAGTCCGGCCGGATATTGTTGTCGCGGATATAGGCGGAAATCTGCTGCCCGATGAAATCCGTGGAATTCTTGCACAGAAATCCGGCTTCATTGCCCAGTCGCGAAAGACCGACGGCGACGTTGAACGGCGAGCCACCCACATGCCCTTGCAAGGCTACCTTGCCGGCACTGTCAGTTGGCTGATTGAACAGGTCGACCAGGATATCACCACAGCTGATGAACATGACTTGTATTTCTCCAGTGATCTTGCAACGAGGCCCGATGAACGAGGCCGGGTGTATTCAGGCTTGCAACAACTCGAATTCGATCAATTCCGCACCGAGCTGTTCCGGGGAAGCTCCCAGGCACAACACGCCTCGACCATCCAGCACAATGGAATCGCGCCTTACCAGAAACGGCAGCAAGGCATCCTTGCGTACAAACGTGCCATTGGTGCTCTCATCCTGCATTAAAAACTGACCGTGACGAAAACGAATCCGGGCATGGTGCCGACTGGCCTCGTCATTGCTCACGGCAATATCATTGTCGCTTGCTCGCCCCAGACTGATTTCGACTTGTTCGGACCCTACGTATATTATCCTGTTTCCATGACGAATCTGCAGTCGTTGATCGGGCGATGCGGATTTCTCGTACTCGTGCCTGGACGCCAGACGCGTCACGGCAACCGGTTGGTCCTGCCAATGCAGCCGGTGCACTGTCAGCATTTCCGGCACGCCCTTCACTTCGATGGAATCGGCACCTGAAAGATAGGGCTGGTAACAGTCGGAAAGCTGCGCAACGGCATCCGCCGTGGCCATGATTTCATCGACACGGGAAAATTCGGCAACACGAGCCGCAATGTTGACGGCGTGACCGTATACATCGCCATCATCAGGAATGACAGGACCGGTATGAAAACCGATACGCACCGCCAACGGCATGGGCACATGCCCCCTCTGGATGTCCCGCGCGCCGAGAAAGGCCTGATCCGAATTGGCGAAACTGGCCAGTACCGAGTCACCCACGGTTCGCAGCACTGTCCCGTGATTCTCTGTCACCGCCTTGCGCATGCAGGCCAGGCTTTCCGCCACCAGTTGATGCGCACGGGCGTCCCCTTCACGCTTGTACAGCGCAGCGCTTCCACCGATATCGGCGATTAGTATGGTCAGCGGGCGAGGCTCGGTACTCATGCTCGGATTTGGGCTTCAGGCTCATGCGGGATCCTGTGAACATGGTAGCGCAAGGGGCCTGCCAGCGGGCGTAGCTGCTATCATGAACAATCCCACAGCCTGCACTCGACGGTCGTCACCATGGTTGAACTTGTTGCCGTAGATTATGCCGCTCCCGATGCCGAGCAGCAATTTGTCCAGTCCCTGCGCGATACCGGATTTGGTGTCCTGCGCAATCATCCCATTCCTCAGGCTGCAGTCCAGGATATCTATCAGCACTGGACAGATTTCTTCAACAGCGACGAGAAGGATGACTTCCTGTTCGATCCCGAGAAGTATGACGGGTTCTTCCCCAGAGCCATGGCGGAAACCGCCAAGGGTCATACGGTGCGAGACATCAAGGAGTATTTTCACTATTACCCCTGGGGGCGCTGCCCGGAATCGCTGAAGGCAGAAATCGCCGCCTACTACAGCTCGACCATCGAGTTCGCGGCAACGCTGCTTGGCTGGATAGAGAATCAGACTCCTCCGGAGGTGGCTGCCAATTATCGCGAGCCCCTGTCCAACATGATCAATGGCAGTGATCAGACGCTGCTTCGCGTCCTGCATTACCCGCCCATCGAAGACGGCGTGACTCCGGGAGCCATTCGTGCCGGTGCTCATGAGGATATCAACCTGATCACCCTGCTCCCTTCCGCCAACGAACCCGGCCTGCAAGTCAAGGCACGCGATGGCAGCTGGCTGGATGTACCTTGTGATTTCGGCAACCTGATCATCAACATCGGTGACATGCTGCAGGAAGCCTCCGGCGGCTACTTTCCGTCCACCACGCATCGCGTCGTCAATCCCGATGGACAGGATTCGCGCCGCGCCCGGATCAGTCTGCCACTGTTCCTGCACCCACGACCCGATGTTGTGCTCTCCGATCGATACACCGCTGGCTCCTATCTGCAGGAACGACTTGAAGAGCTCAGAAGCTCGGACAAGAAGTAGGACGTAATGACAGCGTTGTACCCAACCACTCCCTGAGCGCTGATTGACCATACCGGTCAAGCATCCGTCTCGGGGTTCGGCCCCCTTGCGGGCTTTCATCATATAAACAGACCAATGACACAGATCGCACTCGTTACTGGCGCAGGTTCCGGCATCGGCCGGGCATCCGCCGAAGCACTCGCCCTTGCAGGTTTTCACGTTGTCCTCACTGGCAGACGTGAGTCAGCCTTGCTCGAGACTCAGTCCCTGTCGAGCAAGCCGGAAAACATGAGTGCCATCAGCTGTGATGTCACTCAGGAAGAGTCCGTGGACGCCCTGTTTGCCACCATTGAAGCCAAGCATGGCCGACTCGATGTCCTGTTCAACAACGCCGGCACCAATGTGCCCGGCATGACCATCGACGAACTGTCTGTCGAGCAGTGGAATCAGGTCATCAACGTCAACCTGCACGGTGCCTTCCTGGCAGCGCGCGGTGCCTTCGCTCTGATGCGCAAGCAATCGCCACAGGGTGGTCGCATCATCAACAATGGCTCCATTTCAGCCTACGTACCGCGCCCCGGCTCGGTGCCGTACACGGTATCCAAGCACGCCATCACCGGCCTGACACGGACACTCTCACTCGATGGCCGTCCATTCAGCATTGCCTGTGGCCAGATCGACATCGGCAACACGGCATCCGACATGACTGAACAGATGAGCTCCGGTGTGCCTCAGGCCGACGGTTCCATCAAACCGGAACCCACCATGGACACACAGCACGTGGCCGATGCGGTCGTCAACATGGCCTCACTGCCCTTGTCTGCCAATGTTCAGTTCATGACCATCATGGCGACCAATATGCCGTTCATCGGCCGAGGCTGATTTCCTGCAGGGTGTGTTTGGCGAACTCCCGACCGACCTCCTCGTAGCGGTAGAACGTCAGACACCCCAAGGCTTCAAGCTCCGCGCTTTCATCACGAAAGCGCGTGGCCACTGAAATCGTCTTGTCGAAATTCAGCTCGCGCGCCAGCCTCGCCACCCGCAGATGCTCGCGATGATTACTGAGACAGACCAGTACCAGATCGCACTGCGTCAATCCGGTACGCTCCCAGAAATCCCGGTCTGATGCATCCCCATGCACGCAGGGCCAGCCAGCCTGATTCAGCTCCTGCGCTGCCGCGTAATTCTCTTCAATCCCGACAATGTTGCCCTGCCCGGATTCTCTCAGGGCATCAAAGGCACTGCGTCCAATGCGCCCCATGCCCAGAACCGCAATTCGGGCATCACCGATCGAACCGATGATTTCCTCGGGCAGTCTTTCCGGCTTCTCATACTGACGCAGTCGATCACCGTAGCGGATGTACAGTTCGTGCGCCTTGCGGTTGATGGGTATGGCCAGCACATACGACAAGGCCATGCTCAGGGCCAGCGTGGTCAGCCACTGTTCGCGCAGGACACCCGCCTGCTGGGCGATGGCAGCCACTATCAGACCGAACTCGCTGTAGTTGAACAATGCCAGACTGGCAAACCAGCCGGTACGCGCGCGCAGCCCGAAAAACGTCAGCAGGGCAAAATAGATGATCGGACGCAAGGTGATCAGTATGCCCAGCACGATGGCGATATAGACCAGTTCCAGGCGCGGTATGCCGTAATAGCCTATCTGCAGAAAGAACCCGATCAACAGCAGATTCTTCAGGCCGAGCAGTTGGTCGTACAGCTCCTTGGACTTGGCGTGATGCGAGCGCGCCAGCAGAATTCCCATCACCAGCGCACCGAGCCCGCCCTTGAGCCCCACCAGCTGAAAGATCTCGGCGGCGCCGAAGGCGAATACCACGCCCGAGAGCAGCAGCAATTCACCGTGCCCGATCATGCCCAGCAAGTGCCTGAACACGGGTATGAGCAAGGGCAGCGACAACAGGGCCAGGGCCCAGGGTGTCGGCCAGTGCCCGGAGGTCGCCACCAGATAGACGACTGCCAGGACATCCTGCACCACCAGTATGCCGATGGCGATGGAGGCGTAGAAGGAGGCGGTCTCGCCACGCTCTTCGAACAGCTTGATGGCCAGCACCGTGCTGGAAAAGGACAAGGCAAAGGCCAGCGTGATGGGACCTGCTGCATGCACGAAGCCCAGAGGCTCATAGACCATGCCGATCAGGTAGATGACAGCGGTCGTCAACGGCACCGCAATCACCATGTGCAGGATGGCCGAGCCCCAGACATAGCGGGGCTTGAGATCCAGCAGATTGAGCTTCAGTCCGATGGTGAACAGCAACAGCAGTATGCCGGCATCGGCCAGCGGCGCCAGTGCTTCACTGGAGCCATAACCCAGCGCGTTGCCGGTGAAGCCTGCCAGCAGATAGCCAAGCAGCGGCGGATAGCCGAGCTTGCGAAAAACCAGGCCCAGCAGAAAGGCCAGGGCTATGACCAGTGGCTCCATGAAGTCTATCTACTCTGTGGACAGGTCATTATCGGCAGATCAGGCCTTTACATGATGCATTCGGGTCACGCGACCGACAGAGGCATGGACTCCGACACCAGGGTTACCCAGTACTGACAACCGTAGCGAAGCGCCTCGTCATTGAAATCATATTGCGGATGATGCAGATTCGCAGACTCGCCGTTGCCCATGAAGATGAAGGCCCCGGGACGTGCATTGAGCATATAGGAGAAGTCCTCCGCTCCCATCATCGGCACGCGATCCGGATCGACCTTGTCCTGCCCTGCTACCTTGCCGGCAACCCCGACCACGAAGTCTGTCTGATCGACATGGTTGACCGTGGGTGGATACCCGTCCCGGTAGTCGACCTCGGCCACGGCGTCAAAGGCCTGCGCGGTACGCGTGGCAATATCGATGATGCGCTGCTTCGACACCGTGCGTACCTCTTCGTCGAAAGCACGCAAGGTGCCGCGCATATGCACGCTTTGCGGGATGACATTGTAGGCAGCGCCCTCCACCTCCAGTGTGGTAACCGACACCACCAGTGGGTCCGTAGGCTTGACGCCGCGAGAGACGATACTCTGCAACGCCAGAACGATATGCGAGGCCACGACCACAGGATCGATACAGACATGTGGCATGGCCGCATGTCCACCACGCCCCTTCACCACGATATCGAATTCATCGGCGCAGGCCATCAAGGGTCCGGGGCGAATGGCGAACTCTCCGACCGGCAGGTTCGGCATATTGTGCAAGCCATAGACTTCCTGAATGCCGAAACGCTCCATCAATCCGTCTTCCACCATGGCAAGACCTCCGCCACCACCTTCTTCCGCTGGCTGGAATATCACCACGACCGTGCCATCGAAGTCACGTGAATCGGCCAGGGAACGCGCGGCACCCAGCAGCATCGCTGTATGGCCATCATGACCGCAGGCATGCATATGGCCCGGAGTTTCCGAACTCCAGGGTGCGCCACTGTCTTCCACAATGGGCAGGGCATCCATGTCCGCCCGCAAACCGATCACCTTGCCGGAGCCTTGCGAACGACCCTTGATGATTCCCACGACACCGGTGCGTCCAACCCCCTCGACAACCTCATCCAGACCGAAGTCGCGCAGCTTGTCAGCGACAAAGCCTGCGGTACGTTGTACCTCGTAGCCCAGCTCCGGATGCCGATGAATCTCGCGCCGCCATTCGGTAATCTCGGGCAGCAGGTTGTCCAGTCTGTCAGTGCTTCTCATGTGTCGTCGTACTCGAGTGAGTTGAAAAGAGCCGGATCAGGACTTCGGCTGGTAACGCCCGCCGTTGGCCTCTGACCATGCCAGGGGATCATTCAGGAAAGCCTCGACGGCATCATGAGTCTCATCGCTGAAGTGACCGGCAGCCCTGGAAGCTGCCAGAACATCCCACCAGGTGGCCAGATAATGGAGTTGCAAGCCTGCCTTGTCCAGATTCTCCGGCGTCTGCTTGAAGATATCGTAGTAGAACACGACCAGCGTATGGTCCACCACGGCACCGGCTTCGCGAATGGCTTCGGCAAAGCTGAGTTTGGAGCCGCCGTCAGTCGTCAGATCCTCGACCAGCAGGATGCGTTGCCCGTCCTGGATATCACCTTCGATGCGAGCATCCCGGCCGAAACCCTTGGGCTTCTTGCGCACGTACTGCATGGGCAGCTGCATGCGCTCGGCAATCCAGGCCGCAAAGGGAATACCCGCCGTCTCTCCACCGGCCACCGCATCGAAGGCCTCATAACCGACGTTCCTCACCAGCGTCGAGACCGCGAAGTCCATCAGGGTGGAACGAATCCTGGGGTATGAGATCAGCTTGCGGCAATCGATATAGACCGGGCTGGCCAGCCCGGATGTGAAGATGTAGGGCTCGTCACTGCGAAAGTGAACGGCCTTGATCTCGAGCAGCATGCGGGCAGTGATGGCTGCCATTTCCTCAGACGAGGCGTACGAAGTTGTAAACATGTTTCAGGGCGATGTTTGCGGTGGTAAGGGGTCGGTCAGG
>CBDUIJ010000010.1:0-39150 GCA_965367215.1 uncultured Granulosicoccus sp.
ATGGTCACATGCGACAGATCCCCTGCCGTGCGAGCCATGATGAACTCGGCCAATCCGCCAATCAGAGCGCTCATGAAAATGAAGATGAAGACGCCCACCGCGACCCCGAACACCAGCAGTGAGGTTTGCGCCTTGTTGGCCGTCAGGTAGCGTACGGCTATCTTGATTGCGTAGAGCATGAGTCAGGGGCTCGTGGCCTTGACGCGCTGGCCGTCGCTGAGCCCGCTCGCATCCATGATGAGCTGATCACCGGCATCCAGACCTTCGGTCACCAGCAGGCGTTCTGCAGGCCAATCCAGAACGGTTACCGGAGTCTGTGTTGCCAGCCCGTTTTCGAGCAGAAACACCGTGCTGCCAGTGGTATTCGAGATGATGGCAGATCGTGGGGCCGATATCGCCGCGTCTTGCTGATCGATGATGATGTTCGCGGTTACCGTCAGCCCGACAGGAACCTGTCGGGGTTCGGTGAAACGGATCTTGACGTCGAGGCCGCCGGTCGCTACATCGACAAGTGGTGCGACGAAGTAGACGGTGCCCTCGAGATTGTCCGTTTCACCGGCCAGTCTCAACAATGCCGGCATTCCGGGCCTGATCTGGGTGGCGTAAACCTCATCCACATCGGTTTCCACGATGAGATCGCTCAGGTCGGCGATGGTGAAAAGCGGCGTTGACAAGTCAATCACCTGGCCCGGTTCCACGCTGCGTGTCAGGATGGTGCCTGTAATGGGCGACGTGATCCTGTACCGCGTCAACTGGTACTGCGCCTGGTCGTACAGGGCCTGCAGCCGTCCGGTCTCACGCTGGGCCTGTTCCAGAGAACGCTGGGCATCCTCCTGCGTGGAGCGTGCGATATTGACGCCCAGGGCTGTTGCACGAGTCAATGCCGCCTGCGCCTGTTGCTGCGCGACGATGCCATGATCCAGTGCCGCCACCGCCTGACGCACGACTGCCTGCTGTGGCGTATCGTCAAGGCGTGCCAGTATCGCTCCACGTTCCACCCGTTCGCCTTCTTCAGCCATCGAGTCGGTCAGTGTGCCCGCCACGGGTGAACGCACGGCAACCGAGTGAATGGCGGCGATCCGACCATTGACGGCGAGGACACGGCTGAGAGGTCCTGGAGCCACACTCTCTACAACGCGCTCGGAGACACTCGGGACCCATGGCTGGGCGTATATCAGCCAGCCAGCGATGGCTGCGGCTACCGCCAGGCCTATCCATACGAGATAGCGTGGTCTTGTCCCGGGCTGCACCACCTGGTGAGACACACCGTCCAACGTCGTAGACTGTGCCTTTACCAGTGGCGTGGCTGTCGCAGAGGCGTTTTGCAGTTCGCCGGCAACAGGTTCTGTTCGGTTTTCTGACTCTGGGTTCTTTGACATCAGGCGCGCATCGACATTGTTACTGGAAGCTGAAAACCACTGTTTTTCGACAGCGCCACAAAGCGAGTGAAAACACCTGCCATGGGATGATTCTGCATCGGCATGGCAGTCGATGTCTTGACCTGTATCAATCTGCGGAGCAATCGGAAAAAATGCGAAATATCACTTGCGCAGAAAGCGTTGTGCGCTGATGACAATGCGTTGCTGGACAAGATTCCACAACGCAGATCAGGCAGGAACTGATCCGTATCAACAGTTGGCCCTTACGCTGGGCGTACACTGATCAGACAGTCAGAATCGGGGGCCGTCCATGTCGAGATTGACCGTAGTTGCCATGAGCTTGCTGTTCGCTGTCGGTGCGAGTTGCTCGTCCAGTTCATCGGTTGAAAATGCACAGGATGCTGACGGCGACGGATTCGAGGATTCTGTCGATAACTGCCCCGATGATGCCAACCCGGACCAGATCGATGCCAATGGTGATGGCACGGGTGATGCCTGTGAGCCCTGTGATGCTGTGAGCATGCTGGCTGACGATTTCCAGGAAGATCCCAATCAGTTCACCGTGCTGAACCATGTCCTCTATTTCTACGCTGGCGATGAACAGCATGGCGATGAGCTGTTTGCCTACGATCCTGCAATTGGCCTCTATCTGGTCGCCGATATCAATCCCGGGCCTGCTGATGGTAGTCCTGCGTATCTTGCGACTGTCGGCGACAAGCTGTACATGGGGGCAACGACACCGGAATATGGCAGGGAGCTGATGGTGTTCGATTCAAGCCGGGTCGAGCCAGGCGTAACACTGGTCGCTGATCTGCATCCGGGGCCGGAGAGCGGCTATCCGTTGGATCTGTTTGCGGTACAAGACCAGTTGTACCTGTTGGCTGATGACGGTACCCATGGCAGAGAACTCTGGGTGCATGATTCTGTCAGTGGCGTGACAACGCTGCTGGACATCAACGTCAACAACGAGCGTCTGTCTCCGCAGCCAACGATAATGCAGGCAATTGGAGACACGCTGTATTTCCGTGCCGATGACGGTCTTCATGGACCAGAGTTATGGTCTCACTCCCCCGCAGCCGGTGCACTGATGGTGGCCGATCTCAATGCCAATGGTGGCGGCTTGCCGGAGCCGGAAGAATCGTTGGTGGGATCCGATGGAAAGCTGTATTTCCCGGGTTTCAGTGGTGGGGCTCATGAACAGCTGTGGGTCCATGATCCCGTTGCCGGCGCCTCAGTGCTCGCCAACTACGAGAACGAATCGCCTGCAGGCTACATGAGGGAGCTTGTGGAATTGGATGGCAAGCTCTACTACTGGGCATTGCGCGAGGAAAACGATTGGGCCTTGTGGCAATACAACCTTGATACGAACGTGACAAGGGTGGTCTATGATGCAGCGGAGGAATTGGAAGAAGAATTGCGTTACCTGACAGCACTGGATCACAAGTTGTATTTCACGGAAGGGCGAACCGAATTCGGACGTGAGCTGTGGGTGCTGGATCCGGCTTCTCTGGAGGCTGGTTCTGCCCCAATGACTGCAACCCTGGTGAGTGATATCCATCCGGGCGCCGAAGGCAGCAGCCCACGAGAGCTGCTTGCCTGGGACGGGAAACTGTTTTTCACGGCGGAAAGTGCAGATAGCGGTACCGAGCTATGGGTTCATGACCCCCGGAATCCACTGAGTGGCGCCATGTTACTTGCCGATATCTGGCCCGGACCCGACAGTGGCTCTCCCCGAGAGTTTCAGGTGATGGATGACAGGATGTATTTCAGGGCCAATACCGGTGACGCTCATGCGGAGCTATGGGTGTTTGACCCGGCTTGTTCGGCAAAGTCGTTCTGATGGGCTGTCCGGCAGACGCGTATCGCGCTGTATCCGCTCGTCTGCTTCAACTAGTCTGCTTCAGCCGAGCAGAACCGCAAGCAATGCGCCGGATAACGATAGAACAGCACCGCTGGTAAGCATCAATCGCAATCTACCGAACCATGCCGGTAATTCATCGCGTTCTACCGCAGCCCTGTCCAGCACATATTGAAGCGAAAGCCCGGCAATCAGAAGAATCAGCATGGCCGTTGTGCCAAGCAGCAGAGCAGGCCAGGCGATCAGGCTGGGTACGACGCTGAGTGTCAATGGACCCCATTGATTGATCTTGACCTCATCATGAAGCAGCCGACCCCAGTGCACGCCGCCCAGAAAACTCAGAATGACAGCGCCATAGGCTCCCAGCGCGTGCAAGGCGAACTCATTCGATAATCCTTCACCCGATAGCCCATTGCCATCAAGGATGATCACGGCAATTGCCGATACAAGGAAGGGGATAAGGCCGCCCAGTCCCAGTATCAGGGCCGGGCGAGGTATGGAGACACTCGAGTTGTTCATGGCAAGAATCCAGTTTCGGTAAGCAATCGATGAGGCTGGTAGACTTGTTCGGCTATCAGCCGACAAGAGATCAGTCTGCAGGCGGGATAGTGAGTCTGTTCACGACTTTTCAGAGCTCTGGTGTCAACTCTGTGGATAAAGTGGAACAGGTGCTGTAGAGCCCATGCCTTGGGAGTTGTTGAAAACACGGGGAAATATCGGAACTATTGCGTTCCTGTGTCTGCGT
Source organism: uncultured Granulosicoccus sp. (assembly GCA_965367215.1). Classification (GTDB taxonomy): domain Bacteria; phylum Pseudomonadota; class Gammaproteobacteria; order Granulosicoccales; family Granulosicoccaceae; genus Granulosicoccus. The sequence goes on from CBDUIJ010000010.1 coordinate 3,983, forward strand.
TTTCCCCAGGATATCGGCATGGCCTGCAGCGGACTGCGGATATCCACAATGGAAGTGATGACGCGGCCTCTCTATAGTCACTACAACAAAAGCCAGCATGCCTTCAGATGGTCGAACGCGTGTTGGGCATCATGCACGTTCAACTGCGATCCGAGATAGAAAAATGGACCTGAAGGGAAAAGTAATCGTCGTCACTGGCGCCGGCCAGGGGCTTGGCCTCACTACATCGCTGGCCTTGGCAGCCAAAGGTGCCAGTCTGGCACTGGTCGATCTTGATGAAGACCATCTTGCCAATGCGGTCAAGTTGTGTGAGGAAGCGGGTGCCAAGGCGCGAAGCTACAAGGCCAATGTTGCCAGCGAAGCAGAAGTGGAAAAACTGTACGCAGATGTCGTGAATGATTTCGGTGCTCTGGATGGCACCATCAACAATGCAGGCATTACCCGCGATGGTCTGCTCGTGAAGGCAAAAGACGGTGAAGTCGTCAAGAAGATGGAGCTGAAAGACTGGCAGGCCGTTATCGACGTCAACCTGACAGGGGTTTTCCTGTGCGCTCGTGAAGCCGCCTCGAAAATGATCGAGCTGGGCAAACCTGGCGTCATCATCAATATCAGCAGCATTTCACGAGCTGGCAACTTTGGCCAGACAAATTACACGGCCGCGAAAGCCGGTGTTGCTGCCATGACCGTTACCTGGGCCAAGGAGCTCGCTCGCTACAATATCCGTGTTGCGGCCATTGCCCCGGGTTTTGTGAATACGCCCATGGTTGCGAATATGAATGCTCATGCTCTGGAGAAGCTGGAGGGTGGCATTCCGTTGAAGAGACTTGCCAAGCCCGATGAAATTGCCATGACTGCGGTATTTCTTTTCGAGAACGACTACTTTACCGGTCGGGTTGTGGAAGTGGACGGTGGTTTGCGTCTCTAGTTCGTTCCTCCTGCTGGAAAGCTTGTCGGGCAAGTGCTTTCGAGTTGTAGTATCCACATAGCCTCAGTGCCTGACTGCCCCCATTGTGGGGCAGTCAGGCAGATCGAAAGATGCAATATGCCGTGGTACACGCAAGAGACGAGCCTCACCTCAGGCTGCGTGCCTGCTGGATAGTTCTGTTGTGTCAAATTAGTGGCAGCCACCTGTGTTCTGGGGCCTGATACCACCCGCACGCCAGTTGTCTTATTCTAAAAGGTAGTCCGGCGGCATATCGATCAGTCGGATATAGTGTTAACTTCATCACGTAATGTTTTGAGGTGATGACTATGAACACCAGACGAGGTTTCGCCCCGCTGTCTGCCGCGTTTGTGCTGGCATTCACTTATTCACAGGCCCATATGGTGCCACTCCAGCCGCTACCCTCACACCCTCCACCAGCCGTCGACCAGGCCCGGGCAGAGGCCCAGGCGCCGGTTGATGAGACCAGCGAAGTGCTTCTGCTGGCTGGTAATACTGCCTGTAATCCTCGCGTTACGGTTTGCGAGGAATAAGGCACTACACCGATATTCCTTGACGAGATGATGCGTAAAGGAGATACGACCGGGTAGCCATCAATGGACATACTGGGACCAACAGGTACGTATATACTCATTGTCGGCCTGGCGGCATTCGCCGTCGGTGTACATGCGTTTTCCATGTACGGCCAGCGTGTACCGATGGACAAGGACAGCCCGGTCAGTGATCCTCTGAACGCTCTGGCATTGCCGACCGTTGCAGGGCAAAGTGCCTTTCGCAGAGGGTTTGTTGCCTATCTGGTGGCCAACGAATTACTCTATTTTCTCCTGATCAGTTCGTCGATCATTCTTGAATTGTCCTTGAACGCCATCGGTAAGGCGGAGCTGGTTGGCGCTCTGTCATCGGATAATCCGCTCAACACGATAGTGCCGATTCTGGCCTCGACGGTTGTCATCACCGCCTCGCAGCTCAGGCCGTTTTCACGAATCGAACACTCCATTCGTAGTGTCTCCCATCGTATTGCCGGTATTCCGAGGAATCTGGATAGTGTTCGGGAGCAGATTCGGCTGACGTCGATCGAGGAGATCGAGACTGACGAACAAACCGGTGCCAACAGTCTCCGCCTAATCGAGAATGCGCGTGAAAAGGCTGGTGAGGTCTATCAGGCTGCCATGGCTGCGGGCCTGGGAGAGTTCGAAGCGAACAACTTGCGTACGTCATTGATACGGGTGCACTGTCTGTATGAATGGACGCTGGGTTATGACGGAGAACAGATCTGGATCAGTGACGATGTAAAACAGATAACCATGCTGTTCGAATCGCTCAAGCTTGAATTTCGTTCGTTCAAGAGCAACGTGTTTCGCCTGAAAGGGGAAGTATCAGACTTGCCCGATGGCCCATCTGGTAGCCACCTGGAACTGTGGGAAAGAGTCGTGAGCGATTGTCTGATGCTGGAGCGGCGTTTGACCGTCGTGCTGTCACTGTTGCTGATCAACAAACCGGATGTCGAACTGCAGAAGTACGCAGCGCTCGCCTATCTGCGAGACAAGACGGTCAATGAGGGAAACGGGGTAGACGTGGGTGCGAGAAATGCGCTTGGCGTTTCCGTGCTTTTCGGATCCTTCACGGCTTTCGTGTCCATGATTGCCTATCTGTCTCTGGAGAAAACCTATCGGGACTGGGGCCAGATGCAGGCTGCGAAGCTCTTGACCAAAGGCCCCTTCGGACAACCTGCTGCTGAAAAGACTGCAAGCGATGCGCTGCAGTATTTCAGTGATCGCATGGACAACGCTTTCTTCGAAACGCTGGACTTCACCCTCATATTCGCGGTGTCCATCTGGATAGCGTTGATCATGCGTGATGCCTTGTTCGTGCAGAAGCGTTGGCCAAAGATCAACCCCGGGGATATTGCGCCGGTGGGGCTGTACCTGTATCTGGGCATGATTGCCTATATACCGACCATGTTGCTGTTTCTGGTTTTGAAATTTCTGGTGCTGATGGTGATCTCCCCACTGCGTGCCGGAGTCGAGATACTGGACCCTGTCAGTTTGAAGACATTTCCGGGATATCTGCCAGAGATTCTTCTGGTGCCTTGTATTGCATTTGTTTGTGTCTGGTTCATCTGCAATTATCTTGATCAGAAGTTGTACAAAGGCAAGCACCCCTCATCAACCGCACTGAAATTTGCCATCGTCTGTGGTGGACTGAACTTCCTGCTCGCCTCCTTGCGTCGAAACAATATGGAACCCGATGATGCCTTTGCGGCATTCTTCATTCCGGCTCTGGTGATCTATGCGATGTTGTCGGTACTGTGCCGCGTCTATCGACGTCAATGGATAAGACGCAATCAGAATTCAGCAGCTTCAGGAGAAGTGCTGGAAAAGATTCGACACGCATTGGTCGAACGTGTATTCACACCGATGAAACGCTCGTTTCGAAAAACGGCTGACAGAGCGCCTTCCGAATCGGAGAGCAGCTGATGACTCGATTCACTCGCACCGTGAGGGACAGGCTACCGGTAGCCGGAGTGTTGGCAAGACTGAAGACGATGCAGGTGTTCTTGCTGGTGAGCTTGCTGCCGAGTCTGCATGCAGTGGCTGTGGCAAGTGAGATTCCGTATCTTCCGGAGAAAACCATCACCGTCGGTGTGCAAGCGGATGCCAGGCCGTTTTCCTATCTCAGTGCCGCTCAGACGGATGAAGAGATGATGCCCGGATATACCGGCTACATGATTGAAATCTGTCGCCGAGTGTTATCCCAGATGGTCAGCAGTGGGCCCTTTGCAGGCTACACGGTAGACTATCGTCGCGTAACGACCGGAGATCGCCTGAAGGATCTGGATGCAGGCAGAATCGATATGCTGTGTGGTCCGGACAGCATCACGCTGGGTCGATTGTACAAATACAACACCTCTCACCCCTTGTTTCTATCAGGTATCAGTTATGCAACTGTGGATAACGAATTATTTCCATTGGGACGATATTGCAGTGCGGTTCTGGGCCTTGTCGGTGGCACCACAGCGGAAACGGAAGGTCTGAGAAAAATCGATGCCAGCAATGCTCTGCAACGTTATGACGCAGCACTGGAGCGCTATCTGGCTCTGTATGCCAACAGAGAGACAGCGCAGTCACCCTCCGTCCTGCTTGCACGTATCAAGGAATTGAAGGAAAACATATCGAGTGGTTTCAGCTCTCTGGACGGTGAATCCCGTGGCAAGGATCGTATCGACCCTTCATTGATACGCACGAACAATTGTCCCAATGGATTCAAGCGCGGCCCGGTGGTCTTCTATGACTCACATCAGCAGGGTATAGAGGATCTGTGTAAAGGCAGAATTCTTTTCTATATTTCCGATGTCGATATTCTCAGTGGGCGGATAAAGGGTTGCAAGGTCATTCTGCAACGCGAGACGATGACGCGTGAAGCCTACGGCGTATTCTTCCGCCGTAGCGCCACAAGGTTGAGTGACAGTTCTGCGTCTGGCCCTTCCATGGCGTTTCCCGACAGCGCGTTGTACGCAGAATTCAATAATGTGCTTCTGCGCAAGATGCAGACTACCGAAAACATTCTCGATTACGAGTTCTCTCACCAGTTCAAGGGGGAGACGCCGACAAAGGATCTGCAAAGCTTTTTTGATGGGTACAAGTTTGTCGTGGATTTCTAGCCAAACAGATTGCTTGAGAGAGGTAGAGGTTCAACCATGAAATCAATACTGCCCGCCCTGATATCCACCTGCGCTCTGGTGGCTTCCACGACACCGCTCTTTGGTGCCAGTCAGGGTTGTGTTGAAGATCAGAGAAGAAGCACAGAGCTGGGTCATGCTCTGGGCGTGCTGGTCTACGACAGTATCATCGGAGAGTATGCAGAATCTGTCACCGTGGAAGATATCGCGGTAGGCCTCAAGCATGCCAGTGATCGCAGTGCATTCCAGTTATCCGGCATAGCCAGCATCGAATCGAATCCCGATGCCGGCCTGGGCGATTCCCTGTCTGTCTCTGATGCTCGCAACATTGTCGCCAGATGGCGACCGCAATCGGATCAGCTGGGGCCGCGATTTCTGAGTGAATACAAACAGCGCGGTAAACAGCAGAAGAGCGGCCTGATGACGCATCGCTGGCAGCTCGCCGAGGATGAGCTGGCCCAGCTTGCCAAGTGCACGGCAAACTTTCAGTTGCCGGCTGAGGAAGGTGCGAATCAGGTGTGTTATCTGCAGATGGCCATAGATTCCACGGCCGTTTGTGACATGGATAATCATGTGAAAAACGCCATCGCCGGCAAGAGTTGGACCTATGGAGAGTTTCAGCAGAACAACGTCATCGAGGGCTGGGTGGAAGTGTTCAAATTGCTGGAGAGCGAGCCGCTCAAAAGAGCAGGTCAGAGCGCTTCCACGGCAGATACGCAAGGCAAGGCTGACGACAAAGTGGAGTTGCTCGAAGTACTGGAAGTGGTCATTCCATCAGAGTTGGCTTATGGAAAAAAGGGCATGGTCGGTAGAGTCGGGCCGGACGAGACCCTGTGGTTTCTCATGGCCATCAAGTAGCAAGACCGCCGCTTCAAATCCGGGCATTCACAACGATTGACGAGACGTCTGTCTATTCAATGGACTTGCGGCATTGCTTGCTCTTGGAGTTCTTCAAACCGGATTCTGCCAGTGTGTAGACCAGTGAGGGCAACGGTCCCCACACAATCGATGAGGTGGACAGGATGCCCTGTTTGGCAAGTTCGTTCTTGTTCAATGACACTGACGGATCGGCGAGAGTGCCGCTGATTTCGGCAAAGCGCGCAATGGAAATGGCACTCCAGTCGAACAGGCTCTTGTTTCTGGCGCGAAAGGCGAAGCCCAGCTGTTCGTCGTAGAGATTGATGAAGCCAGAGCTGTACAGCGTGTTCTGTGGCAGTTCGATGATGAAGCCATTGCTCACCTCGGCGCGACCATCATTCAGATACAGCTTGACGGAGGCACAGGGAACAAACAGGGGGTCACTCAGTCGGGAGAGTACACGCTCGGAATCGGAGTTGCTGGTCAATACCGATATCCTGTCCAGTCCCCAGCTGACCACGCCTCGATCGATGGCAGTTGTATATTTCTGGTTGATTTCAGCACTGTCCACGGTGGCAATCATGTAGCCATTGCTGGACGCGGCTATATGCCCGGGGGAGGGGCCGGATCCACGCAAGGCCATGATCAGATCAGCCTTGCCCTTGCTGAGTACCGGCTCGCCGGTGTCCGGCGTTCGTATCCGATTAAGCTGAATGTCATCCGCTTCCAGCTTCATCAGTACGCTGGCAAACCCGTACTCCGGATTGGTGACAGTGAGGGACAGGTCACTCGGGCCGCCAAGCAGGGTCAGGTTCTTCGTAGTCAGTTTTGCCTCACCACCGGACACGGACAAATGCAGATCACCATTGATGATCGGTGTTGAATCGAGTCTGATGGCGCCCAGCTGGACGTTGGCCTGGGCAACGATGTGTTCGGGAATTCGAAAGGAAAACGGCTTGAATGGGAAGAGTCGAGTTGCATTGTCGCTGTTCGAGTCGGTGGTCGAGCGAATCGCCTGATTGCCAGTCAGGGACAATTGCAGTTTTCGAACTTCCAGGTCTGTCTGGATGATTGTCTGCTCGCCGCTCAGGTCGATATTCAGCGTTCCGCGTATCCAGCCGACAGGGCTGTTGTATTCCAGGGCGGTCAGATCGATGCGATTGCCATCAATTTCGACTGGGGTACTGAAAACGTGAGTGTCGGTCGATAACGGGCTGTCCTGCGATACCTTGCTGTCTGTTGCGGCGGACGAGATCTCGACCGAGATTTCCCCCTGCACTGCATCGCCATCATGGCTTCCGTCGGCGTCGGTCGTATCGAATATTGCACTGATCGATCGCCGTGATTGTTCTTCTGCATCGACCAGCGCCGCCAGTTTGATGGATCGATCTTTCGAACTCAGTGTCAGTTGCGTGATGTCGTATCGTGTACTGCCCGAGTCCGTATCTCTGACGATATAGATAATCCGGTCTGTGGTGAGTGCAATATGCAGGGACGTGGAACCTTGCAGGAAGTCATCGAGCGCTCGGGCAATGGAAGTTTCGGCGTCGGAGTTGCCATCAAGGGCGGGTGTCGAGGTGCCGACGTTCTGACTGCGCTCATGCGTTGTCTGTGTAGCGTCAAGGCTGGCCCGTGAGTCGCTCGCGGCAGGTGCTGAGCTGGAAGCCGCCGAGAGCAGCGTCGCCTCTTTCACGTGGATGTCGATACTGCCTTTCTCACCGCCGCTGAGCAATACTTTCGGTGAAACGGTGAGTGTGAAGCCGTCGACACGAACACGCTCCACATTGCTACCCAGTGATGTGGGTCGGATCTTGACGTTGGGCAGCACGATGGTCAATCGGGGGAATATCCGGCTGATCTGAATATCCTGACCGATGTCTATATGTTCGCCCAGAATGGTCGAGAGATTCCTCGACAGATACTCCTTGAAGCTGCTGGATTGCACCACGAAATAGGTGCTGAAAAAAACGATACCCAGGATGACCGGCAAGGTGGCCAGTCCAATGGCGATTCGTGCCTTGCGGCTTGCCGGGATCAGGCTCACGACAGGCAACTAGCGATCCGCAATGGCTGCATTCAATGTCTCGAGTAGTGTCACGCTCACTCTGCCATCTACCCGCAGATCGTTGTCCAGCTGGAAATCCTGTATGGCAGCTTCGGTGCGGGAGTTGGACTTGCCGGTGATTCGTCCCGGTTTGTACCCGAGCTCCGTGAGTTTTTCCTGAATCTGCCCCGTCAGGCTGGCATTCGGGGAGGCGACGGGCACGGCAGTGGCGGTCTGTTCCGTGGGGGACTTGTCACGACCCAGTTTCTCGGAAATCTGGTTTCGTACATCGTCGACAGTGGCGCACCCAGAGATGATCGATACGCCGATACCCAGGCTCAATGCAAGGATCAGCCGAATGGCTCGAGTATCCATCCTCGGTACGCTGACTGGATTCATGCTTGAATTGCTCCCTTGTTAAGCTGTAACGTATGCCCTGTGTTGGTACTTTACCTTTCGAGAGTGATCATAGGAAGCGTTAACCCTGAATTTGGTCGTGGTACTTCACACAAATGCCTGCCATGGCCCAATGAGCGCAGAATGCTGTTTGCAGATCGGGATGAACGCTCGACAGCGGTCGCTCAGAGTTTCCAGCTACTCCTGACAATTCAACGCAGACAAGTGATGAACCATCGAGAACCGTACCCAGAGGGCTATATCGCCGGCATTCTGTCGGATGTGAAGACCATCGCCATGGTCGGCGCAAGCCCTGATCCGGCACGGCCCAGCCATGGTGTTCTGCGTGTGCTGAAGGAGCAGGGTTACCACATGATCCCTGTCAACCCCAGGCAGGCAGGCGAGCAGATTCTCGGTCTGACGGTCGTTGCATCGCTGGCGGACATCGAAGAGCCGGTGGATATGGTCGATGTCTTTCGTGTCTCCGAAGCCCTGCCGGGAATTGCTCAGGAAGCCATCGATATCGGTGCCCGGGTTCTGTGGAGTCAGATCGGTGTCTTCAGTGAAGAGGCGGCAAGCATGGCAGAGGCGGCCGGCCTGAAGGTGGTCATGGATCGCTGCCCGAAAATCGAATTATTCCGCTGAGCGATCAAGGAGTCTTGAGCATGGATCCAGAAGCCACGAGTTCGAGCAAAGGGGCGGATAGTGAGCAGAACACACCCGGCGATGACGCGCTCGTGCTCTCCCGGTTGAGCGAGCAGGGTGTCCTGACACTGACACTCAATCGTCCTGCTCAGTTCAATTCACTCAGTCAGGCAATGCTGGCGGCCTTGCAGACGGCACTGAACGGGATCGACGACAGCGTGCGTGTGCTGGTGCTGGCGGCAAACGGTCGCGCCTTCTGCGCCGGGCATGATCTGCGGGAGATGCGTGAACATGCCGATGATGAGGCATGGCAACGTGACCTGTTTCAGCAGTGCAGTCAGGTAATGCAAACCCTGACCTCCATACCACAGCCGGTGATTGCCAGGGTTCAGGGGGTTGCCGCTGCGGCCGGTTGTCAACTGGTTGCCAGTTGCGATCTGGCCGTGGCTGCAGATCATGCAACCTTTGGCGTCTCTGGCATCAATCTGGGGCTGTTCTGCAGCACGCCGTCCGTGGCGCTGAGCAGGAACCTGTCCCGCAAGCGTGCCTTTCAGATGCTCATGTCCGGTGACTTCATATCGGCCGATACGGCCGTCGACTGGGGGCTTCTGAATGACTGCGTATCGGAAGAATCTCTGGACGCGGCCATCGAACAGTGGTGCAACACCATCTGTGGGAAGTCCCGGGTAGCAGTCAGCACGGGAAAACGACTCTTTTACGACCAGCTCGAACGCCCCCTGGAGCAGGCCTACGACTTGGCCAGCAAGGCCATGGCTTGCAATATGATGGCGGAGGATGTCACGGAGGGTATCGATGCATTCTTCGCCAAACGCCCCCCGAACTGGAAACACCGCTGACACGGGGTCACCCGACTGCAACCGAACAGGGTTGTCTGATGGACATGTCAGTGGAAAACTTCACCCCCGCAAATTCTGGAGCATGCTGGACATGAGTGACTACCATCCGACGGTACCGGTAGCTGAGCAGCCCGGTGACCAGGGTGTTCCCTTGCCTGCCCACGGGGCGAACTACACACCGCTGACGCCTCTGAGCTTCCTGTCCCGAAGCCGCGATGTGTACCCTGACCGGGTCGCGCTCATTCACGGGCAGCGTAGGCTGACATGGCAGGAGGTCTACCAGCGTTGTCTTGCCAGTGCTGCGCGGTTGGCTGCCCTGGGTATCAGGACCGGGGATGTGGTGGCTGTCATTGCCCCGAACATACCGGCGCTGTTCGAGTTGCATTTCAGTGTCCCCTTGTGCGGCGGCATTCTCAATGCCATCAATACACGTCTGGAGGCGAGCACGATTGCCTACATTCTGGAGCATGGCGGAGCCAGGGTCCTGTTCGTGGATCGTGACTCCACGGCAGTGGTACGTGAAGCGCTGGCAGGCCTGGAGAACCCACCTCGATTGATCAGCATCGATGACATCGAAGCGCAAGGCGAGCCCATTGCAGATATCGATTACGAGCAGTTCGTTGACTCCGGCACGACCGCTGACGGCCAGCTGCCTGATATCGATCCGGATTTTGCCTGGCGACTTCCTGCCGATGAATGGCAGTCCATTGCTCTGAACTATACCTCGGGTACCACCGGCAAGCCAAAGGGGGTGGTCTATCATCATCGTGGTGCCACTCTCAATGCGATGTCCAATATCAGCGGCTGGCATATGGGCCCGCATCCGGTGTATCTGTGGACGCTGCCGATGTTCCATTGCAATGGCTGGTGCTTCCCATGGTCATTGGCGGCCAACGCCGGTACCAGTGTCTGTCTGCGAACGATCGATGCGCAGACGATCTATCAGCAAATCGATGCACACGGTGTTACCCACTTCTGTGGTGCCCCCATCATTCTGAATTTCATCATCAATGCCAGCGCCGAGCATGTGCGGCCGCTCAAACAGCCGGTCAATGTCATGACCGCCGCCGCACCGCCGCCAGCCAGTGTCCTGTCGAAGGTGGAATCACTCGGTTTCCGGATAACGCACACCTACGGCCTGACGGAAACCTACGGGCCGGCAGTGATGTGTGCCTGGCAACCGGAGTGGGATGCTCTGTCTGCCGATGAGCAGGCCAGACTCAAATCGCGACAAGGCGTTCGCTATCAGGTACTGGACGGGCTTGAAGTCATGGACCCGGAGACCATGACACCGGTGCCCCGCGATGGCAAGACGATTGGTGAGGTGATGTTTCGGGGCAATATCGTGATGCGCGGTTACTTCAGGAATGCAGAAGCCAACGAAGAGGCATTCCGGGGTGGCTGGTTTCACAGCGGGGACCTGGCCATCATGGACCCTGATGGCTATCTGCGAATACTGGATCGCTCCAAGGACATCATCATCTCCGGCGGGGAGAATATCTCGTCCATCGAAATTGAAGATGTGCTGTATGCGCATCCTGCCGTACTGGAAGTGGCAGTCGCGGCGCGGGCCGATGAAAAATGGGGTGAGACGCCCTGCGCCTTTGTCTGTCTCAAGCAGGGTGAGTCAGCGAGTGAACAGCAACTGATCGATTGGTGCCGTGACAGGCTTGCACATTTCAAATGTCCCAAGAGCATCGTGTTCAGAGAACTGCCAAAGACATCGACAGGCAAGATTCAGAAATTCAGATTGCGCGAATGGGCAAACGCGCTGGAATAGGCGGCAACAAGCCGGCTCAGCGGGAGTATTCGCGGGATCCGTAACCGTCGAAGATCTGTGCCAGAAAATCCACCATCTTTCGTACCGCTGGCACCTGGGTTCGTCCGGCGGGAAAAACCGCGTGCACGATGCCCGGTAGAGGCTCCCAGCCGGGTAGCAGTTGAATCAGGCTGCCAGACTGAAGCTCCTTGCGGCATACATACTCGGGCAGTATGGCAATACCATTGCCGTTTACGGCAGCGCACACCAGCATGTGCAGGTCATCGGCGATATAACGAGGGGTATGCCAGTGGGTATGACTCTGTCCGTCAGGTCCTTCGAGCAACCAACTGCTCCTGCCATCACTCGTGGCCATGGCCACCGTATCCCGGCCTGCCAGATCTGCCGGTTCAAGGACCGGTTCCTGTTGCTCCATCAGCGCCGGACTGGCGACCACGACGGAGCGGCTGGTCCCCAATGTCTTTGCCACGAGTGTCGTGCTGTCTTCGATTCGCGTGCGGACTCGCAATGCCAGATCGAACCTCTCTTCAATGGGGTCGACAGGGCGGTTGAGTACGCGGATATCAAGCTGTACCAGCGGGTAGCGCGCCTGGAAGACCGGTAGCTCTGTTGCCAGAGTGCTCAGGGCCAGCGTCACCGGGCAGCTCATGCGCACGGTGCCACGAGGTTCGGACTGCACCTGCGCGACGGCCTCATAGGCTGTCTGCGCAGCATTGCGCATGTCCATGCAATGGCGCAGGAACAGTTCACCGTCGGGTGTCAGTGACAGCTTGCGTGTACTGCGATACATCAGCTGCAGGCCAAGCTGTTTTTCAAGACTGGCGATTCGTCGGGAGATGCGTGATTTCGGGATACCGAGGACACGGCTGGCAGCCGTGAAGCCCCCGTGTTCGATCACGTCGGCGAACAGCACCATGTCATTGAGGTCCTGCATGCGCTCATTGTCCTGTTAATGGAACGATGGGACGCATTTTTGACTACTTATCAAGCCAGCGCAACACCCCTAGAATCCCGACATCTTCAGACAAACCAGGATTTCCAGACATGAGCGACCAAACCGTGAAACTGTTGCACATCGATTCCAGCATCATGCAGGAGGCCTCCGTCACACGGAAGCTCAGCAGCGACGTCGTGGCTGAATGGCTGAAAGCGAACCCGGCAACGAGTGTGGAAAGTCTGGACCTGGCAGTCGATGCGCCCAACCATTTCGGCGCCGATGCCATGGGTATTCGGGGTGTCGAGCAGGCTGAACAGTCCGAGTCGCAGCGTTACGAGAACGAAGTATCAGAGAGCTTGGTCAGCCAGTTCCTGAACGCTGATGTCGTCGTGATCGGTGTGCCGTTCTACAATTTCAGCATTCCTACTCAGCTCAAGGCGTGGATCGATCGCGTGGCTCAGGCCGGCCGAACCTTCAAGTACACCGAAAATGGTCCGGTAGGGCTGGCCGGTGGCAAGACCGTGATACTGGCGGTGGCACGCGGTGGCGTCTACTCCAACAGCGAGGCCGGCCAGGCAATGGAGCATCAGGAAAGTTATCTGAAAGTGGTCTTTGGTTTCTTCGGTATCACCGATGTACGTGTGATTCGGGCCGAGGGTGTTGCGATGGGTGAAGAACACAAGGCGGCGGCCATCAGTGGGGCTCTCGAGGCCATTCCTGCATTGATTGCCGAGCAGGATCAGGACGAGCTGGTCGCGTAGGCAGACTGATTTTCAACGTGTTTGAAACGATTGCTCGGTGTATGCCGAGCGACCGCTGCTTTATTCAGTATGCGTGCCTGCATAGCGACTGATAGTGGCGACGGCTGATGCTACGCCGTCGCCAGACGCTCCATCAGCCAGAACAGTCCCATCAGGCCGGTAACGGCAGACGCCCAACGTGCCCAGCGCCATGATGGAAAGCGTTTGCCCAGCAGCCAGATCAGCGGCAGCAGAAAAGCCAGGATAATCAATTGGCCGGCTTCGACGCCCAGGTTGAAGAACAGCAAGGAGGCAAAAGCCTGGTCACCGAGGCCGATCTCCTTCAACAGATAGGAGAAGCCGAAGCCGTGTATCAGTCCGAACAGGAAGGTGCTGACAAGGCGTTCCCTGAGCTGGAATCTGGTGACGTGCAGGTGATTTGCTTGTCGCAGAATCAGGATCGTTCTGATCGACACATAAACGATACTCAGCGCAATGGCCGCTTCGACAATCCGCGGCGGCAGGGTCACGATGTCCAGCACCGACAGCGACAAGGTGACCGAATGCGCGACCGTGAAAGAGGTGATCAGACTGAGGATCGCGAGGGGGCTCATCGGTAACAGCACCAGACACACCAGAAACAGGACGTGATCGAAGCCGAAAAGGATATGTTCCAGACCCACGGGGAAGAAACGCGTGCCGAATGGTTTTTCGAATACTTGAGCATCTGGCTCGACAACGGGTGTGCCCGACTGTGCCGCCTGTCTGGCCTCGGCCAGCTGCGTGACCATCGCCTTGACGTCAACCGTATGTTCTCGCTGCTGATCGGAGAGCGTCACGTCCCGGGATCTGCCCAACAGTGAAATTCTCAGAATATTCGAATGTGACGAATCCTGATCAAGAAACAGTGTGTAGCCAATGTGCAGCAGCGTGATCGGGCCGCCACAGTTGTAGCGGAATTCGAACTGCTCCGAGGCGATGGTGTCGAGTATCTTTCGAGAGACAAGAACAGGTATGCAAGTCGTGTTCTTGTTGCGAATGGAGAAGCCTGCGAGGATTGCATCAAGCTTGTCTCCTCCCGGTGCCTGTACCGATTCAGACTCGAGAGTATCGAGTAATGCCTCGGGGACCGTATAGGTCAGCATCAGACTCGAACGAGAGATCGCAACGCCGGTGTCCGTGATTCCGGCCTCGTGTGCGAGCACGACTCGTGAAAACAGAGAGCCGAGCAGCAGCATTGCCAGGAGAATGAGAGAATTTCGCATGAGTCAGCTGATTCAGACAAGGTGAGGCGACTTGTCAACGATTCATCATCGGTGCGCAAACTGCCGCGAGCCGTCGCTGAACCGTCGACAAGTCACCTCCCGTTGTGCAGGTGTGGCGATTTTACAGTGTGGGAGCATCTTGCGGCGGAGGACCCATGCCTTCGCCGTCACCGCCTCCGAATGACTCATGTGGAGTACCGGAAAAACACTTGATGACCCACGGGTAGGTATCCGTTACATAGTAGCCGTACTGGCCATCGACGCTCATGCCGTTACATTCGTCCAGGTCACCACTGTTGGTGAATTCCCAGTCATCGTTGTAGGTACCGTCGTAGTCACCGCCGGGGTTGGTGTCACTGCGTTCGCCACGCGAGCCAGCCTTGAGCGTATAGCTGGAGACGGCCTTGCGGACCTGGCCTGTATCCGTGTCGTAGAAGTAGCTGCCATAGATGGGGAAACCGTCAGCCGCGAAACCGATGACGGGTGATCCCTCACTGCCCGGGTTGTCATCGAACATGGCGTTGGGACCGCCATGGTAGTGATAGAGACCGCCCGGCTGAGTGTGGGCATTGTGTTGATCAGCACCGAACCTGGCTTCGGTACCCAGAGGGTCGAGCAACCAGGCGTCATCGGTGGAACAGCCGATACCGGTATTGCCGTCGTCACCGGCATCCGGGCTGTTGGGGCGATAACAGCCGGCCGAGAGAATGTCCAGACGCACGCCGTTGAGGAAAATGCCGTTCTTGACCTGTTGGCTCAGTTCGGTGGGTGCCGCGGCAATGGCAGGGCTGCGAGTAATGGTGGAAACGGTATCGGTGGCTGCAATGGTGGCACCTTCAGCGCCTCCGGCGAAAGCCGCGGTTTCGTCATTGAAGTCGTGGTTGGGCACGCTGTTGGAGGTGATGGTGCATTCGCTGTCCGTGGCGGTGATGAACACATCCGCATTGAAGCTCAGGCTGTTCTGGATGTCGACCACGGTTGCATCGAAGGTATTCACATAGTCGCCGCAGTCGCCACTTCTTTCCGAGAAAATGGCGTTGTAGATATCGATGACTTCCGCATCGCTGTCTGTTACATCGGTGCCTGCATCCGTATTGCCGTCGCCGTCCGTGTCCGTTTCACCACCCGTCTCTTCGGTGGTTACATCCGAATCGTTGCTGTCGGAATCACTGCATCCGGTGACAACGATCATTCCGGCAAGCAAAGCGGCGCCGAGTATGGACTTCTGCGAAGTACCACGGTTGAAATTGAGTGACATGCAATATTCCTGAGTGACGGTCGGGTTCTGACTGGCAAGCAAGAATAGGGGGCGAATGTGCAAGAAATTCGGATATTGCCGTGAACAGGAAAGGCTTCCGACCTTCGGGTATGTAGCAGTAACATGAGCAGTCATGCATGATGCTGAATTGGAGAGTACAGGAGAGCTCTGTGTCCTCGGACGTGTGTCTGTACGTGTACTACTCGGTAAAGGATACTCGGCAGCGTCCGATAATCAGTGAACACACACGTTCGGCGAGCGAACCAATAGCAGCTGTCACGGGAGTCATTTCCTTGTCGTTTGTCTATCAGATTGCAGACCATCGTTCATTGTCAGAGAGACAGTGATGGGATATCAGGGTATGTACCTCGATACAGGGCGCCTATGAGTACTTTCGAAAGCACCACGTCTTCATTACCAGAGCTGCTGGAAGAGATCAGTGTTGGCGTCGTGCAGTTGCCCGAATTCCAGCGTGGCTGGATCTGGGATGATGATCAGATTCGCGATCTGTTGACCAGTATTGCCGGCCGCTATCCCATCGGCACGGTGACGCTGCACGAATACACGAACAAGAACCTCTTCAAGACACGCCCTGTGGAAGGTCTGGGGAAACGGGTGCCCAAAGGCTGCGAGCCTGAAAGGCTGATTATCGATGGGCAGCAACGATTGACCTCCCTGACTCGTGCGCTATTGGTTGATACGCCGGTAGATACCTGTACAGCAAGCAGAAAATCGATCAGACGTTACTATTATTTCGATATTGTTCATGCCGTCACGGTCGGTGTCGAGGGTGCGGTGTTCAGTGTCGATGAGCGGCACGAGTTGATGGACAATGTGGCCAAGAAAGTGAAGCTCAGGCTTCGGTCGTCCGAGCAGGAGTGCCGGGCAAAATGCTTTCCCTGTCACCGCATCATGCAGTCGGATGACTGGGAGGCGGAGTTCCTGAAGATCAATCCGGGAGCGGGCGAACTGTTCACGGCTTTTCGAGAGAAAGTGCTGGACTCGTTCCGCCATTATCCCGTGCCGGTGACTTTGCTCAGGCAGGATACCCCCGTTGAATCCGTATGCCGTGTGTTTGCTCGGGCGAACCTCGGCGGCGCTCAGCTTTCAGTGTTCGAACTTCTCAATGCCAAGTACGCGGCCGCAGGGTTCAGCCTGCGTGACGACTGGCATGGTTCCCTGCGGCAGAACATCGTTTCACGCAAGGCCAGAATTGCCCGTAGTCCGTTGCTGGAGGATATCGAGGATACCGATTTCATTCAGGCCGTCACGCTCTTGCATAGTCATGATCTGCGTATCAAGGCGCTCGCCAAGGGCAGGTCTGAAAAACACTTGAAGCCGATCAGTGCAAAGCGTACCGATGTGCTCTCCCTGCCTCTGGACGCGTGGAAGAACTGGGCGACACAGCTGGAGGCCGCCTATGAGCATGTTGCCTATTTTCTTCGCGCAGAGGCCTTGTACCATCGACGGGAACTGCCCTATCGTGTGCAGCTCGTGCCGCTAGTGGCCATCATGGCGCGCATTGGCGATCGCTGGCGGGAGCCCCAGAACCGCGACAAGATTGCACGCTGGTTCTGGTGCGGTATTCTGGGTGAGTTGTATGACGGCGATGTCGATGAGCGTATCGCGAAGGACTACGAAGAGTTGCTGATCTGGCTGGACAACAACGTGATGATGCCGTCGACGGTGAGAGAGGCCTCGTTTTCACCGCGTCGTTTCGATGTACTGCATACGCGTAATTCAGCGGCCTATAAAGGCGTGGCCCTGCTGGTGCTCAGAGAAGGCGCCGAAGACTGGTACTGGCGAACGTCCATTCGCGATCTGAAGATCTACGAGATATCGATCGATATTCACCATATATTCCCTCGGGCCTGGTGTGATAGCCAGCGTATCCCGCGTAGTCGTTATGACAGCATTCTGAACAAGACCTTGTTGTCCTATAAAGCCAATCGCAAGATGGCGGGCAATGCGCCTGCCGGTTACATTGCAAAGCTACAGGCGGACAAGCAGGTTGGTCTGACTGATGAGGCCATGGACGCTCTGCTGGCGACCCATGCTTTGTCACCGGAGCTGATGCGAGAGGGTGATTTCTACGCCTTTGTCGAAGACAGGCGTTCGAAACTGTGCGATCTGGTGGAGATTGCCATGGGCAAGGTGGTCTCGCGTAGCGACGACTGAGGCATGGTTTCATGAAAGGCGTCAGCCGCAGCGTTGCCGAGCGCACCCTGTGTGACGATACCATCGCACCTGAACAGGCCGATCGGGCAAGATGTCGTGTCAGTCGTGTCAGTCGTGTCAGTCGTGTCAGTCGTGTCAGTCGTGTCAGCCAGTCGGGCTGAGCAAAGACTGTAGTCCGGTTTGTAATCGTCATGGCGCTCATTTATCATCTTGAGACGTCACGCCATACCGAGACAGCTGAAGCATGAAATCCTTTGAGACAGATGCCGTTGCAGCTGCGGTGGCCATTCATCGACAAGGCAAGCTGGAAGAAGCAGGCAAGGCTTACCTGAATATCCTGGACAGTGAGCCGGACAATGCCGATGTGCTGAACTACTTCGGTATGCTGGAGTTTCAGCGGGGCAATAGCGACAGAGGAATCGAACTGGCAGAGCATTGTCTGTCTCTCGATTCCGAGCATGCCTCGGCTTGTAATAATCTGGCCAATATGTACCTCACTGTGTTTCGTGTCGAGGAGGCTGAACATTATTATAGAAAGTCGATAGAGATCGATATGCAGGCTGTGCAACCACTTCACAATCTGGCGGTAATCGAAAAGGCTCGAAAGAATCATGAAGCGGCTGAAGCCTTGTTTCTTCGCGTTTTGCGGCTCGATCCCGAGTACATTGTTTCCATGTCGGCGCTGGCCGATCTGTACATCAGGCAGGGTTTGCTGGAACCTGCCTTCGAATTGATGAAAGTCCGCCTCGAGGCAGAGAAAAGCGCGGAGGGGCAGAAAGGTGCTCTGTTGTCGCTTGCACGTCTCAGCCTGATGCTGGACAGGAAAGACGAGGCTGTCGGGATCTACAATCGCTGGTTGCAGTTGTTTCCCGGTGACCCCACAGCCACACACATGTTGGCGGCATTATCCGGTAACGAGGTTCCGGAGAAACCGGACGAGAGGTATATCAGGGATCTGTTCGACGGGTTTGCGTCTTCGTTCGACAGCGTACTCGACGACCTCGACTACCAGGCGCCGCAGCATATTCGCTCGATCATCGAAGCACTCTACGAGAAGGCCCCTCCGGCGACACTGCGTATCGTGGATGCAGGGTGTGGAACTGGTTTGTGCGGGAACTTTCTGAAGCCACTGGCTTCCAGGCTGATCGGAGTTGATCTGTCACCTGGCATGCTGAGCCGAGCAGGGTTCCGAAACTTCCATGATGAACTGATCGAGCAGGATCTCACGGATTTTCTGCGTGAAAGGCCCGGCACGACAGACCTCATTGTCTGCGCTGATACGCTTTGCTACTTCGGTTCGCTTGCCGACTTCCTGGAGGCGTCCCACAGCTCATTGGTCTCGGGTGGACGCCTTGTTTGTACGGTCGAGCGTCATGATGGAAAAAGCCCTTGCGGCTATCACCTTGAACCTCATGGCCGCTACAGCCACACATTGGAATATCTGCAGGAATCCATCAAGGGTATCGGCCTCGATCTCGAGGCTGCACTCGAACGAGGCTTGCGTCTGGAGCGAGGTCAGATGGTGGAAGGTTATCTGCTTGTGGCCAGAAAGCCGCCTGCTTCATGATCGTCCCGGCATGCTGAATCCTGTTCCTGTTCCTGTTCCTGTTCCTGTTCCTGTTCCTGTTCCTGTTCCTGTTCTCTGCGCCTTCGCCTTCGCCTTCGCTTGTAACCCAGTCAGCTCGCTGAAATGAAAACTCTGCAAGACTTGTTGAATACCCTGCCGCAGCAGGGAGAGCTACGCTGGATCGGCCTCAGACCTGAGCGGCGAGCCGATATGCTCAGCGTGGAATCGGCCGTGCTGTCCACCGCCAATGGGCTGGAGGGCGATCGTTACAAGGGGCGCACGGGGCAGCGTCATGTCACTCTGCTACAGGAAGAGCACCTCGCGGTGATTGCCGGCTGCAGCGGGCGTGATCAAGTGAAGCCGGAGGATCTACGGCGCAACCTGTTGGTCAGAGGGATCAACTTGCTGGCCCTGAAAAACAGGATCATCACCATTGGCGACATCGAGCTGGAGATAACCGGCCTGTGTCATCCTTGCAGTCGTATGGAAGAAACGCTGGGCGCTGGAGGGTATAACGCGGTACGCGGACATGGTGGTGTGACAGCTCGAGTACTCACTGACGGGCAGATCAGGGTCGGGGATGTCGTGGCACTGGGTGTGCAGAAGGAGCTCGATACTAAACCCCCCCACGGTTGAAGCAGGCCAGACCGTGCTGCCCCCCTTCGGACCAATCACTCAACGTTTGGCAAGGTACGCCCCAGTATGGCGCCAGCGGCACTGAGTGCTGACAGGATGGCAATCAACGTCACCGGTGGCAACAGTGCGGACAAGGCGCTGGTCACGAGGCCGACGAGCAGCAGAATCATGCCGATGGCCGAGTTGCTGACCGACACATAGTCCACCCGGTTCTCGTCAGTGGCCATATCCACGACATAGGTCTTGCGACCGACACGGATTCCCTGATGTGCCAGTTCCAGACCAAAATACAATGCGGGTACAAGCCAGCCATGTGTGAACGCATCGGGCAGTGACAGATGCAGGGCAACGGTGACAAGCCCCAGGGTGCTGACCATGGTCGCACTCAGTACCAGCGTGAACCGTGATGACTTGTCGGCCAGTCGGCCCCAGAGAGGGGAGGCCACAAGGCTTGCCACGCCACTGGCCAGCAGCAGAGCCCCGAAACCTGACAGCGGATTATCGGTGCCTGCCTGCAGCATGACGTAGTAGGGCGCAACCAGTGCCGATGATGTCAGCAGGGCCCGCGCGATGACAAAGCGCAGAAACTGCGCATCGTTACGCAGCAGCTTGAGTCGCTGCCAGAACTGGTTGTCGGTGTCTTTCGGTTTCTGTTCCGGCTCGTCGAGCGCCGAGATGAGTAGTGTGGCCAGCCACCACGAAAGCCCTGCCACAGCAACCATCCACATCAGCGGTTCAACCCCGGGTGCGCCCTGCAACAGGATCATCAGCACAGCGACGATACAGGTTGCAAGACCGGCGGCACTGGAAGCCCAGCCGTTGGTCTGACCGCGTAGCCCTTTGGGCACACTCTTGCCAATCATCGCCTTGTGCGTCAAGGAGCATAGACATCTTGCCAGGCTCAATACGGTCAGGCAGGCAACCACCGCCCAACCGGCCAGCGTACCGTCCAGCCAGGCCACAGATGCAAGCATGCCCGCGGCCGCAAAACCCTGGGCAAGTGTGCCTAGCCGGTACAGCCCCACCTGCCGACTTCGGCTATTGGCAAGGCTGGCCAGCGCTACTTGCGGTAACAGCGCACCGGATTCTCGAATCGGCACCAACAGACTGATGGCCGCCGGCGATGCACCAATACTCTGCATCAGCCAGGTCAAAGTGATCTTGGGGCTGGCCAGGGAGTCGGCGGTTTTCGTCAGAAAGGTGGTGGCAACCAGCACCAGAGCATTGTGTGCGACCTTCTCGCGCTCATCGTCCGATTCCGGCAGATCAGCATTGGAAGCAGAGCTATCCAGCCATTTGCCTAACCAGCGATTCATGCGAACCTCCCCTGGCAGGCTGTGTAATCAAGGGCAGCGGAGGTGTTCATCGTGAAGTGCTTGTTAGACTCGTCATCGATCACAACAAGACAACATCGATACCGGGAGAAATTAAATGTCATCATTTGAATCAGGAGACAAGGTGAAATGGTCGTGGGGACAGGGCCATGGTACCGGCACCGTCCAGTCTGTCTTTACGGAGAAGACAACTCGCCAGATTTCCGGCAATGAGGTGGTTCGACATGGCAGCAAGGATGATCCGGCCTTGTATATCGATTCGGACGACGGATCCAACGTGCTCAAGTTGGCCAGTGAGTGCGAATCGGCCTGAGTCAGCAGCGATGATCTTCAGATACTCAGGCTGCGAGCTGCATCGAAGAGCTGTCGTGGAGCCGTATCTGCAGGCCCGGTCGACAGCATGATGAAAAGGTTTGTGCGACACGGAAGAATACGGCGACTCTGATTGGAGTCGCCGTATCTTGCTGTCTACTTGGTCAGGGATTCGGTCTTGCCGGTCCAGACGTCACGTTCTATATCCAGGTCGGGGAAGTCGTCCGGGTTCAGTACCGGTCGAGCCACGCCAGACTTGAGTTGAGCACGGAAGTCGTTGATCAGGCGCATGGCTGTGGGGAACAGCATCATCAGCGCCAGCAGATTGACCACAGCCAGTATGCCCATCATCGGGTCGGAGAAGAAGAACACCGCCGTCGCGCCTGGAGCCACCGCACCCAGAAAGACAATACCGACAACGATCAGACGCAATCCGTGAACCGATGACTTGTTCTTCGTCATGAAGGTCAGCGCGTTCTCGCCCAGATAGTAGTTGTAGATGATCGAGCTGAAGGCAAACAGCAGGATGGCGGCCGTCAGTGCGTACTGTGCCCATTCACCCAGATGCGAGACCAGCGACTGCTGTGTCAGAGCAATACCATCAACGTCGGTCGCCCCCGGCACATAGACATCACCAAGCAGGATGATGAAAGCCGTGCAGCTGCAAATGACATAGGTGTCGATGAACACCGACAGTGATTGGGTGATTCCCTGGCTGACAGGATGGCGGACATCGGCGGTTGCTGCCACATTCGGTGCGGAACCCAGACCTGCTTCATTCGAGAACAGGCCACGACGCAGGCCTTGTGCAAGTGCTGCCCCCATGCCGCCGCCCACAGCCTGTTCAAAACCGAAGGCGTTGGAGAAGATCGAACCCAGTACGCGTGGCAGTTCGCCAATGTTGATGATGATGACCAGCAGTGCCAGCAGGATATAGCCGAAGGCCATGACGGGCACGACGATATCGGCGACCTTGGCGATACGATGGATTCCGCCGTAAACGATCAGAGCAGTACCGATTGCGAGTACAACTCCAGTCCACATTCGCTCGATGCCTAGGCTGTCAAGCGCGGCACCTGCGACCGTGTTGCCCTGAAAGGCATTGAAGCCGATGGCAAAGGAGGCGATCAGGCAAACGGCATAGATGGTCGCCAGCCAGCGAAAGTTCTCACCCAGTCCGCGGATGATGGTGCGTGCCGGTCCGCCGCGAAAGGTGCCATCAGGCTCGCTCTGCTTGTAGAGCTGAGACAGTGAGCATTCGATCAGGCTGGTGGCCATGCCGACAGCGGCAACGGCCCACATCCAGAAAACCGCGCCCGGACCACCGAGAGTTATGGCGACCGCAACGCCTGCGATGTTGCCGCCACCGACGCGTCCACCGACCGACACCAGCAGCGCTTCGCGGGCCGAGATGGCATTCGGGTCAGCCGATTGATTCTTGCTGGAAAAGACGCGAAACATTCGCTTGAAATAGCGAATCTGCACGAAGCCGGTGGATATCGTGAAGAACAGTCCCATGACGACGAGAAAGGGGACGAGTGCCCACCCCCACGTCAGGTCGTTGATGACACCAAAAAAGGATTCGAGTAGCTCCATGTATGATTTGCTCCGTAACTGCCTGGGTTTGATGTGGGAACGTCGGACGTGCGGTCTTGCAGGTTTTGACGATATACGCGGGTACAATCATCGGTCAACGACTTGTTGACATTCTCCGGACAAGGCTTCGGCAAACTGATTTCGTATGTCGCTCGTGTTCATGCCGGATGCGAGCAATACATGCAGTTTGGTAAAGGCCGCTTCGAGGGTCATGTCACTGGCAGGTACAACCCCGATGCGATTGAGCATCGCGCCTGAGGCATAGGCACCCTGAGTCACGCCGCCGATGATGCACTGGGAAGTACTGACCATGACGATACCACGTTCAACTGCGTTGGCAAGGGCAAGCATCAGCGGCTCGTCGGCATCCGGAGCATTGCCGACACCGTAGCTGCGCAGGACCACGCCACGCACCGAATCATTGTCCAGCATGGCCTCCACCATCCGGGCATGTATGCCGGGGTAGAACTGCAACACCACTACCGCGTGAGGATCGAATTCGGGCACCGTGAATGCTGGCAATGATGGCGGCAGCAGACGTTCCTTGTGCAAGGTGATGTCGATACCGATATCGGCCAGCCAGGGGTAGTTGGGTGAATCGAATGCATCGAAGGAGCGTGTCCGGAGTTTGCTGCTGCGGTTGCCACGCAGCAGGCGACGACCGAAACAGACACACACTTCACGAATCGAGGTGTCGGCTGCCAGCAGCATGGCGGCCTGCAGATTCTCGATGGTGTCGCTACGCTGTTCCACCAGGGGGATTTGCGAACCGGTCAATATGACGGGTTTGTCGGTGCCTCGCAGCATGAATGACAGGGCCGAGGCGGTGTAGGCCATGGTGTCCGTACCATGCAGTACGACAAAGCCATCGAACTGGTCCCAGCGCTTCAGCAATTCATTGGCAATGGTGGTCCAGTGAGAGGGCTGCAGATTGGAGCTGTCGATCAGCTCGTCCAGCTCGACTACCTCGAACACCGGCACCGCCGCTGTGCCGTTGTTCAGCGTCTGTTGCAACATGGCGCCGAATCCATCCAGTGGTCGGTAGCCGTCGGGTGAGGGGCACATGCCGATGGTGCCACCGCTGTGCAGGAGGAGTACGCGCGATGTCATGGTGTGTTCGCCTGCGGGTCAAGCATCGGTGATGGGCTCGGCAAGGGGGTAAAGCCGGTATCGTACAACAGTCGCTGATTGATCGCGGGGTCGGGTAGTCTGTTCACGGATGAGCCGGAGTCATCTGAAACTGCCGGTGACCCGTAAGCGTCTGTATTCCTGCGGAGCTCGCCATGCAAGCTGTTGATCCAACACCGACTACCCATTCACGTCCATCGAAGCGCTGGTTGCTTGCAACCATTGGCGTTGCCACCTTGCTGTTGAATACCGGTTGCAGCGTACTGGGCAAGAGCTCGGTGGAGGAGGCCAGCTACCGGGTGCTGAGCAAGGACGACAAGTTCGAGCTGAGAGAGTACGCCCCGCTGGTGGTAGCCGAAACCCGTGTCGATGCGGAATTCAAGGAAGCCGGCAATATCGCTTTTCGACGACTGTTCGGCTATATCTCCGGTGACAATACAGCGAAACAGAAGATCGCCATGACAGCGCCCGTGATCGCTGATGCGAATCAGGGTGAAGAGATCCGGATGACGGCCCCGGTAATCGGGGAGAGCGATGGGGACAGTTGGCGTTACCGCTTCGTTCTTCCGGCAAGCTATACGCTAGAGAGCGCACCGGTTCCCGAGAATGAAAATGTCACGATCGTGGCTGTTCCTGCGACGACGGTCGCGGTACGCCGGTTCTCCGGGCTGGTGAGTCAGGCGGATGTCGAAGAGACATCCCGGCAGCTTGCCGACTGGATGCTGGCCAATGATCTGGAAGCGGCATCGGAGCCGCGCTGGGCAGGCTACAATCCGCCATGGACACTGCCTTTCCTGCGACGCAATGAAGTGATGATTGACGTCGTGCCGTAGAGTATCCGTTGAATACTGGTTTTCTCAGTCAGCCCACTGCCTGAGAATGATATCCACCGGTTCACTTGTGGCGAAGCAATGCGTATGGCCTCCGTCGATTGCGTGTAATGTCGCATTGGGCATCGCCCGGGTGATGTTCTCGGCGCGCTCAGGAGGAGCTTGCGCATCATGCAGACCGCAAAAAACCAGCGTGGGCGTCGAGATGTCTGGAAGAAGGTGCCAGGCATCATGACCTGCGCGAGCCGCCAGCAGGCGAGGATAGCCAACAGCATTGCGGTGGCTTTCACGAAAGTTCCTTTCCATCTCCATGCGGGCATGGATCTGCCGCTCAGCCTTCTCCGGGGATGACTTCAGCAGTTCTTCAAAGCGGGTATCAATAATCTCAAGCGTTGCACGCGCACGCAGGTGAGCATCATCAATGTCGAGAAAATTGTGAATGGGGTAGGATGAGCCACCAGCACCACCGGGGGATCCGGCTGCCAGTGCGAGGCGTTTTACACGACTAGGAGCCAACGCTGTCAGATGCATTGCCACCATGGCGCCAAAGCTTTCACCCAGTACATCCGCCTGATCCCATCCGAGAGCATCCAGCAGGTCCAGCGCATCCTGAGCGTAATCCACCATGGACCAGTCACCATCGGGCGCATCGGTCGCTCCCAGGCCCCGAGGGTCGGCGGCGGCGACCGTGAAGTGCGTCGGCAGGGCGCTGTCGAATACCGGCGCATTGATTGACAGGTCGAAGTTCGATCCACCGAGAAACAGCAAGGGTGGTCCGGCTCCCTCTTGCCGCAGATTGACCGTCAGGCCTGCTGTCTTCAGACGACAGGGCGCACTCATGCCATTGCTTTCCACAGCATGCGCAAGGCACTGATGGCCAGGAATACGGCAAAGGCCAGTTTGAGCTTGCGCGGCTCCATCAGGTGGGCAAGCTTCGCCCCATAGGGAGCGGTAAGTACGCTCATGGAGAACAGCACGATGGCTGCCGGCAGGTTCACAAAGCCCAGTGACCCGGGTGGGCGTCCAGCGACATCCCAGCCTGCCCAGACAAACCCGCAGACAGCCGGCAGGGCGATGGCCAGACCGAAAACGGAGGCTGTGGCTACTGCCCGATGAACGGGAACCGACAGCATGGACATCACGGGGACCGACAAGGTGCCACCGCCGATGCCCATGAGAGCCGATGTAAAACCGATGGGCAAGGCAATGGCGCTCTGTGACAAACGAGATTCTGGCGGCGATGAAGCGAGCGTGAAAGTCCTGGGCAATGCCAGATTGATGGAAACCACCAGTGCGACAACACCGAATACCAGCGTCAGGCCATTTGCGCCGATGTATTTCGAGGCAATACCACCTGCCAGGGCGCCGAGAAAGATGGCCAGCGTCCAGCCGCGCAGAATCTCGCGGTCGATGGCGCCACGTTTGTTGTGCGCGCGAGCAGAAGAGATGGATGTCGGGATGATCGTTGCCAGTGAGGTGCCGACAACCAGCAACATGGCAATGTCGTCGGGGATGTCGAAGATCTCGGCGACCACGACCAGTACCGGCACAATGACGATACCGCCGCCCACGCCGAGCAGTCCTGCCAGAACACCGGCAATGGCACCGGTGATCAACAGGCCGATCGCCAGGCCCAGTAGTACGGTGATGGAAAATCCTGCAATCATGTTGGTTCTATTGTCGGTTTCGGGGAAGTACGAATCGGTGGCAGGCGCAGAGCATAGCAAAGGCCGAGACAGCCAAGGCGATGGCGATACCGGCTCCTGAATTGGATTGCAATATAATGCACAACAAGGCCGTATCTATCGGGTCACATCATGTTGAGTCGATGTCACAACCGATGGGTATTGATGCTGTGCAACCGCAAGCCCCACAGATCTGGACTTCTTGTGCACCTGAAGTGACGGGATATCCAGTGCAGGGTGTCCTTCTTGTCCCTCTCTTCAGTGCGCGCGCCTGACTACCTTTAGCACACGATGAAGCGACGCCAGCAACACCAGTAGCAACAAGAATGGATCAGCGCCTGGAGTCGACGCTGCCGCCGAGGTGCGAGCCGCAGCAATGCTGCAGCCACTGCCACTCCGTGTGCTCTGCGTAGCCGGGGCAGTGGTGGGTTCCGGGGTCAGCTCATCATCCAGTAACTGCTCTGATTCCTCTGCACTGCCATTGAAATACAACTCTGCTCGATCCCATACACGGTCGGCCACCTGGATGCCCATGAGTCTGCCCGGCACATCGTCCACCGGCGGGTGAATGCCGCCCCAGATACGCGACAGACTGGTCTGATCGGAGGCATCGCGATAGGTGGCCCATTGCAGGGTCACGTCGACACTGGGCCCTTGTTCGAAGACCAGAAAGTCATTCTGCCTGGCCGTGAATTCAGCCATGCCGCCTGGGAAGAATTCATCGCCGGTCAGCCCGGTGAGAATCTCGGCGGCAGCTCTTGAGAAGGTGGAATGTCCCGACACATAACCGGCGAATGGTGGTGTGACGAAGGTGGGGCGTTGATAGGGCCACCAGTTTTCCAGCAGTATCCAGCCCACACGAGCGGTGTCGGTGTCAGGGTTGCGTATGAAGGAAGGGCCACGCCAGGCACGAGCCTTGATCTTGCCGATGTTGCTGCCACCGTTGCCCGCCAGTGGGTCACCTGCCTTGACGCTTTCGATCAGCCCTGGCGTCAATGGTATGCCCTGTACGTGATAGTTGGCAGCGCGGGCGTCAGTGCTTTGTCCCAGGGAGGCCATGTAGCGTAGTGCGGAAAGAGGGCGGATATAGTCATAGGCACCCTTGTTGCTCCAGGCTGCTATCGCACTGTCGTGCATCGCGGCGCCGAGCAGAAAGTAGGCCTTGACATCGAAATCAAGTGAATCCAGCTCATCGCCCTGGCCTGCAAAGCGTCGTCTGAAATCGGGATGATCGCTGACGGCCTGGTTGTAGATTCGAAACCAGTGACCCGGTGGCGTTTCACTGTCAGGACCATCGGCCCAGAACTCTGCCAGCACGCGGGTGTAATCACCACGAGGCACCAACTGCTCGGCGTAGGGTTGACCGGTGGCAGGGTTCAGAGCATGCCCGGTATCCGCAGAGCCACCCTCCAGCGGATCGTAGAAAGCCTGCAGGCCTGCAGCATGGGTTGGCAAGTCGAGCGAGTTCCCCAGGGAGCGTGGGGAGATATCCCATAGAACGCCATCGGCCGGGTCCAGCTGAGCTGACCACAGTGCCACCAGAGCATGATTCCATTGGTAGTCCTGACTACTCTGCGGATCATCGCTCAGTTGTGACGGGGCGCCCGGGTTCAGGTAGACCGGAAAATCCTGACCGTCGACCGAGACAAGACTGCGATCGGTGTTTGTCAGGGAGAAACTGGCGACATCTGCCCATTCGGCGCCGAGGAAGGTAGGGGTGGACGTGAGATTGCCGGATTGGTCGATGAAGGTGGCCAGCTGTAGTGGCTGCCAGCGGTTCGGGTCAAGCAGGCCCGGGTTGCCAGGCTGGGTTGGATCCAGAGGTGCATTGACGGGCTCGTATTCCTGATTGCTGTATCCATTGCTTTCATTGGCACCATCGGTGTTGCCGTAGTCGATCAGACATTGTGCAATCGCATTGCCGAGTACTTCGGGTCGATGGCTCTGGGTGAGATCGGACGCCGTATCATCGGCATCGAGTCCCAGTGCTGTAAACAGTTCGTCAAGATGCTGCAGAGTGCCCTCCGCACCCGGGGAAGATGCGAAACGATGGCGCAGCAGCCGATAGGCTGCGAAACTCATGGCGGTTTCACGGGCTGCCTTTTTATCCGGTATTGCGGTCGCTGCCAGAGCGGCGCGCGTGTCATCGGCGAGTGTGCAGACAAAACCGTTTCGCTGCGTGCGTCCAAGCAGATAAGGGGATGCGGTGTCATCAAGGATGGCCCAGGCATCGTAGAGTGCTACGGAGGTGTGAAACAGATTGCGTGCATGCACGGTAGGTCGGGCGAAATCACGGCGAATGGCATATAACAGCGCCTCGTTCCAGTTACGTGCAATGGAAAGAGCGGGGTTGTAGGTCGGGGCAATGAGCTCCGGGGCTTCGATGGTCTGTGCCCGCGCCGGCTCCGATGGCAGAAAGCCAGCCAACGCAAGGGTACTTGCCGCGATGAGTGTCAGGCAGGCGCAATGAAAGGGTCTGATAACAGCCGGATACTTTTCCATACGAGTCACCAGGGTTGATGTTTGCCGTGCTTGCACGAAACCTGCTAATTGAATGAGGTCCTGTCAGCGTCGGCTTTTGCGGCTGATGCAGGATTTTCAATAATAGTCAGGGTTATCAGGGGTCAAAATCCCGTGTATTCGATATTCGCTGTGGATATTCTGCAATAACACTGCCACTGGGTTCTCGGGAATATCACCATGCGCACTATTCTTTTTCTGGCAAGCACCTGTCTCCTGTTGAGCGCCTGCGGAGGCAGCTCTGGTACACCGACTTCTTCGGGAGAGGGCGGGCCTCTACTCGAAGACGGTTCGGACGGCCAGGCCGGTGGTGAGATACCGTTACCCGCACTCGGTGTCGAGCAGGCGCGTTATCGGGTCACCATCGAGAATGACTGGGGTGTGGATGACTTCCCTCAGGGGTTTCCCGACGATGCGCATCTGTCACTGATCGGTGGCGCCACGCACAACGAGGCGGTGTCTTTCTGGGAGATTGGCGAGCCGGCGACTCGCGGTATCGAGGACATGGCCGAGACGGGAATGATCGATATCCTGCTTGGCGATGAAGTGGTACCTGCCATTGAAAATGGCAGTGCAGATTCGCAGGTGGCCGTGCGTGAATACACCGGCTCGAAAGTGGATGGCGTGCCGGGTACTAAAGTCTTCGAAATAGCGATGAATCGCGCCTATCCCCTGGTCACACTGGTCACGATGCTCGGGCCCAGCCCCGACTGGTTCGTGGGTGTCAGTGGGGAGCGTTTATACGATGAGGTCGCAGGCTGGCTGCCGGATGTGGAAGTGGCACTGCCTCTGATGGATGGCGGTACCAAGACGGACATCACACCGGTGATGGGTGGTCCGGACATCATTCCGGGAGAGGCGATTGGCTATGTCGCCTATCAGCCTGCTACCGGGGTCTACCTGCCCAGTGATGTTGCACAGATAGTGGGGCGGTTGCGCTTCGAGAGGATCGAGTGAGCTTGCAGATCCGGCATCAGCTGCCGGATCTGCGACATTGTTGAAGACTTCAGGTGCTCTGCGATCTATCTGTCGCCGAACATGTCTCCCAGACCACCGAGTACCGAGCCCTCACCCTTGGAGCCGCCCACGGACGCTGCCTGCATGACGCGATTGGCCAGGCGTGAAAAGGGCAGGCTCTGCAGATAGACGGTACCGGTGCCTCTGAGTGTGGCGAGGAAAAGCCCTTCGCCACCGAAGACCATCGACTTCAGATTGCCGGCACGCTCGATATCGTACTGGATACCCGAGGTAAAGGCCGCCAGACACCCGGTGTCTACCCGCAAGGTCTCGCCACGCAGTTCTTTCTTGATGACGGTGCCACCGATATGCACGAAGGCTTTGCCATCGCCTCGCAGGCGTTGCAGAATGAATCCTTCACCGCCGAAGAAACCGGTGCCGAGGCGTTTCTGGAAGGCGATGTCCACTGATGTACCGTAGGCGGCACACAGAAAGGCGTCTTTCTGGCAGATGAGCTCCCCGCCAATGGTCGCCATGTCCAGTGGGATGATCTTGCCGGGGTAGGGGGCGGCGAAGGCGACGCGCTTCTTGCCATGTCCGGCATTGGTGAAATGGGTCATGAAGATGGATTCACCGGTGAGAACGCGTTTGCCCACGTGCAGCAGTGAATCGAAAAGGCCTCCCACCGGTTTGGACCCATCCCCCATCCGTGCTTCGAACGCGATGCCATCTTCCATGTAGTTCATGGCTCCGGCTTCGGCGATGACCACCTCGGAAGGGTCAAGTTCGACTTCAACGATCTGCATGTCGTCGCCGAAGATTTCGTAGTCTACTTCATGGCATTTCATGATGATGTTCCCTGTGTGAGTCGAGAATGATGATATCAACAAGCATCAGGGTGATTGACATAGCTACGGCATCAAGCGTTACCACTCCACGAAAATACGATTGTCCACTCTCTCAACGCCTTCGTAGCGGGCCGCCGCACGCACCGCGGCATTCGAATCATAGGCACTTGCAACCCGTCCGGTCAGCACGGCTGTGCCGTTCACCAAGCGCACATTGACATTGCCCGATGACACGGCAGACTGAACCTCGATAGCAAGAGAAGGCTTGCCGAAGGCCGCCGCCGTACACCCGGAGAGCGGGATTGCAAGGAAAGCGCTGCCGAGTCCGATGAACAAGAGACGTATGGCTTTGAGTGCTGTTCGATTTTCCATCCGGGTTTTCCTCATTGCTGTCCGAAGGCTACGCCAATCGGCAGACGGTACACAAACCCTGCAGACAATTCCCGCTCATCATCCATGGACACGAACACGCCCATTCCCCGGGTGATTGGCAGAATGCCGGGGTACAGGTTGAGCCGAGCACGAGTCTTGCCCACATCATTGATCACCAGAGAGGCAAGCAGGCTCTTGTTCTGGTCCAGAAACAGGCCGACACTCGGGCGCACATCGGCCTGGATGTTTCGTTGTCGAACAATCTCCTGCACCGCTGCACCCACACCCCAGGAAAAAGCCCTGCCGGAGGGCAGCGGGTGTGACAGCCCCACCAGGTTGTTCAGACCGGTATAGACGAAAAGACCGGCGTTCCTGAACTTCAGGCGCGGCGGGCGATAGATATAGGAGATACCGGTATTGCTGAACTGATCGCTCGACACATTCCAGGCGCTGATCGTGGGCCAGATTGCCGGGTCCAGATGCTTCTGAACGAAGTTTGCGATGCGCTCCTGACTGAACAGCAGGATGCCCAGCGGCCGAAACAGATAGACATCGGCCACGGGGTCAGCGTCGGTGGTGTTCTGGACTTCAAGCGCTTCCTGCAAGACCTCACTGACCATGGCCAGAGTGGTCGCTGCCAGCTTCGGATACCGATAAGCTCTGGCCGTAAACCATTCGACATCGCGGCGATAAGTCATGCCGCCGCCTAGCAGGTGCAAACCGTAGTTGGGCAGTGCGGCAAAGCTGTCCCGGTGATAATCCGAATCGATCGGAAAGATCTCCCGATTGACGAAGCGGTGAAAGCCGCCTTCATTGTCGATGGCGGTACGTGGGTGTGACAGGAATTCCCACACCTGGTCCAGATTGTCCGAAAAGTTGTCGGTGTCGAAATTCTCAGGTAGCTGTAGCGTGTCAAGCGTGTAGTGAACGAACGCGCTGGCAGGGTTGTAGAGTGAATCCGACCCGATGGTCTGCGCTTGATAATAGCCGAGCGGGGAATCTGTTCGAGTCGATTCCGATACTGGTGTACCGACAGTACCGCAAGCCGACAGACACAGGCTTGATAGCGCAAGCGACCATGCTGCGATTCTGAAGCCACTGCGTCGAACTGCGCAACTCAAGCTCATCTACCTCTCGGCGTCGCTTGACTGCCAGGCACCTGAGCTGCATTAATCCGGTTGCCGAACCGATTTGTGATGATTTCATTCATGATCAAGACAAGGCGGTGGCGGAGAGGGCAGGCGGAGTTCATGGACACACTAGCGCGGCTGAGCACATGCTGACAAGTTGAGCGGTTGGCCGGGAGACGCTCCACCAACAGGAAACGTGGCGATGATCGGCATCTGTCGATGATGCAAGAGAGCGCCCGCACCTGTCTGCAGGACATGCCGGTGAGGTGCGCTGGCAACGTCATGGAACGCTATACATCTACTGCCTGTTTGTGTGTCACAGGAGTCGTTCGAATCCGGAATCATACGGGCGCCGCAGCGTGACCGATTAGAGGGCCGGCCCTGTAAATACGGGCGTACTCGTTCATTCCAGGCCGGTGAAAAGCTGTCATTGCGTCGAGTACGGCCTACCGGCGGTTACAGCAGTGCAGCGCGTGGTTGCGGAGTATGGTATCTACTGTCGCATCCCTTCGTACTGCAACTGGTAGAGGCCTCTTCCAAGTGATTCTGCATCTCACCACCATTCTCGTCTTTCAGCTGATCGGTGAAACCCTGACTCGCAGCCTCGGCTGGGTTGTTCCCGGTCCCGTACTTGGCATGGCATTGCTGCTGGTGTTCTTCATGGCGGCCCCACGAGTGGCGAAAGCCATTCAGCCGACTGCGCAGGGACTCCTGTCACACCTGTCCCTGCTGTTTGTGCCGGCAGGTGTCGGCATCGTCGGTCATCTGGATCGCATGGGTACGGACGGTCCAGCGATTTTCCTGGCCCTGCTGATCAGCACCGCCTTGTCGATTGCCGTCGGGGCGCTGGTGTTCTCGAGCATCGCCCGCTGGATGGGGGCTGAAGAATGAACGAGCTGTCGCAGATCTGGACCTATCTCGCCGAAGAGCCTCTGTTGTGGCTGACGGCCACACTCATCGCCTACAGTCTCGGGGATGCCGCTTTCAAGGCATCGGGAAAGCGGCCTTATGTCAATCCCGTGTTGATTGCCGTGACACTGCTGGCGGTGGTGTTGTGGATGACCGAGACCCAATATCAGACCTACTTCGAAGGGGCGCAATTCGTACACTTCATGCTCGGCCCTGCCACTGTGGCACTGGCCGCACCTCTCTACGGCAATCTTTCCAGAATCCGGCGTTCCGCCATTCCGCTGCTGTGTGCCTTGCTGGCAGGTTCCGTTACGGCCATTCTCAGCGCGCTGGGTGTGGCCTATGCGATGGGCATTCGCGGCGACATACTGGTCTCGATTGCACCGAAGTCGGTAACGGCACCGGTGGCGCTGGGCATCTCCGAGTCCATGGGCGGTGAACCGACACTGACAGCGGTACTCGTCATTCTGACCGGGGTCATGGGCGCGGTCATGGCCACACCGCTGCTGAACCGCCTGGGTGTGACTGACTGGCGCGCCCGCGGTTTTGCCGTCGGTGTCGCCTCCCACGGCATCGGTACAGCGCGCGCTTTTCAGGTCAACGAGACCGCGGGTGCCTTTGCGGGTATCGGTATGGGGCTCAATGCCTTGTTGACGACTGTGCTGGCACCGATGATCGTCAGTCTGTTCATCTAGTGGGTGAAGGCAATGGCCTTCATTGACCCGGGATTTACAATGGGTGATGCTGGTTGTTATTCGCTGCCACAATCGAGCGATCACCCTCGGAGACACCCATGCAAACCTATCTCATCACTGGCGCCAACCGCGGCATCGGATTGGAAATGACCAGGCAGGCGCTGGAACTCGGGCTTCGTGTCATTGCCACCTGCAGAGATCCGTCCAGCGCCACCGAGCTGGCTGCACTCGATGGGTCGCTGGAGGTTCATGCGCTGGATGTCACTGATGATGCGTCCACCCAGGCGCTGGTGAAGAAACTGGGTACGGTGAAGCTGGATGTGCTGATCAACAATGCCGGATACATGGCAGATCGGCAGGCCATCGACGACATGGATTACGAGCAGTGGATGACCTCCTTTGCCGTCAATGCGATCGCACCCTGGCGAGTGTCCGTGGCATTTGCAGATCGTCTGCAAGCGTCATCTTCTGCGCGAATTGCCACGATCAGCAGTCAGATGGGATCCATGGAGCGGGCCGGTAGCGATCGGGTCGCCTACCGCAGCTCCAAGGCTGCTGTCAATATGGCCATGCGAACACTGGCGCTCGAGTGGGAACCTCGTGGTATCACCGTTTGCATGTTGCACCCCGGCTGGGTGAAAACCGACATGGGAGGAAGCAACGCCGCACTGGATCCGTCCGAGAGTGCCGCCGGTCTACTGGATGTCATTGATGGATTGACTCTGAAAGACACGGGACGCTTCCTGGACTACGCCGGCAAATCCATGCCCTGGTAGGTTTCTGTAGCCTGAATTTGCAACTCAGGAACATCGGCGATGGTGAATAGCCGGTTTGATTCGTTACGGGTTGTGGTGTCGTGTTCCACGGTGGTGCAGGCGCCCGCAAGCTGTGCCCATGCTCGCATGCCTTTCATGGCACCCGTTTTCCTGTCTATGGGCAGGCCTGGTTCGGTATGGGAGGTATGGATGCTGCGGAATCCGCTTGTTTGCGGTCCTGCCTGTCGTTCAGGATCTGCCGACAAGTTCGACTATGGCTACACATGTCTGACGCACCTTTGTGGTGCGATTCC
>CBDUIJ010000011.1:0-39019 GCA_965367215.1 uncultured Granulosicoccus sp.
CAGAGTCGATGTCGACAGTGAAGACAACCAATGACGGATCGGTGTCCGGATCATTGGCGGTCAGCTCGGCGAGGGTGATGTTCACCTCACCGCCTTCCGTCACTGAAGCGCCGTTGATGATCGGTGCTGGCGCATTATCCTGTCCGAAAACTTCAATGGGAAATTCGATAGGACCCAGGGTATACGCACCACTGCTGACCGTGAATTGAAAGCCGGCGGAAACCGAAGGGTCAGTGCCGGTGTGAGTGTAGTAGATCGTATTACTTTCAAGGTCGGCAAGCGTAAAGGAATCGAGACTCGAACCGTTTGCGAAGACATCTCCTTCGTACTTCAGATTGATAGTCACAGTGACTTCATCCTTAGGAGTATCCGGATCGTTGAGTCCGAAATGGGAGTTATTCAGATTGACGCTTTGACCGTCAGCGACCTCTACCAACGGAGCAAGATTCAAGACAGGCGCATCATCTTCATTGTTTATCGTGAAGACAAAAGTCTGATTGGCGACTGTCGAACTGCCATCGGACACACTGAACTCGAACTGGTCTTGCCAGTCATTCTCGACACCAATGTGCTCAACGTTATGGTCATAGGTAACCAGACCATCATTGATATCCTGCTGGCTGAAGCTGACCGCACTCGCCCCACCAACAAGAATATCGCCTTCGACAGGAGCGGTGGTTATGGTGTAGATCCGTTGATCCGGATCATCATCACCGTCATTGTAGGAGAGCACAGTGCTACTGATAATTGGATCGCTACCTTCGACAAGAATCAGACCTGTATTATTTTCCACTTCCGGCCCAAATCCCACGACACCCATATAGGCAATGGAAGCAGCATCACCCAGGCCGTCGTGAACGACTTGCATATCCCCCAGGTCCTCATCGAATGACAGGATACGACCGCCGTCCCCTGTTCCAGTAGCGACAATCACACGATCGTTCAACGAATCATACGCAATGCCTTTTACAGTTTCCGTTACGAATACCGCTGCCACCGGCGTAGGCGATGTCGTATCGGTATCTGCGACAGCCAGAATACCTTCTCCTGTAGTCGACTCGGAATCTACCCAGTATAAGCGGCTGCCATCAGTGTTCAGAACCAGAGCGCTGTCTTCACTGATATCCGAAACCGCATCGATTTCCAGTGTAAATCGATCGTTCGTGTTTCGATCGTATATCTCGAAGCTTGTCTCGTTGACAAAGGCCAGTGGTTTTTCCAGCCAATAGATACGATCACTAGCTGCGTCAAAATCGACATCCGTCGGTGATGATCTCACCTTGTCAAGACCATCAAGATTTTCCACCACGTAACCACCAGTCAAATCAAACGTGACAATCCTGTGGTTCGTTGTTTGACGGTCGCTCATGAAAACCTCCCCCTCGGAGATATTCAACGCAAAACCGTAAATATTCAGACTGGTATTGAAATGCGTCTGAATGCCGCTGCCATCCAGCGCCATACTGCGAAAGTCTCCTGAGTCCTCGAGCCAGTAAATACGCTCGCTGAACAGATCCACCTCCAGATCGATCACATCATCACCAATCCCAGACAGGAGTGTCTGTACATAACTGCCGTCCACATCCGAACGAAAGATCGAATCGCTTCCATCCGTCCAGAACATCATGCCGGAAGATCCGGAGGACTCATAGGCTCCGATATCCGGTATCAGATCAATGGAATGACCGTTTGCATCGGTATCGGAAGTCGTAGACGCGCCCCTGTTTATCAGCACACTCCCGGCCAGCGGAGCATGGGTCTGGACTTTTCCGCTACCACTGGCCAGAGCTGCCAGCATGGGATCAGTGGCGACAATATCCGTGTCCTGCAGCGTATTGTCAGATGGATTTTCAATGAAGTTGAAGCCCAGGGAGACGATGTCCCCATCCACCTGTTGCTCGTCTTCAGCGGCATTGGCGGATGTATTGTCAGCAAGTACGGTATTCTGCAGTGTCACCGCTTCCGTACCGGAATTTCCCAGACCACCCGTTGTATTGACGTCTGTGTTCTCTACAATGGTGCTGTTTCTGATCTGTATGGCCCGGTTGGTATCTATGCCACCACTATCATCCGCACTGTTGGCAGAGATGGTCACGTAGTCCAGCTCCATATTGCTGCCACTGCCCCGATGATAGAGCGCCCCACCCCTTTCGCCCGCTTCATTGTTGTTGAGCGTCACCCTTTCCAGCTCGGTAATCGAATGGTTCGCTATTCCTCCACCATCCTTGTCCGATGTATTCCAGGCGATAGTGGTATCAGTCGCTTGCAGGGTGCCTTGGTTGTAAATACCCCCACCTTCGTTATCGGCATGGTTGTTTCGTATGGTGACCGAATCCAGAACAACCGTTGACCCAGTCTCTATTCGCAGGCCACCGCCTTCTTCTGTCTCATCACCTCCGGTAATGGTCAGGTTCCTGAATTCCAGATTTGCGCCAGTCAACACATGCCCCACACGCTCATCAACCAGCTGGTCGATGGTGGTGGTGGCATTGGCGCCCCCCGTAACGGTATAACTTCGCGAGAAGTCCAGATCGCCTGTCAGCCCGCCATCTTCGGCAGAGTCTCCAGCACCGAGTGTCAGCACATAGGTCGTGTCGTCAGCCAGCTCTATCGTATTGACCGAGGCATCGTTGTTTGCCACGATCACCGCTTCACGCAATGAAATCTCGCCGTCGCTGCCAGGGTTGCTCTGCAAGGCTGCCAGGGTATTCAGATCTGGGGCATCCACCACATCAAGCTCGGTGCCGACAATGATACTGAGCAGACTACCCTGCCAGTCTTCCATGACAGCATCATCAAGCACGTCTGTATTGACAGCCCCCTGCTGCCACTCCAGCTCCCAGTCTCCACCACGATCAACATGACCGGTCGTATCATCACTGGCGGCAACATCGGCCTGGGTCAACTCGGCAATACGCGCAAGAAACTGCTGACCACTCGCGTCATCAGCCAGAGAACAGCCGTAGAGTAGAAGGTCAGCATCATTTGACAATGCCGGTCCCCAGCCGCTCAGCTGATCCTCCACCTCACCGAGCGATACACTGTCTATCAGGCTTGAGCCTAAAGAAAAACCTTCATTGGCCGCGTGCGAGAAAATCATTACCGAATCCAGCTCGGAATAACCCGACAGTACCTCACTGACTTGCGCAATGCCATCCTCGGAGGCATCCACTGTATGCACGGTTATACCCTGCTGTTGCAACATCCCGGTCAATGTCTGAACATCCGGCACATCACTATCGACAAAGGCTATCGAGGTAATATCAGCGCTTGCAGCAGGCTCCAGCAGGGAGGCCAGCGATTGAGCCGTCAGATGATCTGCCTGCAATGCGTCCTGAAGGTCATCACCGCTGTCAAAGGCAACAGCCAGACCCAGAGGATGATCAGCGGAATACAGCAGACGCTGCTCGAGCGGATCAACCAGTGTTGGTGATGCCTTGGACCGGATCGACTGTGTGCGAAAGGATTTGAACATCACCTGCATTCGGGACATGGGAGGGCGCACTGTCCGCCATTGCAGGATGTGCTCCAAGTCTTTTCGTTTGCATGCCAGGGCGGCTCGAACAGACGTACCGTGTTCAGGAATTGAGAAGTCGTCGTGCAGTCTGGTCACCCGATTGCCTGACCAGTTTGCCTGCCAGAGAAGCGAGAAGAGCTTGTTGCTTCATGGTTGTGTCATCAGAAAATGCGTGTAATAGTGAGACTTCAACCCACGGAGAATTACACCATGCTATTCGCTGGACGCCCCCGTCCATTGGGCAAACTTGCCTTGATGACAACACTGATGGCTACCTTGTTTACAGCCCTGCCTGCACAGTCCGAAAACAGGATTGACACCCAGCGTCCGGATGCTCCGGAGCTGGCGGCTTATGGCAACTATGAGGTAGGCACCCGCCCTCTGACGCTGACCAACCCGGGACAGATCAACATACTGGCACTGGACCCATCCATGGATGCGCCAGACCCTTTGCCAACCTATGATCGTGAGCTTGTCGTACAGATGTGGTACCCGTCTTACCCGGGTGCTGAAGGCAGCAAGACATTGCGCGCCTTTCTGCGTGACCCCACCATCGAAGTGGATCTGCACGGTCAGGCAACCTTGTGGGCAGCGCCCGTCACCAACACCGAACCCTTCCCATTGGTGATCGTATCTCACGGGTATCCGGGTAACCGTTTTCTGCTGTCCCACCTGGCCGAGAACATTGCATCCAAGGGTTATGTGGTCGCCTCCATCGACCATACCGACTCCACCTACCGTACCCAGGCAGCCTTTGGTTCAACGCTGCGTAACCGCTCTCTGGATCAGATCTTCGTACTCAACGAGATGGCTCGTCTGAATGCAGATCCCGCCAGTTTTCTCAACGGCATGATCGACACTGACAATACCGCTGTCGTCGGTTATTCCATGGGTGGCTATGGTGCTGTCATCACGGCCGGTGGCGGTGTGACAGCTGCATCGGTTGCCTTTCCATTCAGCCCGCCTTACGGCACATTGGGTATCCACGAAAGCGGCAGTGAAACGCACAACAACCTGCCCGATCCTCGCATCAAGACAGCCATTGCATTTGCCCCCTGGGGAAGAAATGCCGGATTTTTCGACGGAGAATCACTCAAGGGCGTACAGATCCCGATGCTGTTTGTCGCAGGTTCGCAAGACGACGTTTCCCTCTATGAAGGCGGCGTCAGGGATATCTGGGAAGAATCCGTCAACGTCGATCGTGCATTGCTGACCTTCGAGAACGCCAACCACAATGCAGCGGCTCCCTATCCGGCACCTGCAGAAAGCTATGCGTTCAGCAGTCAGTTGGGATTTGCCCCCTTCGGGCATTATGCCGATGCTGTCTGGGATACCGCCAGAATGAACAACATTGCTCAGCATTTCTCCACCGCCTGGCTGGATCGTTATCTGAAAAGCGATATCGACAAGCAAGCGTATCTGGAGCTCGTTCAGGATTCGAATGAGGGTGTATATGCCACCGGTGATGACGGTAGCTTCACAGAAGAGCACACCTACTGGAAAGGCTTCGAGGCACGCTCTGCCAAGGGTCTGATGTTCGAATGGCTGAAGGCTGGCGAATCCGCCGAATAAGCTGCTCGAATCCTTCCCCGGACTCGTGATGAAAGGATACAAGGCGCTCGCTCCT
Organism: uncultured Granulosicoccus sp.; assembly: GCA_965367215.1. Taxonomy (GTDB): domain Bacteria; phylum Pseudomonadota; class Gammaproteobacteria; order Granulosicoccales; family Granulosicoccaceae; genus Granulosicoccus. The sequence continues at coordinate 5,145 of CBDUIJ010000011.1, forward strand.
TGTATTCTGACTCCGGGTCCGGGTCTGTGCAGAAACAATCAGAACACTGTTGCTACCAGACAGTCAGGTGCCGCATGGTCCCCGCACTCGCAGGCATCACAGACAAGTGACAAGTGACAACGGTGCCGATGCCCGTAACTTGTCAGCGCTATTTCACCATGACATCGAATTCGAGTTCATGGCCATAGTGGTCGACGCGAGTTCGCGACAGTTTGCGAAACCCCTGGCGCTCATAGAAATCAAGCACCCGTGGGCGGTGAATGGACACATGCGCCAACAGACGCTGCTCCGTGCGCGCCTGTAATCCCGCTACCAGCTGACCGCCAACGCCCTGATGACGATTGGCTGCCAGGACCTCGAGCATCGTTATCAAGGACAAGCCCTGTAACGATCTGCACGCAGCAATCCCCACAGGCTTTGCACCCATCATCGCCAGTTGCACCGCCTGATCTTCGCCGGGATAGAGTTCGCCCGCATCCAGCAGTTTCTCCACAAGGGCTTGCGCACGAGCCTCACCGATATAATCGGCATACTGGCTAATCCAGGATTCGTGCAGGGCTTCGAGAAACTCGATGTCACGAGGCCAGGCCGTGACCAGCGTGCGCACTTCGTCTTCACCGTTGCGCTCACTCTCAGGCTTACCTTTCATGAGCATGACTCAAGCGCAGAGTTTCACTTGCACCATCTGGAGCGACGTGAGCCAGAGGCACGTTGACTCATGGCATATCAATGGAGTCATCATCCTTTACTCTTTCGGGCAATGAGGTGAAATTGCCAGCGCGCTTCTCCTGATTGGCCCTCATCGCCTCCATCACCTCTGCCTGCTGAAAGAAGGCCGCGTTCCAGACAGATACGTAGTCCAGCGTATCGGCAACTGAATGATCTCTTGCATGCAGGATCATCTGCTTGCAACCATGAACGGCCATGGGCGCCTTCAGCGCAATCTCAGCGGCAATCTTCATCACATCATCGACCATGTCCTGTTGACTATCGTAGAGCCGATTCACCAGACCATATTGCAGAGCTTCTTCGGCTGAGAGTTTTCGTCCGGTATAAGCCAGTTCCCTGACCATACCATCGGGCATCAGTTTGCAGATGCGCGGGAAGGTGCCCACATCGGCGGTCATCGCCAGATTGGTTTCGAAGATGGTGAAGAAGGCATCGCGTGTGGCATAGCGCATGTCACAGGCCGACGCAAGATCCACACCGGCACCGATGCAGCCACCCTGAATGGCCGCGAGCACGGGAATGCGAGCCTCTTCCAGAACAGTGAAGCTGTGCTGCAGTCTCTTGATGGTATCGCGCAGCCTGATGGCCTTTTGCCGCAGGCGTAACTTCTGCTTGAGCGCATCTTCTTCGGAATCAGCCTTGGCATCGCCACCCGCGGAGGAAGCCGCTGCGAAAACGGAAACGTCCATCCCACTGCTGAAATGAGGACCGCTTGACGATAATACAATGGCGCGTACTTCGCCATCGGACTGAATCTGATCGACCAGGGCGGGAAGCTCGTTCCAGAACGCCGGAATCATGCTGTTACGCTTGTCAGCTCGCGATAATCGCAAGTGCGCTACGCGATCATGAACCTCAAGCTCGAAACACTCTGTCTTCATGTAAACCTCCACAAGTCCTGGCAGCCAGGCAACCGCATCTTCTGATATATCCGGAAAGACAGCAATGCAGTAGCCTGAAACACGACAGCGCCACGCTCATCAGAGGTTAATCCACCTGATGATTCACGGATCAGGTGGACGGATCATCAGGCGATGGCGCCAAAGTCACCCTTGTGGAACAGTAGCGGCTCGCGTTCGGCAACACAAGCCTTCATGACCTGACCAACGATGATGAAGTGATCACCGCCAGGGTGCGCCGCTTCCCGTTTGCACTCCAGTGTCGCAGTACAATCTTCCAGCACTGGCAACCCGCTTTCGCTCTCGCGCCATGGCGTAATGCCAAAGGCAAAGGGATCACGGGCGAAGTTCAAGGCAGTGGCTGATTGTTCGGCACTGAGTATGTTCACGACAAATTGCGTTGCGTCGAGAAAATAGGGGCATCGTGCAGACCCCTTGTCGACTGACCACAGGACAAGCGCCGGCTCGAGCGAAACGGATGAGAAACTGTTGACCGTCATGCCGTAGGGACCGTCCGGACTATCGATGGTGATGACAGTCACACCGGTTGCAAAACGACCGAAGGCGTGGCGCAGATCTCGCGAGCTGCCGTTCTCGGATGTCCATATTTCTTCGCAGGGTACTGCCACAGAGCGATCAGCAGGCTCCAACACCTGTACCGCCGGCATCAGCGCCTCTCTCCCACACCCAGCGGTGTCGCCGGAGTACTGGCAGGAACCCGACCATGCACTTGTGGCAAGGAACAGGTATCCAGATGTGGCAACACCAGCCTGCCAAAATGATCGCACTCGTCCAGATGCGGATAACCGGAGAAGATGAAGGCCCGGATACCCATCTCCTTGTATTCCTCGATGGCTTCGAGAATCTGCTCGGCACTACCGACCAGCGCTGCACCGCAACCCGAACGTGCACGGCCGACACCGGTCCACAGATGTGGCTCGATATAGCCTTCATCGTCTGCAACATCCCGGTTCTTCGCCTGGTGGGATACACCCAGCGAGGATGCATCCAGCGCCCGTTCACGAATGGCCTTGCCCTGCTCGTCATCCAGCATGGACACCAGAGAGCGGGCGTGCTCACGTGCCTCCTCCTCGGTCTCACGCACGATCATGTGAACGCGCAAGCCGTAATCCAGCACTCTGCCGTATTTTTCGGCACAGGCATTGACGGCCTTCATGCGCTCGGCCAGCTCCTCTTTCTTCTCCGGCCACATGAGATAGACATCGCAATGCTCGCCACACAAGTCAAGCGCAGGTGGTGAATAGCCGCCAAAATACAATAGCGGGCCGCCGTTGGTCTGATAGGGGCGTACCGGGTCAGTCGTCAAGCCCGAAAAATCGTAGACTTCACCCTTGTAGTTTATTTCATCCTGCGTCCAGGCCTGCTTGAGGATTTCCACGACTTCGCGAGAACGTTGATAGCGGTAGGCGCTGTCTTCCTTCTGGCCTGGAAAGTCGGACGAGATGATATTGACCGTCAGGCGTCCCTGCAGCATGTGATCCAGTGTGGCCAGGGTACGGGCCAGCATGATCGGCTGCATTTCACCGCAGCGTACGGCGGCCAGCATGTTGATGGTTTCGGTGAGCGGCGCATTACCGGCAACGAAGCTCAGGGTATCCTGCCCAACCTGATAGGATGAGGGGCACAGGATATTACGAAATCCCAACTCGTCGGCACGACGGACGATCCGGGAGGTATTTTCCCAGCTGCTGCGATATTGACCATCGGGCACACCCAGATACCGATAGTCATCGGAGCACAGGGGGGCGAACCAGGACACCTCTGCGGCTTGCAGGGATGCAGACTTGACGGGCACGACGCTCATTGGAACATCCTCGGCAGACAGTGCAGGCGAATGTATCAATCGTATATCAATTTGTCAAACAGGCGATTCACAATCGCCCAGCAGAGGTAAGTCGGTCTTGTCGGACTCACATCATGAATTATCGGGGCGTGTGCCTCTGGTCAACCAGATTACCGAAATGCTGGTACGGGATATCAAGACAGGCGTGCTGCCCGATGGCGAGCGATTGCCGCCAGAGCGCAACATGGCGGAGGGACTGAATATCTCGGTAGGCACCCTGCGCAAGGCGCTGGCAGAGCTGGAGACTCGTGGTTTGCTGACACGCATCCAGGGTTCCGGCAACTATGTGAACAGCACCCTCGACGAACACAACGTCTATGCCCTGTTCCGCCTGGAACTGGTGGACGGCCCTGCAACGCCAAGCGCTCGCCTGCTGTCACTGGATCACATGGACAAACCGTCCGGGTTTCCCGATATCGGTAGTGCCACAAAGGCGTTTCGGTTCCGACGAATCAGGCATCTGAACCAGCGCGAAGCCGCACTCGAGGAAATCTGGCTCGATGGGCGCCATGCCGAACAGATCGATGCTGCTGAAGTCACCGATTCTCTCTATCGCTTCTACCGTGATGTGCTGGGCTTTCGTATCACCCGAGTCGAGGATCGTGTCGGCGTCGGTCGACTGCCTGACTGGGCGCCGGAGGCCTGGCAACAGCGCTATAGCGGTGACTGGGGCTTCATAGAACGCCTCTCACGCGATCAGGACGGCGAACTGGCCGAATACTCCCGGACCTGGTTCGACCCGGAACACGTTCGGTTCGTCAGTCGCTGAAAGGACAATGGCCATGGGGTCACGCTGTCGCGACAGATGATTTCATCTCTCGCGACAAGCAGAACAGTACAAGCAATCGATCCGAGCCTGCGCTCAGTCTTCGCTGAGCCGTTCCCGACGTTCCATTTCCTCGCGATAGGCTTCCTGAATCTGCTGTAGTACAGATCCGACATCAGCCTCCTGCTCGTCACGGGCATATTTGCCGGTCAGAGTCATGTCCGGGTGCAGGGCACCTGCTTCATGCAAGGCCCACAATTCCTCGGCGTAGCGCGTCTCTGCCAGCTCCGGAACGTATTGCGCGTAATAGCGTGTGATGTTGGCCACATCTCTTGCCAACATCGTTGGCGCGTGATTGTTGCCAGCAGCATCCACTACCTGTGGCAGATCGATGATGACAGGGCCATCTTCGGTCATCAGTACATTGAATTCCGACAGGTCACCATGTACCAGACCGGCACACAGCATGCGCAGGATATAGTGCATCATGGTCTTGTGATCGGCGGCAGCCCGCTCCAGCGGAATGGCCACATCGTTCAACCGCGGTGCGGCCTCGCCATCGGCGTCAGTGATGAGCTCCATCAACAATACGCCGTCGAAACAGCCAAAGGCCTCGGGCACACGCACACCGGCATCGCGCAATTTGTACAGCGCATCCACTTCGGTGTTCTGCCAGGCTTTTTCCTGCTCCTCGCGACCGAAGCGCGTGCCTTTCTCCATGGCACGCTGTCGACGGCTGTTGCGCACCTTGCGCCCTTCCTGGTACTGCACAGCCTGCTTGAAGCTGCGCACGGCCACATCCTTGTAGACCTTGGCACATCGTATCTGACCGTCACTACGCACCAGATAGACGGTGGCTTCCTTGCCACTCATCAGGGGACGCAAGACTTCGTCTATCAGACCGTCTTCAATCAGCGGCTGAAGTCGCTTGGGTGTTTTCACTGGTCTGAACCATTCATGAACAAACCAGCCTAGGCCTTCTTGACGAACTGCGATTTGAGCTTCATGGCGCCAATACCGTCAATACGACAATCGATATCGTGATCGCCTTCAACCAGCCGGATGCCTTTCACCTTGGTGCCAACCTTGACGACCGCGGATGAACCCTTGACCTTCAGGTCCTTGATGACGGTGACCGTATCACCGTCGACCAGCAGGTTTCCGTTCGCATCCTTTACAGAGGCACCTTCCTCTTCCGACGAACTTCCGTCGGCCGCCCATTCATGGGCACATTCAGGACAGACCAGCATCACCCCATCAGGGTAGGTGTAGGTCGACTGGCACTGCGGGCAAGGAGGAAATTCGCTCACGCAGATCTCCCGCTACTGGCACGTGAACGCGTCCGGCGACTACGATTGGCCGCCTGTGTTCCCGCTGGCTGTACCTGGCCGGCGCCAGAGCGACCGTTGCCGGAACGACCCTGTGGACCGCGACCCGCACCAGATCCCTGGCTTCGACCACCGCCCTGTCGACCCTGACGGATCGGCTCGGCCTTGATGCTTGGATCTGGCTCGAAGCCTTCGATCTGAACACGCGGAAGTTCACGACTGATCAGACGCTCGATGTCTCGCAGCAATTTGTCTTCGTCGATGCATACCAGCGATACCGCTTTGCCGGACATGCCCGCACGGGCTGTACGACCAATGCGGTGTACATAGTCTTCAGGCACATTGGGCAGTTCGAAATTCACCACGTTCGGAAGCTGGTCGATGTCCAGTCCGCGAGCGGCGATATCGGTTGCAACCAGCACACGAATCTTGCCTTCCTTGAATCCGGCCAGGGCACGGGTTCTGGCACCCTGACTCTTGTTGCCATGAATGGCAGCAGCGGACAGACCGTCACGCTCAAGCTGTTCGGCCAGACGATTGGCACCATGTTTGGTACGAGTGAATACCAGTACCTGTTCCCATTGCTCGTCCTGAATCAGTTTTGACAGCAGCTCACGCTTGCGACCCTTGTCGACGCGATACACCTGCTGTTCGATACGGTCAGCAGTTGCATTCTGAGGTGCCACTTCCACCAGCTGTGGATCGTTGAGCATGCGCTGGGCCAGCTGCTTGATCTCGCGCGAGAAAGTCGCGGAGAACAGCAGGTTCTGCCGCTCACTGGTCTCAGGCAGCAGTGCCAGTACGCGCTTGACGTCATGGATGAAGCCCATGTCCAGCATGCGATCGGCCTCGTCCAGAACCAGTACTTCCAACTGTGACAGGTCAACGGTACCCTGGCCGGCGTGATCGAGCAGACGACCCGGGGTTGCAATCAGGATATCGACACCCTTGCGCAGCTGACTGATCTGCGGATTGATGCTGACACCGCCGAAAACGACTGCCGAACGGAATTTGAGGTATTTGCCATAGGTGGCAACGCTTTCAGCGATCTGCGCTGCCAGTTCACGCGTAGGCGTCAAGATAAGGGCACGAACCGGTGGACTGCCCTTGCGAGCGCCATTGGTACGGCGTGGAGTCTGAGACAGTTTCTGCAGCAGTGGCAGGGTGAAACCTGCGGTCTTGCCAGTGCCGGTCTGGGCACTTGCCATGACATCCTTGCCGGTGAGTACCAGCGGGATGGCTTTCTGTTGAATGGGAGTGGGAGTTTCGTAGCCTTCTTCTAGAACGGCTTTCAGGACCTCGGACGACAGGCCCAGTGCTTCAAATGACATGTATTGTTGATTTCACAAATGGACAACAACACAAACGCCTCAAGGCGGCATGGCTGTTGTCAGGCAATAGGAGACTGCAAAGTTTGACTTCTGACCCGGCAGTCGGAGCGTTTGCGCTCAGGAAGTTGACCGAAGATCAGATTGTCTGATTACAGCTCCACAAGCGCTACCGTATCGATCGTTCAAGATACGGCAGAATGACCATTGTATAGGCCACGAGCTTTTACTGTCACACTTTATGCCAGATCACGACTCCGTTACCAACTTTCAACAAACAGGTAATTCCGTAACAAACGACCTGAAACACCCGATAACGACCATGAATAGTCGTTATCAGGCATCTCAGAGCCAGAATGACACCCGGAAAATTACTCGGGAACATGTCTTGAGAACAAATCTCATGAACAAGCTGTCATCCCTGACCGGTCTTGTGGCTTACAGCTTGGCGATTTCCGCCAGTGGCGTGTCCAGCTTGTCACCGAGCATCATCTCCAGCGCCAGAGGATTGCCATTGATATCGACAATCAATTCGCTCAGTGTCAGGTCCGCCTTGTAACTGACGCCATTGGCGACGATGACTTGCTGCGCCTGAGGCGACATCATGAACATCGCCAGGGGTGTCTGGTCGATGGCCCCGGCATCCGCATCCAGATGAGCCTCCAGCGTCAGCACGTTCAGCAGGTCCCTGAGTGTGGTGATGGATGCCAGTCCGTTGGCCGGAAAGGCAGGAACAGATTCATCGATCACGCTGATGCCGTAGGCCAGACTGGCATCCCCACCGTCATTGCTGAAACTGAGCCCGAAGTCCAGGCCCGTACCAGGACCAATCATCGGCATATAGGCTCCGAGAATACGCTTCATGATTTCGGGATCGTCCGAGAGCATTGCGTCGGCGACCGACAGTTGACTGACAGTGTCGACATAGCTCTGAACCCCCTTGATGGACAGGTTCGAGACTGTTGACTCCAGCGAGACCGCATTGAGCGGCAACATGCTGTCGATACTGCCAACGGACATGAGCGACTGACTACTCAATTGGTCGCCCTTCACTTGCGTGTCACTATGAAAACCGATGGACGCAAGATTCGCATGCATGCTCATGTTGTCCGCGGAGCTGATCGACAGAGTGTCGAAATCGATGCCGTAGGAGCCCGAATAGATGGACTGGCTGATACGGGCCAGGTCGGTCTTGATCATGCCCGGCGACAGACTCAGTTCATTGCCTTCGCGACTGAATTCGATGGCACCCAGCGTACCGCTGCCCAACACCGCATCACCCGCCACGCTGACCGAATAGTCGATACCGCCAAAGCTGACGTTGGCCCCGTCTTCCTGAAACTGATAGGGGCTGACCTGTAGATGGTTGTCGATATTGCCATCGAAACTCACCTGCGTATCAACGACGAAGGGTTCCGACTCCGTGAAGCCTTCCATCATTTCAAGAAAGGACTCCGACAAGGAGTCATCACGTACCAGTGTTGTCTTTATGGAGGCAGCACCGACACGAACGTTGCCTTCATTGACACCCACAGGTGAATGATCGATCTCATGCTGCAAGCGAAACAGGACCTTCGCATCGGCAGATGCCGAGTCCATCACTCGCGTGACAGCATGGCTTTTCGTGAAACCACTGCTATAGGACTCGTTGACGAGCGTGAAGGGTTTCATTTCATTGAGCTGTGCCAACAGCTGGTCATAGGCGCTCTGTGTCTGGGACCCCGAGTAATAGGAAGCGCCAGCCCAGGACGCGCCGGCAACCAGGGGAACAGCCAATAGCAATTTCTTCATGGAGAGAGTGAATTCCTGAATGAACGAAGTTGTGCTTCCACGGTGTAGACCGCTTGTGAAGTCGCAGAGTCTTGTCTGTTTGACCCTGTATCGTTTGCAGCAGCAGATAGATGTAATCGACAATGCCGAACTGTGATGTAACACTGCTGGCGGCCTGCAGCGACCGACGCGCATTGCCCCCGGCAAACCACCGTTTGTGTGTACGACGTGCCACACGGCGACCACGCCTTCACGCAAGGAGGGTTCAGGAAAAGAGCAACAGGCAACCGATGACGACCACCATCAGTCGGTACCAGAACCCGCGCTCACTGGTGATGGCATGCGAGATGGCAGCCAGACCCGTCGCCACCAGCAGAGCTGCCAGCATGGCCGACCAGGGCGAGGTGGCGATCTCGAGGATGGCCGGATGGCTGATCATGCTCAGAGGAATCAGATAGAGTCCGAGCCCCAGCGCCATGGCATAGCCCGCCACCTTCAGCCAGTTCTCGCCCACCATGCCAGCGGCGATGAACACCGCCCCGCACACCGGCGGCGTGATGGTACTCAGCAGAGCAAACCAGAACACGAACAGATGCGTCGTGAGCAGCGGCAGGCCCAGTTCGGTCAACGCAGGCCCGGCCACGGATACGCAAATGACGTAGGCCGCGGTCGTGGGTACTTCCATGCCCAGAACCAGACAGGCCAGTGCCGTCAACAGCAAGGCTGGAACCAGATGTCCGCCAGACAGTGACAGTATGGCCGATGTCAGCTTCACACCCAGTCCGGTGATACCCAGCACACCGACGATGATGGAGGCACACAGGATGATGCTGGCAATCGTGGCAATCTGCTCACCGGACTGGATGCAGAGTGATTGCAGCCGTTGAACGAACAGACGCAGACCCGGCCTCAGGCGTTCATTGAAGAACAACAATACAAACCCGGTCCCGATTGCCAGGCAGGCGGCATATTGTGGCGTACGCCCCATGACGAACATGCCCAGCAGCAAGGTGGTGAAAGGCACCAGGAAAAAGCCGGTGGTGATCAGCACCAGTTTCATCTCCGGCAATTGATCACGGCTCAGCGGTTGCAGATCGAAGCGTTTGGCAAAGCCGTTGATGCCGAACCAGACAGCCAGAAAATACAACAGCGCAGGAATACTGGCTGCGCTCATGATGCTGGTGTAACTGATACCGGTGAGCTCCACCATGACGAAAGCGCCGGCCCCCATCAGCGGTGGCATGATCTGCCCGCCCGAGGAGGCGACCGCTTCCACGGCCCCTGCCAGTGCCCTGGGGTATCCCAGCCTTGTCATGGCCGGCAGGGTCACGGTACCGGTGGAGGCGACATTGGCCGATGCGGAGCCGGATATGGAGCCGAACAGTGCCGATGACACCACCGAGACCTTGGCGGCTCCGCCCTTGAGCCGCCCGGCAGCCCGAGTGGCCAGATTCATGAAGCCCTGCCCTGCCTCGCCGGCATTGAGCACCGCACCGAATATCACGAAGATGGCCACGATGCTGACAGACACACCCGTCAGGCTGCCCCACAGTCCACCTTCTGCAATGGTCAGGGTTCCCAGAAAACTGCTCAGCGGTGTCCCGGGATGCCCGAACTCGCCTGGAATATACTGACCCAGCAGCCCGTAGAGCAGAGCCAGCAAGGCCACCAGTGGCAATGGCCAGCCAATGGCTCGCCTGGCCATTTCCAGCACTCCGATCAGCAAGGTTGCGGCCACCGCCGTCTGGAAGTGATTCTCCAGAAAACCATACTGATCACCCAGCATGTCGTGCTGCCAGGCAATCCACAGACAGGCCGGCAGACAGAGGGCAAACAGAACCATGCCCAGACCACGATTCAGACGCGACAGCGCTTGATCCTCGACTCCCGGTCGGAATGCTGCCAGAAACACCCATGGCAAGGCGAGCGCCATGTGCAAGGGCCGGCTGACGAGATTGGGTATCAAGCCACTGAATACCAGCCACAGGTGGAAGCCGATGGACAAGGCGCCCAGCAGCGCCCAGGGCAAGCTGGGCCCGGCTTGTCTTGCAGTCGTCATGGAGGTGTGTACTTACCCGGTTTTCAGCGTGTGGTTGATATCAGTCAATCAGGAAAGATCGATCAAGGTCTCTGCGCGGCAGTCAGTTCCATACCGACTTCATCGTAATAGCGAATGGCGCCGGCATGCAGTTGACCCAGGTTGCTCATCAGGGAGGCATCGACACTGCCCCACCACGCCGAGGTACCGGCCATGGCCTGCTTCTGCTCCCAGTAGGTACGAGTCATCTGATACGCCGTTTCATCGTCCATCGCCGTGGTGGCGTAAGCGACAACCGGCAGTGAGGTAGTGACGATATCCGCGTCCTGTCCGCTATAGGTTCCCGCCGGAATCACCATGCGTGTGCGGCCGGTCGCGGTGATCTGCTCGTCGTCCAGCGACAGTACCTGCACACCCGTGCTGGCAGCGGCCTCGATGACGTTCGGTGCAGGCCAGGATCCGGCCGTCACGAAGCCATCGATCTGCCCGTTCTTGAGTGCTGCCACGGCATTCGACAATTCCACCTCGGCCAGCTCGACCTTGCCTTCCAGTCCGAACAGCCCCAGGTACTTGGCACCTTCACTGGCACCAAACGAGCCCTTGCCCAGCAATATCGATTTACCTTCCATACCGGCAAAATCGTCGATACCACTGTCACTGCTCACCACAAAGTGCATCGTCAGAGACGGGATGGGAAACAGGGCTCGGATCTCGTCGAATGCCGGCTTGCTCTTGCCTTCGAACATGGCTTTACCGGTCTGCGCCAGAGCGACCAGTGCCGGCGGCGTGGTGAATACGTAATTGCCTTGACGTATGCCGGACTCCATCACGTTCTGAACAGAACCCTGACTTTCCTCGACCGTGATGCTGATATCACCGTCAGTCCCCTTCTTCATGGCCTCTGCCAGTTCCACCGCCATCTGATAATACGATGAGCCGGTCTTGGCTGATTTGTAGGTCACGCGGGTCTCTGCCATGCTCGCCGTGGTCGCAAGCAACAGCACGCTGCTGGTCAGCAGTGAAGCAATCAGTTTCATCTCGGGTCTCCAGTGGTGGGGGTAGCTACGGTATTCCCGCAGTGTAACCGAGTGACACAAGCATCCGGTGCATCAAGCTGATCTGAACTTGCAGGGCCAGTCTGTCTACAATACCCATTCAGGCAAGCGGCCCCGAACCGGCTTGCTGCAATCTCGACTTCCGCAAATCGATGCCGGCAAAGCCGGACGGGAAATGACATGACACGTCAATCAGGTGGACAACTGCTGGTCAATGCTCTGAAAACGCACGGCGTGGAGCGCGTGTTCTGTGTCCCCGGAGAGAGCTATCTACCGGTACTCGACGCACTGTATGACAGTGGTATCGAGAACACCCTGTGCCGCCAGGAAGGCGGCGCTGCCATGATGGCCGAAGCCTGGGGCAAACTGACCGGCAAGCCGGGCATCTGCTTCGTCACGCGTGGCCCCGGGGCGACCAATGCCACGGCAGGTTTGCATGTCGCACTGCAGGACTCAACGCCCATGATTCTGTTCATCGGACAGATCGACACCGGCATCCGCGAACGCGAAGCCTTTCAGGAAGTGAATTACCACCGTTTCCTGGGCGAGGCGGTGAAATGGGTCGCCGAGATCGAAGATGCCGAGCGCATGGATGAGATGATTTCCAGAGCCTTTCATGTCGCCACATCCGGCAGGCCGGGACCCGTTGCCCTGGCCTTGCCCGAAAACGCCCTGGCACAACTGGCCAACCCCAGGAGCATTGCTCCCTGGCAACAGATCGAGACCTGCCCCGGTGAGGAGCAGATGTCGCAGCTTGCGGAACTGCTGAAAGACGCTGCCAGACCGATGGTCATCGTTGGAGGTTCACGCTGGAGCAAGGAGGCGGTACTCGACTTCCAGGCAATCGCGCAGGACTGGCAACTGCCAGTGGCTTGCTCGTTTCGACGTCAGATGCTGTTCGATCACACTCACGGCAACTACGCCGGTGATGTGGGCATTGGTATCAACCCGGCTTTACGTCAACGTATCGAGGAGGCTGATCTGCTGCTCATGATCGGCGCTCGCCTGTCCGAAATGCCCTCTCAGGATTACAGCCTGCTGGATATCCCCAGCCCACGTCAGACACTCATCCACGTGCATCCCGGCGCCGAGGAACTCGGTCGTGTCTATCGACCAGCACTGGCCATACATGCCAGCCCGACAGCATTTGTCGCCTCCATGAAATCCCGTCCCATCGTCGGACAATCCCCTGCCAGGCTGGCGCAAGTCGAGTCTGCCCACCAGGACTATCTGTCCTGGTCGTCACCCGATGTCACCACGCCCGGTGACGTGCAAATGGGCCGTGTCATGCAATCACTGGCAGATACGCTGCCCGAAGATGCCATCATCACCAATGGTGCCGGCAACTATGCCAGCTGGATTCATCGCTTCTGGAAATTCCGCCACTACGGATCGCAGCTGGCGCCGACATCCGGGTCCATGGGTTATGGCCTGCCGGCAGCCATCGCGGCCAAACTGTGTGAGCCGGAGCGTACCGTAGTTGCATTTGCCGGTGATGGCTGCTTTCAGATGACGATGCAGGAATTCGGTACAGCTGTGCAAGCGAGCGCCAACATCATCGTGTTGCTGATCGACAATGGCATTTACGGCACCATTCGCATGCACCAGGAAAGACACTTTCCGGGAAGAGTGTCGGCAACCACTTTGCAGAACCCGGATTTTGCCGTACTGGCCAGTGCCTATGGCGCCTTCAGTTGCACCGTCAATACCGACGCAGAATTCCTGCCGGCACTACAGCAGGCAATGGCGGCTGATACACCTTCGCTGATTCATGTACATATCAGTGCAGAGGCCATCACGCCGACCATGACACTGAGTCAGATTCGCCAACAGGCTGAAGAACGCGCCTGAAAGCCGTGGTACACAGATAGAAGGACACGGATAACACACGCATCCGGACAATACTGAACGCGTGAAGTCAGAGCAGACAATGCTCCGACTTCAACGCGCCATCAGGACAGGGGCAACGACAGATCAGAACCTTCCTGGTTTGTCGTCAAGCCAGACCTTAGTTACCGTGAACGGTAGTCGTGTAGTTACCGATGATGCCGAGGATGTTGTTGGCTTTCCAGTCGACACTGGTGACTGTGGTGATTCCACCATTGGCCTTCGCCGCTTCGATGCTGCAGTCACCTGTAGCAAGCATACTCAGGATACTGGTGCACTGTGAGGTTCCGACTTTGGATCCACCCTGTGCAGAAGTCGCTTGTATAGGCAACGTGATGTCAGTAAAAAGGCCACCAACCGGAACTGGTGACGCACAACCGGCGAGCAGTGCAACAGTACCAACGGCAACAAGCTTGCTTATGATTTTCATGGAATAGTTTCTCCTTTAACACATTGAATGGGCGAACAACACGGCAAGCATAGCCGAAAACAAACGGTGATACAAAATTCACTACCGGTCCATTTCAATACAAGCATGATGCTGTGTGTCAGAGAAACGACACCCGCTACTCGGCTGGGTCGACGCAGGCAAGCCGGGACACTGTCAATCCATGGCGCCAGTCACCGAAACATCTCGTTCACTATCAGCATCGGCCATACGCTCTGCAGTGTAACGAGTGCCTGTCACCGTTGACTCATTGATCAGCTTATCCAGTGTTTTCATGGTCTGCGCATCCAGAGACACCTTGACGGACTCTGCATTGTCACGCATATGCTGTCGGTTGCGCGTACCCGGTATGGGCACCATGGACTGGTCTTCGAGCGTCAGAAGCCAGGCCAGGGCCAGTTGAGCCATGGTGCAGTGATTGTCCCGCGCAAGCTGTTCGAATGGCGTCAACAATTGCTGGTTGATCCGAAAGGCCTCCGGCTCGAAACGTGGCCGGGCAATGGTACAACGCAGATCGGCATCATCCAGCTGCGTGACATCCTTCGCCGTGCCTGCCAGAAAGCCACGGCCCAACGGTGAAAACGGTACGAAGGTAGCTCCGATATCACGACACAGCTGCAACATGCCATGCTCGGGAGTCCGCGACCACAAGGAGTATTCCGACTGGACCGCTGCAATGGGGTGTACCGCATGAGCGCGTCTCAATGTTTCGCAGCTTGTTTCAGACAGCCCGATTTCACGCACCTTGCCCGCTGCCACCAACTCCGCCATGGCACCTACCGACTCCTCGATCGGCACCTTGGGGTCGACCCTGTGCAGATAATAGAGATCGATGACATCGGTCTGTAGTCGCTGCAGACTGGTGTCACATTGCTGCCGAATGATGTTCGGCCGGCCATCGATACCCTTGGGGGACAGGCCGCATTTGCTGGCCAGAACATAACGCTGACGTTCGCCGGACAAGGTCTTGCCAATCAGGCTTTCACTGTGTCCGGCGCCGTAGGTATACGCCGTATCGAGAAAGTTGATGCCGGTATCCAGAGCCTCATGCAACAACCTGGCAGACTCGGCTTCATCGGCCGGACCATAACCATACGATACATTCATGCATCCCAGGCCAGTCGCTGAAACCGTCAGTGAAGCAATTTTTCTCGATGTCAAACAACTAGCCTCGCAGTGATGTGTTCTCCGTGTCATACGGCGATTCGGCAACAACCGTTGCCGCACGCCTGTGACCCAGAACGTTGATTTCCACGGCAGTGCCTGCAACAGCCAGCTCGGGCTTGATGTAACCCAGGGCCAGACTCCTGTCGATGCGATGTCCATAACCGCCAGAGGTGATGTAACCGACAATATCATCACCCTGATGCACGGGACAACCGTAAAGCGCATCGGTGTTGTTGATCCTCTCGGCATCGTCGCCGGTGGCAACCGCCTCATCCAGCACGAAGGTGGCGAAGACATCCGGCAGGCCGGCAGCCGCCTCGGCCACCAGAGCCTCTTTACCGATGAATGAAGGCTTGCTCAGGTCAACGAACCTGTCCAGGCCCGAACGCAAGGGTGAATATTCGTGATCAAGATCCACCTTCCATGCGCGGTAGCTTTTCTCCAGTCGCATGGACTCCATGGCGTACATGCCGAAGTCCTGCATGTCGAAGGCTGCGCCCGCGCCTGCGCCCGCCGCCATCAAGGCGTCATACAAGGCGAGTTGACTGGCAATCGGCACATGCAGCTCCCAACCGAGCTCACCCACATAGTTCACTCGCAGGGCCTGAACATCAATGCCCGCCAACTGCAAGGGCTGACACGTCAACCAGCGAAATGACTCATTGGACAGATCCGACTCGGTCAGAGGCTGCAGGACTTCGCGCGAGCGGGGACCGGCCACCACCAGGGTGCCGTAGTCATCACTGATGTCAGTGAGTGCAATGGCACTCCGGGCAGGCAGATGCTCGCTCAACCATTGAGGATCATGCCACTTGGCGGCAGCGGCGGAGATCAGCCAGTAGTGGTCCTCGGCCAGGCGCGTCAGTGTCATCTCAGACCAGACACCGCCATCCTCGGCACAGAAGTAGGACAGACCCACACGCCCGACGCTGGGCAGTCGACCGGCAATCATCGTGCGCAGCCAGTCCGATGCACCTTCCCCCTTGAGCTCGAACTTGCTGAAACCACACAGGTCCAGTATGCCGACATTGTCACGAACATTGCGACACTCCTGACCCACGGCGTCGAACCAGACACCGCGCTGATAAGACGGTGTTTCGTCAGCCGTGTCCTGCTCTCTAGCAAACCAGGTTGCACGCTCCCAGCCACCACGCGCGCCAAAACGTGCGCCTTTCTGCTGCAGCCTGTCGTAGCAGGGTGACACCTTGCGAGGACGGCCTGCGGGACGCTCTTCAACCGGGTAGTTGATGGCGTACTCGTGCTGGTACAGCTCGATGGCACGATCGACCACATAGCCCTGATCGGCATAATCGGTATAGCGCCGCGGATCGAGATTCCACAGATCCCACTCTGGCTTGCCGTCGATGATCCATTCGGCAATGGACTTGCCCGCACCGCCGCCCTGGCAGATTCCGAAACTGAATCCCGTGATGTGAAAGAAATTCGGCAAGCCGAATGCCGGACCGATATAGGGAGATCCATCCGGTGTATAGGGAATCGGTCCGTTGATGACACGTTGCACACCGACACTACCCAGAATGGGCATGCGTTCGCAGGCCTTCTCGATATACCACTCGAGCCTGTCCAGGTCATCCGGATACAGTTCATAGGCGAACTTGTCCGGGATACTGCCATCCTTCCAGCGAGCGGTCGCCTTCATCTCGTAGGGGCCCAGAATCAGACCGGTTTTTTCCTGGCGCAGATAATAGGAGTCGTCCGGGTCACGTACCAGAGGCAAAAGCCCCTCGGTGGCTTCGAGTTCCGGAATGGATTCAGTGACCAGATACTGATGCTCCATGGTGACCAGTGGCAGGAACTTGCCGCCCAGTTGTGCAACCTCGGCCCCTCGATAGCCGCCGGCGTTGACCACGTACTCGGCGAGCACATCACCCTTGTCGGTTTCCACCTTCCACTCACCGCTTGCCGTGCGTGACACGCCCGTCACCCGGGTGAAACGATGGATGGTCGCCCCTGCCTTGCGGGCATGCGTGGCCAGTGCCTGAGTCAACTGACTGGGATCGATGTCCCCGTCGACAGGGTCCCACAGGGCACCGAGTAATCCATGGTCTTCCAGGAAGGGATGGCGTGCCTTCATCTCGGCGGTGTCGAGTATGTCGTAGTCCAGCCCCATGGCATTCGCCATGGCGCTCACATGACGAAACTCCTCCATGCGCTGGCGGGTCTGTGCCAGACGAAGCGAGCCGGTCTGATGGTAGTTGATGGGGTAGACCGGATCGTCACACAAGCGGGCGTACAGCTGAGTACTGTAGTGCTGCAACTTGATGACGTTGCGTGAGCTGGAGAAGGTCGGAATGTTACAGGCAGCATGCCAGGTGGATCCGGACGTCAGTTCATCCATTTCCAGCAGCATGCAATCCGTCCAGCCACGTTGGGCCAGATGATACAGAGCACTGGTACCGGCAACACCACCACCAATAATGACAACTCGGGCTTGAGATTTCACGCTGCTTCCTCTGTCTGGTTATCCACGACCTTGAACACACGGCCTTGAGCGGTAACTCGCGGGGAAAGTCGTCCAAGGGGGTCTTGCTTCGCGGCTCTGCCAATGAGTCGGGATGAGCATCGGACAGGTTTGCCTGCCACCCCGATTCTGTCAAACCGCTTTGCCGTAGTGTCTCAAGTATCGTCCTGTCAGTGAAGCAGTAACAGGAGGCAGACGACCGTTAACCGGAATGTGACGACATGAATCTACTGATGACGCTCGTACACCGGGCCATCAAGACTGCGCCCGGACGTGTACCTCAGCCTCATGACTGGCCATGTCTCCTTCGGGCCTGTGTCGGCGAAAAACCGAATTGACGACGAAATCGTCTGGAAAAATAATCGGCCGAGGTAAAACCGACGGCGGTGGCCACTTCCATCACGCTCAAGGTGGTCTGGCGCAACAGTTCACGCCCTGCCTTCAAGCGCAACTCCTGGTAGTAGAGTGTCGGGGTTGTCTGCAGATAGGTACGAAACAGGCGCTCCAGCTGACGTGGCGACATACCGATCATCTCGGCCAGCTCACCCGTGGCAATCGGTTGCTCCAGATTCACTTCCATCAACTCGATACAGCTCACAAGGCCTGCGTGATGGATACCAGAGCGCTCGACAATGCTACGCCGTTGCGGATCGGAGGCCGCCCGCGCCCGCGTGGAGATGAACAGCTCGGCTACCTGCAAGGCCAGAGCGGCACCATGATCCTGCCGTATGATTGCCAGCATCATGTCCAGTGCGGCGGTCCCTCCAGCACAGGTGAACAGGCCATCGTCCTCTTCGAACAGTTCGCTGGTAACCGCAATATGTGGAAAGGCTTCCCGGAAACCCGGCAGGTTCTCCCAGTGGATGGTGCAGCGCCGATGCCTGATCAGCTCCGCTTGAGCCAACAGATAACTGCCTGAATCAAGCGCCCCGATGCGTGTACCACGAGCCGCGTACTGTCGCAAGGCACGCAAGGCTCGCGTGTCCTTGTAGGCCAGTGGCTCATGTGGACCACAGACAATGACCCGGTCGAATCGCTCACCGCTGCCGATTGCCTGATCGACAGCCAGCGTCATGCCATTGTTGGCGATTGCATCAGCAGTCGTGCTACCGAGCAGGGACCATTGATAGAGCGCCTGCCCACTGAACCGATTGGCTGCGCGCAGAGGCTCTACGGCCGAGATGAAGGGCAGCATGCCGAAGGTATCGGGCAGAAAAAAGCCGATGGACTGCTCGGCCCCGGTCCGCACCACTCCGAATCTTCGGCAATCGATGGCGCTGCCTACGGCTGCGCCCTGCTCCTCACCCATGGGCCGCCCTGTTCGACCTCACGCAGCGTTACGCTCATCCAGAAAACGCGCAAGCTCGGCAACGGTCGGGTAGTCGAACAGGTCGGTGATGTCGACCTGATCGGGCCAGGTGTCCTCGATCGCTGCATGAATCTGAGCCAGGGTCAGCGAGCTGATACCCAGCTCGAACAGATTGTCCTCTGCCGCAACCGTCATGTCTTCAACCTGAGAATTGCAGATCGCCAGCAGGCGCGTTGTGGTGTCCGCATCGTCTGCCAGACCCTCGACAACGTCAGTGGCATCTTCCGTGGCAACCGCCGATTGTTGCACCAGCGCCTCGTACTCGCCATTCTCCAGGGCTTCTACCAGCAGAAAACGTTGTACCTTGCCACTGGTCGTCTTGGGAATACGAGGAACCGGCACCACCGCATGTACGGCGACACCCACCGTTTCTCCCAGCAAACGCGTCATGGCACGTGCCTTGTCGGCCAGATCAGCGGCATCCGAGCGGTGCAGCACGAATATCAGCAGCTTCTCTTCCCCTGTCTCGATCACACGCTGGCTGGAGATTGCCAGTTTCCCGCGCTCGACCAGCTCCGCTTGCAGAATGATCTCTTCCAGGTCATGCGGGTAGACGTTCTGCCCACTGACGAAGATGATGTCCTTCGAGCGGCCGGTGATATAGAGTTGCCCTTCGTGCATGAAACCCAGGTCGCCCGTGTCCAGCCAACCGTCCGCATCAATGGTCTGACGGTTGAGCTCTGGCTCCTTGTAATAGCCTCCGGTGACGTTCTCGCCGTGGATACAGATATGACCGGTGGTGTCATCGGGCAGTGAGCCGCCCTTCCCATCCGTGATACGAACCCCGACGTTCTCGACTGGATAACCCACCGAGACGAATTCCACGCCACGGTCCCCGCCATTTGCCGCTTCGAAGATGGCGTCATCAGGCGTTGCCGTGCGGGCATCGAACAGACTGACCTGCTGAGCGATGCCCAGCTGAGTGCGATCGATGACCAGCGTCGAGAAGGTGCTGTCCAGCGCCGGAAAGGCCACCGCCAGACTCGCTTCAGCCAGACCGTACACCGGATACATGGATGCCGGGTTCAGACCAAATGGCGCAAGGGCTTTCACGAAACGATGACACAGAGCCACCGAGATGGGTTCGGCGCCATTGAAGATCAGGCGAATGCCTGACAGGTCCAGAGACTCGAACTTCTCCGGCTTGAAGGATTTGAGCAGGTGCTGGAAACCGAAATTGGGCGAACACAATACCGTGGCACCAGCCAGTGCCGCTTCATCCAGCCAGGCACCTGGCCGTCGCACGAAGACATCGGTTGGCATCAGGGAATGATTGTTGTCCATGAACACCGGCGTCAGGTGAAAACCGATCAATCCCATGTCGTGGGTCAGCGGCATCCAGCTGAACTGGTGCTCGGTCGCTGTCATGCCGGAGCTGTGAACGATGGAGCGCAGATTGGTCAACAGATTCCTGTGCGTCAACACCACGCCCTTGGGCGTACTCGTGGAACCCGAGGAAAACTGGATGAACGCAACATCGTTCTCATCGGGAGAGTGTACGGTCGGTACCGCCTCTGCAGGTGCCGCTTCATCCGATGCAATGATGCGCGCACCCAGTTCGGCGAAGCCATTCTCCAGTGAGTTCTGCGCAGCAAAATCCTGCAAGCGTGTCCGCGTCTGGGAGTCTGTAAACAGACCCGGCTTGTCCAGGGTTGATGCAATGCGGAACAATTTGAAGCGATGCTCCGAGCTGTTGCCACCGGACACCGGAACGGCCGTGATGCCACCGAGCAGACAGGCCCAGAACCCTTCCAGAAACTGCGAGTTGTCTGCGGTCTGAATGATCAGCTGGGAACCCGGCTGCAGGCCCACCTGCTGAAATTGCGCAAGCCTGGCACGCGCTCGTATCAGTAGCTCATCGTAGGACAGCTGCTGCCGTTTACCCTGCCCTTCGATCAGGTTGACATGGCTTTCGCTGCCAGCCCTGTCCAACAGCATGTCAGTGAGTGTTTGGTAATTCATGCAATTCACAAGGCTCTTTACGGAAACTTAACGGACTAGCGAAGCTCCGGCATCAGCATGATGCTGTGCAGAGAACGCAGATTGATATGAGGCTCGACGGCAACCGGTTTGCCGACAACATGCGTGAAACGGATATGCCGCGCCAGCAGACCCAGATGAAGCTGCATATCCACGATCGAAAAGAATTCACCAATACAACGTCTGGAACCCAGGGAAAAAGGATAATAGACATGCTTGTTTCTCTGCCGGCTCGCCTCATCACTGAAACGCTCGGGCAGAAACTTGTCGGGTTCGTCCCAGTACCGCTCGTCTCGGTGCAGCAGATAGGGGCACAGGAAGATATCGGCGCCAGCCGGAACCAGTGTGTCCTGTTCATTGCCGGGCAATCTGTCTTCGTTGATCGCCTTGCGAGAGAACAGCCAGACCGGAGGATAAAGACGCAAGGTCTCATCAACCACCTGTCGTGTATAGCGCAATGCCTGTAGATCGCCAAACCCCGGCGCATGGCCCAGCGCATCGACTTCCTCATGCAGCAAGGACTCCACGCGTGCATCCTGCGATAACAGATACCAGGCCCAATTGAGCGTACCTGCGGTAGTCTCATGCCCGGCCACGATGATGGTCATGACCTCATCGACAAGAGCCTTGTCAGACATGGGCTGCCCTGTTTCCTTGTCACGCGTTTCCATCATGAGAGACAGGAAATCATGTTCGATACGATTCTCCTCCCGACGCCTTGCCATGATGGCAGTGACATGCCGGGTCAGGGCGCGAAAGCGCATGGCCAACTTCAGGTCCCGGGTGACATCCTCGACCAGCAGGGAAAAAGGGTTGGCACCTTCCTGGGCAATCAACTCATCCAGATCGTGACTGAACAAGGCACGCAGGATGACCTCCAGTGCCAGCGCGCTCATTTCGGTGGTGATGTCCACCACGGTGCCGCTGGCCGCCTTGTCCTGCCATTCACGCAATTTGGCCTCGTTGCAGGCCTGCATCATGCCTGCCTGGGCTTCGACGATCTTGCGATGGAACACAGGCTGGATCATGCGCCGCTGGGAGCGCCAGAAATCGCCGTCGCTGACAATGATGCCGTTACCCAGCAGCATCTTCACCCGCTCGAAGCCCACACCCTTGTTGTAATTGCGATGGTTGCCAATCAACACATGACGCACATGCTCCGGTTCGTTCAGCACCAGCGCCAGGGATTGCCTCTCACGCGGCTTGACCGTGATGGTGCCACCGAATTGTGCTTTCCACAGCGCCAGCCTTTCAAAGGACGCATCATCCACATTGACATCAAAAAGTTCATCCGGACCCGGTGCCAGTCTGGCGACAGTGTCGGTGGCTGATGCCCCCATGGCGGCAGGACTGGTCTGCGACACCTCTGCCGCGGGCTGATCGGTGTGCGGCACGGCTTTGGACGGCGGATTGGTGTGCGACACAAGTAAGGCGATCCTGTTGAACGACCCTGAGCTGAGGGTGGGAAAGAAACTGACTGAATGGCGCGAAAGTATATCATTGGGGCCCTGATCCGTGCCCGAGAGCCCCGACAACACAATGAATCTGAAACAACGGCGCCGACAGCTGACAGCCTGGCTGATGCCACCACTGGTGTGGGGCCTGATCCGCCTGATCTGGAAGACCTGCCGGATAGAGGCAGTCCTGGGCGAAGAACACATGCAGGCACTACGCGCCGCCAAGACCCCTTTCATCCCCTGCTACTGGCACCAGCAGCAGATATTCTGCGTACGTTACCTGCTGGACCAGGCCGCAGCCGACCCGAACCTGAAGCTGGGCTACCTGATCAGCCCCTCACGAGATGGTGACATGGCAACGCGCATGTTTTCGTCGCAGGGCGTGCATATCATCCGCGGCTCTGCCACACGCGGCGGCGCCCAGGCCTTGCGTGAGATCTATCTGCAGATCCGCAAGGAGGGTCTGTCCCCCATTGTGACCCCCGATGGTCCAACGGGTCCTATCTACAAGACCAAACCCGGCGTCACGATGCTGGCGCAACTGAGCAAGGCGCCCTTGCTGCCATTGGCCTATCAGGCATCCAGCGTCTGGTATCTGCGCTCCTGGGATCGCTTCATGCTGCCACGCCCCTTCTCGCGCATCGTGATTGCACTGGGGGAGCCGATGCATGTCGATCGAAACGATGCAAAGGACGATTTCAAGGCGGTCTGTGAGCGTTTCGATGAGCGTCTGGAGCAAGCAACAGCGGCGTGTCAGCATCATTTGCAGGATAAAACATGATTTCAGCACGCCGGTAATCATTTGTTCATGGTGTTTCACAGTTGACCACTGGACGGCCCTCACAGGCTGCGTCATGGTCAAGGAGACCACCAGAACGCCTTCCGGAACTTCATGCTTGTACGTGTATTGTCAGTCTTGCTCCTGTGTCTGTGCGCAGCGAACGCTCACGCTCAGACCACAGCCATCCGCTTCATCAATGACTGGCAATGGGAAGGACAGGCAGCCCCGTTGCTGCTGGCACTGGATCGTGGCTACTTCGATGCCGAATCACTCGATGTCACCGTGGCACCGGGCACCAGCTCCGTGAACACCATCCCTCAGGTGGCCTCGGGCAAGTACCAGATGGGATCAGCGGACATCAATTCCCTGATCACCTGGCGGGACAAGCACCCGGAGACAGACATGAAGGCCATCTTCATCATCTACAACAAGTCTCCCTATGCGGTGCTGGGTCGCCCGTCGCAGGGAGTCACCGGGCCGCTGGATCTTGAAGGCCGAACTCTGGGCGCTCCCCGCTTCGACGGTGCCTTCGCACAATGGCCAGCGTTCGTCGTCGCCAACGGCATCCTGGAAGACCGGGTCACGGTCCGGGACGTCAGCTTCCCTGATCGCGAGCCCATGCTGGCCAAGGGCGATGTTGACGCCATCACCGGCTTTTCTTTCTCTACCTATATCACTCTGCAGAATAGCGGGGTACCGGCCGAGGACATATCGTTGATGCTGATGAACGACTTCGGTCTGGACCTCTACGGCAATGCCATTATCGTCAATCCCGAATTTGCCGCAGAGCATCCCGAGGCCGTCGCAGGCTTTCTGCGTGCCGTGGTCAAGGGCTTTCAGGAAACCGTGGCCAATCCGTCTGCAGCCGTCGAATATGTGCTCACTCGTGCCGAAAACGGCGATCGGGATATCGAGCTGCAACGTCTCGTCATGGCTGTGGGTCATCATATCGACACGCAGGAAGTACGCAACATGGGCCTGGGCGACGTCGTTGCCTCGCGCCTGGAGAAATCCATTTCTCAACTGGACTCGATTCACGACTACGCCAGTAAACCGACAGCCAGTGACATCTTCGACGACAGCTTTCTGCCCGAGTACAACGCACGGCTGCTGCCCTGATCAGAAAACGATCTGATAGCCCGTGTCAAGCCAGTGTTCTTCCAGATTGCTGCCAGGACCGATTCGGTCGACAACCGTGAACAGACCGTTGCCTTCGATCGGGGTCAGTACGCCGTGCCAGACATTGCGATGATAGTTCACGCCCTGTAGCCCGTCGGTCATGAATACACGGGGTTTGCCGGGGCTGCCATCGTTATCCGGAGCCACGATGACCAGAAAGGGATCACTGCTCATGGGAATGAAGGCCTGACTGCCCGCAGGATGCCGCTCCATCATCGACAGGGTCAACGGCGAACGATAAGGGTGAGCGTGAAAGATGCTGATGCCGGCACAGCCATCACTGAAGTCCAGTTTTGCCAGATCGGTGTAGCGCGCACAATTGCCTTGATTGATCATGACCGTGGGTGACGGCTGAACCTGCAATATGTCGCCAAATGGTTCGAACTCGGTGGCGACCAGCGGGGAGATGGATAACAAGCTCATTGAAGTGGTCCTCATGTATCAAATTGTCAGTCAATAACCCAAATGGGTATGCCGCTAACAGACTTTCCGTCTGCCAAATCCTGTCGTGATCCGTTACGGTAGGCCCTTTAGAAGACTCAAACCTACCGGAGCGGTCATGCGCTATTTGGCGAAACTGACAGCCAGCGTTCTCGGCATCATATTGCTATTCGTGATGCAGAGTGTGCAAAGTGCTGATATTCCGGCACCCAGCGATGCTGTGGTGCTGACCATCTCGGGTGAAATGGACTTCCCCAATGTCGGCAAGGAAGTCCATCTGGATCTGGCCACCCTGGAGAGCCTGCCGGCAACGACGTTCACGACCAGCACTCCCTGGCATGATAACGCCGAGAGCTTTACCGGAGTGCGCCTGGCCGATCTGCTGGCTGCCATCGGTAGCCGCTCGAACGAGATCGTTGCCATCGGCCTGGATGATTTTCGCTTCACCATCAGCGATATGGACTTCGAGCAGTATCCTGTCATGATTGCCTATCGTCAGAATGGCAGCCACATTTCCGTCAGAAGCCTGGGTCCCCTGCGCATCATGATGCCGTTCGACGATTATCCCGAACTTCTGACACCGCTCAACGAATCCCGCTCTGTATGGCAACTGGTGAAACTGGAACTGCATTGAGCAACCGGTGGGTCGCCTGGATTCCGGGACTGGCGGCCCTTGTCTGTCTTGTCGTCATGCTGTACCTGCTGGTGCAGATCGACAGCACTCGCAAGCAGTTGCAGGATGATGGCGTACTGGAGTTCAATTTCGTGCAGCAGGTTGATCACAACCTGAACGGGTTTGCCCAGAGCCTGCTGGATTTCCAGCTCGCCGAAGCGGACGATCGCGATGCATTGCGAGACCAGTACATCCAGCACTACGACATCCTGTATGGCTCGATACTGCACTCCGGGAAAAGCTGGCTGGGCCATCTTGCCGCGCTGGACAGCGTCCAGGCCTTCATGCAGCAGACCAGCGATTTCCTGCTGCGCAACGAGCCGTACATGACGCCCGATCAAACCCTCGACAAGGAGCTGACACTGCAGCTCAAGGACGAATCACTCGAGCTCTCACAATTGATCTATGGCATCGGCCTGGAGATGTTCGAGCGCAAATCGATCGTGCGCGACACGATCTCCCGCCGCATGGATGATCTCTACGACGCCTTGTGGTTCTGCAGTCTGTGCTTTGTACTGGTGTCCCTGACCAGTGTTCTGCTGTTTGTCGCAACCATGCGACGGGCAGCCAGGCTGCGCGCTGCCGCCCTGCTGACTCAGACCCAGTTGAGCACGGCTCTGGATGAATTGACGACCGGCGATATCGAGAGACGTGCACAGAATCGCTTCATGGCCTCGGCCAGCCATGACCTGCGTCAGCCCCTGCACGCGCTGGGACTCTATCTCAACGCGCTCAGACGACACGTATCAACCGATCAGGGTCAGCTGATCCTGTCCAATATCAATCGCTCGACCGAAGCACTCAATCAATTGCTCAACAGCATGCTCGATCTGTCGAAGCTGGATGCCGGTGTGGTCGATGTGACCTGGTCCAATCTCAGTCTGGATGCCATATTCGACAACCTGCATCAGAACTTCCTGCCTGAAGCCAATCAGAAGGAACTGGCTCTGGACATACAATACAGCGGTCTGTACGTGCATTCCGATCAGGTGCTGCTGGAGCGCGTACTTGGTAATCTGGTTGCCAACGCCCTGAACTACACCACGGAAGGGTCAGTCTCTGTGAGAGCCACCCTGAATGGTGAACAGGCCTGTATCAGTGTGTCCGATACCGGGCCCGGTATCCCTGCCAGTGAGCAGGAAGCCATTTTCAACGAGTATTATCAATTACAGAACCCCGAACGGGACCGCTCCAAGGGACTCGGATTGGGCCTGTCAATCGTCAAACGTCTGACGCGATTGCTGGACGTTGACCTGGAATTGAGCTCTGCCGAAGGTGTCGGCACATCATTCAGACTGACACTCCCCCTGGTCAGCTCCAGCGACCTGGACAATGCAGACAGTTCTGCAGCAAATTCTCCTTCAGTCTGCCGGGATACTCTAAACGGACTATCCATTCTGGTAATTGACGACGAACAGGATGTGCGGGATGGTATGCAGACACTGCTGGTACAGCATGGTTGTGATGTGTCGATTGCCGACTCTGCCGAACAGGCTTGCGACAACATCATTGCCGATGACTGGGTGCCGGACTTGATCATCGCTGACTACCGCTTACGCGACGAGAAAACCGGGGACATGGCTATCAGACAGGTTCGAGAAGAAGTGAACATGGATGTTCCTGCAATGATCATTACGGGCGACACCTCGCCAGCGCGACTTCGGGAAGCCACCGCCAGCGGCTTTCCCTTGCTGCACAAACCAGTGATCGCCGAGGATCTGTACAAGGCGATTACGCGACTGGTAGGAGACAGGACGTGAATATATTGATGGTAGAAGACCACCGCCTCGTTGCGGACGCCATGCAAGTCATGCTGACCGAGATCGATTCCTCGATCAGGATCACTGCCTGCTATTCCACTCAGCATGCCTTGTCGGTCATCGACTCCGGCAAGCGTTTCGAGCTCGTGCTGACAGACCTCTTCATGCCGGGTATCGACGGCATCGGTCTGTTGGTCGGCTTGAAGAACCGAGACAAGCGCATTCCGGTTGTGGTCATCAGCGGATCCGATGATGACAAGTACATCCGCACCGCCATGGAGAATGGCGCCTCGGGCTTCATTCCCAAGACACTTCCGGCGGCCGAGATGATCGGCGGCATTCGCAAGGTGCTGGAAGGCGGCAGTTTCTTCCCGGAACGATTTGCCGCTCTGGACAACCAGCTGCGACGCGGAGACCTGCCCAGTGCCGGCAATCAGAATGCCAGCGGTGTCCGTCCCGGGCAGAAGCAACTGCAAGTGCTGCAACTGATGGCAGACGGCAATTCCAACAAGCAGATTTCACAGATCGTGGGCATTTCCGAAGCCACCGTCAAATACCACACATCGCAGCTGTTCAAATTGCTGGGCGTGAAGAACCGGACATCGTGCGTTCGGGAAGCTCAGCAGCGTGGCCTGATCAACAGCTACGAGGACAGTTCAGCGTCAGAGACGACAGAGACACCGGCGACCTGAAGCCAGGCTGACCCCACGGTTTCTGGCGGCGCTGCAAATGCAGATCAGCCGCCAGAAACAGCAGACAGCCTACTTGCTGACTGAACTACCTGTCGCCTGGGTCAGACGGGAAGCCAGGTAGCCATAGACCGCCACGGAGAGCGCGGCCACCGACCACTTGACGGCCAGATCACCCAGTGCCCACTGATGCCAGGGAGCACCGGTACCGATGAAGGCGATACCGAAGAACAGCAATGTATCCACGATCGAGCTGACCCCGGAAGACACACTCGGCGCCACCCACCAGCGGCCGATGCGCAATTTGTCGAAGATGGCGACATCGAGCAACTGAGCCAGCAGAAAGGCAGTACCGGAGGCAATGGCAATGCGCTGGTCTATCGTATCGACAGACAATGACAGCAATACACCGACACCAAAGCCGACATAAACCACCTTGCGTGCAGTGGCAGCACCCCAGAAACGATTGACCAGGTCATTGACCAGAAAGGCCAAGGGATAGGTGAGTGCTCCCCAGACCAGCCAGTCGTTGATTGGAAAGGCAACGAGATAGTTGGATGCGCCGACAATGACCGCCATGGCGACCACTGCCCACCACGGAAAACGAGATGTCAAGACAGTACTCCTGAAAATCAGCCATTATAACCGAGTAGCGGCTACCGCAGGGTTGCCGGCCATACACGCTGAGACACGGGTCTGCTGCGACCCCGAACCTGGAGAATGATTTTCGAATGTCCAACTGGATTGATGCCTGCGCCTGTGACGAAATCGACGAGGAGGACCTGATCGGTTTCGAGCATGACGGGCATGCCTACGCCATTTATCACGGCCCCGACAACGACTATTTCGCCACCGATGGCAACTGTACCCATGAGCAGGTTCGTCTGGAAGACGGGCTGGTCATGGACTACATCGTGGAATGCCCGAAACACAACGGCCGCTTCGACTACCGGACCGGTGAAGCGCAAGGCGCACCGGTGTGTGTCAACCTGAAGACCTACCCGGTCAAGGTCGAAAACGGACGGATATGGATAGAGCTGCCTTGAGCAGGCATCCGGGACGTGTGAAACACGACCGGTAGCGCCGGGACCCGATCGCCCTCGTCTGTCGAGGGCGACCGGATCAGTCCGGCAACAGGCGTCAGATCAGACGCCTGATTCCTTGTCGAAAAGCCTACAGATGCGTCAGCCAGTTGTGAGTATCCTCGCTCTTGCCCCATTGAATGGCATTGAGCTCTTCGCGCATGGCCCGAATTCTCGGCCCCACCTCACCGCTTCCCACCTTGTATTCACGCCCGCCGTGGATCAGGGTACCAACGGCCGCCAACACCGCAGCCGTGCCTGTCAGACCTGCCTCGCAGCCGGGTTTTGCCGAACGCTCGATGAGCTCCTCGACGGTCAGCTCGCGCTCCTGGACATCCATGCCGTTGGCGCGTGCCAGCGTCAGCAGGGAATCGCGGGTGACACCGTGCAGAAAGGACTCGTCCAGCGCCTTGGTAATGATCTGGTTACCGTCGACAAGAATGAAATTGGCCGCACCGGTTTCCTGAACATCGCCACCCGGGCAGAACAGTACCTGATCGGCATTGACCTCGGCCCGCGCGCGCATGATGTGCTTGAGCGCGCTGGCGTAGTTGCCTCCGCCCTTGACCATGCCGTGATCCGGACCACAGCGCACACCCTTTTCATCCAGCAACAGTCGCAGACAGGCCTCACCACCGGCAAAGTAATCGGCAACTGGCGACAGCAGCACATATTGCATGGAGGTTGCTGAAGGGGCCGCCGCCTTGCCGATGGCAGCTTCGGTGCCGATATGGGTCGGCCGGATGTACATCGACGCCGGCGTGTCCGGTATCTGGTCGCGGAACTCGGTGACGATGTCGCTGATCATGCGCGACGTCTGCTCCTGGTCGATGGCAGGCAAATACAGCAACTGGCTGCTCTGGGCGAAGCGGGCAACGTTCTTGTCCATACGAAAGATGGCGACACTGCCATCGACTTGTCGGAATGCCTTCAAACCTTCAAAGCAGGTACTGGCGTAGTGCAGAACATGCGCCCCCGGATGCAGCGAAATCGAGTCACTGGGTACAATCCGAGCATCACTCCAGCCATCGGCAAAATGGCTGACCACCATCTTGTCCATGAACCGGGTTCCAAATTCACCTGCCATAACCACTCCTTTTCATACCAGCAGCTCGCCAGCCAGCCAGCGACGCGATACCGGGTTGTTAGTCTGATTGAAAAATACTTCGCAAGGGCTCTGCTCGACAATCCGGCCGTTGTGCATCAGCACCACTTCCTGCGCCAGTCGCCTCACCTGCCCGACATCATGACTGACCATGACCAGACGCAATCCTGATTGCATGGCCACGCTCAGCTGCTGCTCGATGACCAGAGTCGAGGCCGGGTCCACGTTCGCAGTCGCTTCGTCGAGGAAGAGCATATCAGGCTTCAGCGCCAGAGCACGGGCCAGGGCGACACGCTGCTGTTCTCCACCCGACAGCCGCTGGGCAGGCACCTCCATGATCATCTCCAGACCGGCTTCCTGCAAGGCGCAAATGGCCAGCCTTTTCGACTCCTGCGCTGTCATGCCAGTCAGGCGCAGCGCATAGACCACGTTCTGCAGGGCACTGCGTCGCAACAGCACCGGTCGCTGCAGCAGCAGTCCGACCTGATGCCGGCGAGCCGCATCCGGGGCTGAGCCTGCCCACAAGACCCGCCCGCTGTCTGCCGCCATCAAACCGCACAAGGTTCGAATCAACAAGGATTTGCCAGCGCCATTCGGCCCGACAATGGCGGTGCAGGCGGCCTGCCCCAGACTGATCGACGGCAGATCGAGCAGCATTCGACCGCCGCGTTGAATCTGCAGCGTTTCACCGTCGATGGAGCTGACGATCGACTGCGTTGTGGCCTGTTCATCAGCCATGAGCACTGACTCCCTGGCGGCGCATATAGGAGCCCAGGCCAAGCACGGCAGCATTGACCAGCAAGGCCAGCATGACCAGCACGATCCCGAGCCCCAGGGCCAGAGCCAGATTTCCCTTGGAGGTTTCCAGTGCAATGGTCGTGGTCATCACACGCGTGACATGATTGATGTTGCCCCCCACGATGAGCACGGCGCCCACTTCGGCGATGGCTCGCCCGAAACCTGCCAGCACCGCTGTCAGCAATCCGTGCCGGCCTTCCCACAACAGGGTTTGCAGGCGACGCCAGCCACTGACACCCAGCAATGTCAGCTGATCGTCATACTGGTCATGCAATACGGTGATCGTTTCGCGAGTCAAGGCGGTCAGTATCGGCGTGACCAGAATCGACTGCGCGATGATCATCGCCGCTGGCGTATACAGCAGTTGCAGCGGTCCCAGCACGCCGGCATTGGACAACAACAGGTAGACCACCAGACCCACCACGACCGGTGGCAGCCCCATCATGGCGCTGGTCAGAGTCACCAGCACCGGGCGCAGTCTGGAATGGGTGACCGCCAGCCAGGCGCCCAGTGGAAAACCGATGATGGCACCGGTCAGTACGGCACACAGACTGACCTTGAGCGAGAGCAGAATGATTTCCTGCAAATCGCCATCAAAGGCAATGATCAGCCGCAGCGCTTCAAACAGCGCATCCGAAAAACTTTGCATGAGGGTTCAGGAAATCAGGCAGCGAACCAGACGCCGACCACCACGATATCCACCCAGACGTACAACCACAATGCCAACGCCATCATCACGGCACCCGAGCCCATATCCTTTGCCCTGCCTGACAACACATGATGTTCGGCACTCACCCGGTCGACCACCGCTTCCACAGCACTGTTCACCAACTCGACAATCAGCACGAGTACCGTCACACTGATCAGCAGAACACGTTCGACGCGGCTGACGTCCAGCAGGAAGACCAGAGGCAGGAAGACCACCGCCAGAAGCAGCTCCTGACGGAAGGCTGCTTCGTGACGAATTGCCGCCCGAATGCCGTTAAACGCGTAAACTCCCGCGAGTCTGATTCTTCTGATTCCCGTATTCTTCTGCATGCAATGACGACCCTGATCCACTTTCCGGTATGCACCCGCATGAAGCATAACGCGCTGAAGCGATCAAGGGGTATGATGACAGCCTTGTTACTGTCCCTTGCGCTGTTCACAGGTACTGTGCCAACGACGATACAGGCTGCCGATCAGCCGCCCCTCGTGGCCCTGGCATCGAGTTTTCGTGACCTGTGGCCCGAATTGAGCCAGTTGTATACGGAACAGACCGGACAGCCCGCACCGCGAACCAGCTTCGCCTCGTCGGGCCTGTTGAGTACCCAGATCCGTCACGGTGCGCCGTTCGAACTCTATCTGTCTGCCGACGAGTCCACCGTCAAGATGCTGTTTGAAGCGGGCAAGACACGCGATGCGGGTGTTCTTCTGGCCTACGGCACACTGTCGCTGATTGCACTTTCTGGCGCGGACGAATCTGCGATGGAGCAGCCACCTGCTCTGACCCTGGTGAGCGACAAACTCGAACATCAGCAGGAATTCAAGATGGCCATCCCCAATCCGCGACACGCCCCTTACGGCAAGGCTGCCAGAGAAGCACTGCAGAACGCCGACCTGTGGCCACTCCCTCCCGGCTATCTGCTCAATGCCGAAAACGCAGCTCAGACGTTCCAGTTCGCACTCACGGGCGCCGTTGACTACGCCATTGTTCCGGATACACTGCTGCACAATGCTCCCCCTGAACTGGGTATCGCCCCGCTTCCAACCGACAGCTACCAGCCGGTGATGCACAAGATGGTGTTGCTCGAATCTGCAAGTCCGGAGGCCGAGCAACTGTTCAACTGGCTGCAGGAAGCACCGGCCGCTGCGGTGCTGGCCCGCTATGGCCTGACTCCCGCCCACTAGCTCACATCGACTCTGTCATGTCACCGTTTCTGGTTTCGTTCAAGCTGGCCCTGTGGACCTCACTCATCCTGTTGCCGTTGGGGCTGCTGCTGGGTCGCTGGCTGGCATTTTCGAAAATCAGTTACAAACCCTGGATCGAGGCCATGCTGTTTCTGCCGCTGATTCTGCCCCCCACGGTCATCGGCTATTACCTGCTGCAGCTGTTCAGCCCGGAAACCTTCACGGGTGCACTGAGCATCAAGCTGCTCGGCTCACCATTGGTCTTCACCTTTCCCGGGCTGGTCGTCGCCTCGATCGTGGTGAACCTGCCCTTTGCAGTTCAGCCGATACAACTGGCTTTCAGCAGCCTGCCGCTGGAAGTACGCGAAGCGGCCTGGGTCAGCGGCCTGTCGCCCTGGAAAACCTGGTGGCATATCGAACTGCCGCTCACCTGGCAAGGCCTGCTGGCCAGTGTCACGCTGGTGTTCGCGCATACGCTGGGGGAGTTTGGTGTGGTCCTGCTGGTCGGCGGCAACATAGAAGGTGTCACACGTACCGTCTCCATTGCCATCTACGACAGTGTTCAGGCTTTCGATATGCAAACCGCGGGTTGGTACAGCATCTCGTTACTGCTGTTTTCACTACTGGCCCTGCTGATCGTGCGCCGGAGTCAACCGTCAACGTGAACAGCGCACTGACCGTCTCCATTCAGCAATCATCCCCCATCAAGCTGGACGTGCGCCTGAGCTGCCAGCCCGGGGAATTGCTGGCGCTTGTCGGACCCTCCGGCAGTGGCAAGAGTACGGTGCTGCGAACCATCGCCGGCCTGCACCAGCCTGGTGCGGCTCGTGTATCCTGCGGCGGCAGACTCTGGCAGGACAGCCAGACCGATATCAACCTCTCGCCGCAGCAACGTCGGGTAGGTATGGTC
>CBDUIJ010000012.1:0-36330 GCA_965367215.1 uncultured Granulosicoccus sp.
CACCTTCAGCACCTTCAGCACCTTCAGCACCTTCAGCACCTTCAGCACCTTCAGCCCCTTCAGCCCCTTCAGCACCTTCAGCAGCACCTTCAGCAGCCTCGTCATTGGCGGCTTCGCCATCGGCCAGGGTCGCTTCTGCTGCTGCGGCCAGTGCGGAGTCGATTTCTTCCAGACTGCGCGCTTCTGCCAGGGTGGGCAGTTCATCCAGGCGCTTGAGGTTGAAGTAATCCAGGAACTGGCGTGTCGTACCCCACAGTGCAGGCTTGCCCGGCACATCCTTGTAGCCGATTTCCTTGACCCACTCGCGTTCCTGCAACGTCTTGATGATGTTGGAACTGACAGCTACACCACGCACTTCTTCTATTTCACCACGCGTGATCGGCTGGCGGTAGGCAATCAGTACGAGAGTTTCCAACAGGGCGCGGGAATAGCGCGGGTTTCTCTCCTGGAACAGGCGGGCAACCCAGTGTTCCATGCTGGCGCGCGTCTGCAGGCGCCATCCGGACGCCACCTCAACCAGCTCGATGCCTCGGCCTTCGTAGCTGGCCTGCAATTCGGTCAGTGCTTCCCTGATCTCGTTACGATCAGGCCTGTCCATGTCTGTTTCGAACAGACTCTCGAGCTGACCGATATTCATCGCCTTGCCAGCGACAAGCAGGCAGGCTTCGAGAATATTTCTCGTCTGTTGGGCGTCCATCGTAAGTATCGTGACTCTGGTACGTTGGGGGTTTTCGGCAGCAGCCGACTACGACGCTTCGCCGTCAGGCAATTCGACCGGTCCGGGCGAAGTGTCAACAGGCTCTACCGCTGCACTACGCGGCGTCAGATAGATTGGAGCAAATGGCTCGGACTGCATGATATCGATACTCGCCTCCTTGCAGAGCTCGAGTATCGCCAGAAACGTGACAACAACCCCCAATCGTCCTTCTTCAGGGTTGAACAAGGTAGAGAATTCACAGAATTCACCCACCTTCAGGGCCGACAGTACGTCACTCATTCTGGCCCGTACGGACAGGGTTTCCCGGGAAATATTGTGATGCCCGGTCAGATGTGCCCTGTCGGCCACATCACACAGCGCCTTCATCAACTCCTTCATGGAGATGTCCGGCTGGGGAATATCCCTCTCGATAGTCGGGGTCACAACCTGGAGCACGTGCAGCTCACGCTCAAGGCGCGGCAGTTCGTCCAGTGAAACAGCGCCTTTCTTGATGCGCTCGTACTCCTGCAGGCGCCGGATCAGCTCCGCCCGAGGATCGTCTTCATCATCACCGTCTTCCTCGACCCTTGGCAACAACATGCGCGACTTGATCTCGGCCAGCATGGCTGCCATGAGCAGGTACTCCGAGGCCAGCTCGAAGCGCATGGTTTCCATCAGGCCGATGTACTTCATGTACTGCGCCGTGATATCGGCGATGGGGATATTCAGGATATCCAGATTCTGGCGCTTGATCAGGTACAGCAACAGGTCCAGAGGGCCTTCGAACGCCTCAAGGAAGACTTCCAGCGCATCTGGTGGAATGTAGAGGTCGAGCGGCAACTGGGTGAAGGGTTCGCCCTGCACCTTGGCGATGGGTACGATCTTTGCCGCAATCTGGGCGGCTGCCTGCTCTACTGTCTGGTCCACCACGGCATCGTTCGGTGGGTCCGACTGTGCTGTCGGTGGTGGATCTGCTTGCATCAAGGGCTCCCGGTTGCCGGGATTATAACGTGCCCTATTGCCCCAGGTTCATCCCACTAACCCTTGACCTGAATCATTCGAGGACTCAATCGAGGAAACTGAGGTCTCCTCGTCCCTTGCGGGTGACTTCGATGTCGCCGTTATCGCCCATGGCCAGTACCGATGTCGGCTCGAAGCCACAATGACCGCCATCGATGATCAGATCGACATGTTTCTCCAGCAGGTCGCGGATATCCTCTGCATCCGTTTCCGGCAGTTCCTTGCCCGGCATGATCAGCGTGCTGCTCATCATTGGCTCTCCCAGCTCTTCCAGCAAGGCCTGACAGATGGCATTGTCGGGAATCCGGATACCGATGGTCTTGCGTTTCGGGTTCTGCAGGCGACGCGGTACTTCATTGGTTGCCTTCAGAATGAAGGTATAGGGTGCCGGCGTCAGGGATTTCAGGGTGCGATACATCGCGTTATCGACCCGTGCATACGTTGAAATATCGGAAAGATCGCGGCAAACCAGCGTAAAGTTGTGCTTTGAATCCGTGCGACGGATGCGCGAGATACGTTCCATTGCCTGTTTGTCACCCACATGGCAACCCAGGGCGTAGCAGGAATCGGTGGGATAGACGATTACGCCACCGTCGCGGATAATGGACACCGCCTGCCCGATCAGCCGCTTCTGCGGGTTCTCGGGATGAATTTCGAAAAACTGACTCATGATAATGACAACAGCTTGATCATCGGCCTATTGTACGCCGATGCGGTGCAGTGCTTGCATGGGGTGCACAAAGTTCGAACTCATTCTCATTATTACTGACTGAACGTACGTCTGAACTGAAATCAACGGATTACACATGCCTGTAGCAAAAGCCATTTCCACCCGATTGTCGGCACCAGCGCTGATTCTTGCCGCCCTGTGTTCACTGAGCGCCGCTCATGCGCAGGATGCCACCGGCGATGCAGCATCGGGAACCATTCCCGATGACGCCCGTGCCACGGTCAATGGACGCCCCATTTCCACACTCTCGATAGGCAATGTCGCCGAACAGATAACGGCCGGCGGCCAACAGGCCGATGAAGCCCGCATTCTCGATGAGCTGATCAATCTGGAGGTGTTGACTCAGGCGGCGGAGGAAATGGGTCTGGACGAGACGCCAGAAGTGGCGGCATCGCTGCAATTGCAGTACACGCAGACCATGGCCAATGCCTACCTTGCCAGACAAGGTGCGGACATGACATTCAGTGAAGAGGAACTGCGTGCCGAATACGACGCCCAGTCTGCCAATGTCGACCGCGCAGAATACCGCGCCAGCCACATTCTGCTGGAAACTCAGGAAGACGCTGACAAGATGATCAGCGAACTGGCTGCCGGCAAGTCCTTCGAGACGCTGGCGAAAGAGAATTCTATCGACCCCGCGGGTGAGAACGGCGGCGATCTGGGCTGGTTCCAGGCCACCACGATGGTCCCTGAATTCACGGCAGCCGTGGCAGAAATGGAAATTGGCGATACCAGCGCAGCCCCTGTGGCCTCAGAGTTCGGCTATCACGTGATCAAACTGGTTGATCGCCGTGATGCCGCCCTGCCGGACTTCGATTCCGTGAAATCCGGTCTTTCCAATCTGGCGGTACGCAAGGCTCTGGCAAAGCACGTGGAAGAGCTGCGCGCAGCTGCCAAGGTAGAGATTCGCGAATAAGCTCAGTCAGTAGAGCTCTTGCCCACCACCGCGATGGCCAGATCCATGACATTGGTGCCGGTCGGACCGGTGGTGACAAGCGCGTCAAGCTGTGCCAGGCAGTTGCCAGCATCGGCACGAGCCAGATAGTCGTCAATATCCAGCCCGGCTTCCCGGGCTCTTGCCAGAGTCTGCTCATGCACCAGACCACCGGCATCCGCGGTCGGACCATCGGTCCCGTCGGTCCCGCACACCAGTACCGAGCAAGGCCGTGAACCAGCCACATGTTCAACCAGCGACAGCGCCAGATGCTGATTACGTCCACCGCGACCCGGTGATGGTGGCAGAACCAGCGTAGGTTCGCCGCCCCAGATATAGACACCAGGCTGCAAGTCATCGCTGGACAGGACATCAGCCAGCCTTGCGACCACATCCGGCATGTCACCATCCAGATTTCCCGTCGCCTGACACACCGGCAAACCCAGATATTCGGCGGCGGCCGCAACCGCTTCCTGTGCGATACCCGACGAGGCGATGATATGCGTGTCGATGCTGTCCCAGACCGCCAGTTCAGGCCCCATGCCGGTAGCCTCATCGGGTACCAGCAGTCCGGAACCGATATCGCCCGGCTTGTCACCCGGCACATCACTGATCAACAGCTGCAACACCTGACACTGGACGCGATTGGCCAGTTTGCCGCCCTTGATCCGCGACAGCGTGCGTCGATGGCGATTCATCTCGCCGATTGCTGCACCACTGGCCAGCAACTGATCGGTCTCCCGTTTCAGATCGGTCAGATCAAGCCCTTCGTTCAGATGCTCGACCAGGGCTGAGGTACCACCGGAGACCAGAAAGACCAGCATGTGATCGGCAGGAACGGCCGCCACGTAGTCGTACAGACGTTCGCCCGCCACCAACGAGGCGTTGTCAGGCACAGGGTGTCCCGCTTCATGGCACTCCAATCGCTCATCTTCACGAATCGCCTGGCTCAGATGGTCATGCTTGGTGATGACCAACCCGGAAATCAGCTTGTCACCCAGAACCGCCAGTGCACCAGCCGCCATGGAGTCAGCGGCCTTGCCCAAAGCGACCAGATGAACCTGTTTTGGCAGAGAAAACTGCTGCAAGGTTCGTTGCGTTGCCTGACGACCACCGACAGCATCAACCCCGGCATTGAACAAGGTATGCAGCTGTTCCGCTCTGTCTGCTGCCTGTTGACTCATACCTTCTCCAGCGCCTGTTCCAGGTCACGTCTGAGATCTTCGACATCTTCCAGGCCGACAGCCAGACGAATCAGGCTTTCCCCGACACCGGACAGCTGTCGATCCTCTGCAGTCATGCGACCGTGCGTGGTCGTTGCAGGGTGCGTGATGGTGGTTCGCGCATCCCCCAGATTACCGGTGATCGAACAGATCTTGACGGCATCGATCAATCGCCAGGCCGCGGCCTGATCACCATCGACTTCCATGGACAGGATACCGCCAGGCAGTTTCTGCTGTCGTTTGGCCAGCTCGGCATCGGGGTGAGAAGCCAGTCCCGGGTAGTAGACGTGACGGATAGCGGGATGAGATTCCAGAAAACCGGCCAGTTCAGCGGCATTCGAGCAATGCTGCTGCATTCTCAGGCTCAGGGTTTCCAGGCCCTTGATGAACACCCAGGCATTGAAGGGGCTCATGCAGGGACCGGCACTGCGCATGAATGAGGTCAGCGTATCGATCAACTCGGCCGATCCCACAACGGCACCACCCACACAGCGCCCCTGCCCGTCCAGGTATTTGGTGGCCGAGTGAACCACGATGTCTGCACCAAAGGAGAGCGGTTTCTGCAGGACCGGCGTGCAGAAACAGTTATCAACAGCCAGTTTGGCACCGTGTGCATGAGCCAGATCGGCAAAGGCTCGGATATCGGCCAGCTCGGTCAGTGGATTGGTGGGTGTTTCCAGATAAAGCAGCTTCGTCTTGCTGTTGACCAGTGGCGCCCAGCTATCGACGTTCAGGCCATCGGCCCAGCGCACCGTGATGCCATAGCGTGGCAGAAAGTTCTTGAACAGATTGACCGTGCTGCCGAACATGTTGCGGGTGGCAACGATCTCATCGCCCTGTTGCAGCGTGCCCAGGAGCAAGGTTGCCGTCGCTGCCATGCCCGAGGCCGCACCGATACAGGCTTCTCCCCCTTCCAGCGCTGCCAGACGGTGCTCGAACAACTGCACGGTGGGGTTGGTGAACCGTGAATAGATGGGACCCGAGGTCTCTCCCTTGAACCTGGCGGCAGCCTCTGCCGCACTTCCATACACATAGCTGGAAGTCACCATGATGGGTTCGCTGTGCTCGCCGTATTGCGAACGTTCGAAACCACTGCGGATAGCCAAGGTATCGTCGGCCCACAAAGGGGCACCAGACTCGGAATCTAAGCTTTTTTTATTGCTCAACGGATGTGGCCTTGAAAGTGGGTTGAGGTAAGGGGGTTAGTTATACTACTTCATCTGCCCTGACTGCGATCAATCCTGCCCCTCTTGCGCCTACTCACATCGTTACTTCTGTTGGTGGCCTGGCCCTGTGTGTTGCCGGCACAGCCGGATGCATCGGCCGACCATGCCGGGGGCGAGTCATTGTCTTATTCCCGGTGTCTGGTCGAGCTGGATTCAGTCGTTGCTCTGGCGACCAATGAGACTCGCCGCAATCTGGCCGCTGTCACGGCAGCCGGCTCCGTAGCAGCCACCATTGACCGCGCGGCGGTGGACGCCGGTCTTGCAGAGCTCGAAGCGCGTTGTCCCGGCTTGCCTCAACTGGCACACAACCGTGGTGTGCTGGCAGCCAGTGCCGAACGCTGGCCGGAAGCCGTGGCCCATCTGGAACGCTCCCTGATGCAGGACCCCAGAGCCGCAGACACCTACCGCCTGCTGCAGAACATCTACGAATACCAGGCATCACTGGCCTATTCCAGAGCGCTGGACACCCCGATCAATGTACGTTCGCCCCGTCTGGAATGGCAGGACTCGACGCGTCTCAACGCGGACGGCAAAGCTCGCCTCGAAGGCCGTGAGCAGAACTCCGATGCAGTGATGCAATCGTTGAGATCTGTCAGCACGCTGGAATACGAGCTTTTTTCCTGGTGGCATGCACTGCAGGCAGCCAAGGGGGTCGAGCAATTCTATGTCGACGAATTTCCGGCAGCCTCGATCAGGCAATCGAGACGGTTGCACGCCAATGCGCGCTGGGAAGACCTGCAGCGTGAAATCACCTTCACGGCGAGCGATGCCGTGGTCGTCATCAGCAATGCAAGCCGGAGTCAGAGCCTGCTGCTGTTGCGCCTGGTCGGCACTCGCTGGAAAATCTATCAGGAGACTCGTTTGTGAAGTCATTGTCATTGCTGTGCGTCCTGTTGTTGTGCACGCCGGCATGGGCAGCGCCGCACCTCTTGCCACAGTCCTCCGAAGCTCTGGATCAGCAACTGGCCGCCACCTTGCAAAGTCTGAGCGATGGCAAGATCCCCGAAGCCCGAGTGCTCGCCAGACAGGCTGCCCGTCAGTTCCCCAGATCCGCTCTTGCGCAGTTGCTCTCCGCTGAACTGGGCGCCAGCGCTGCACATCGCCAGATTCTTGCAGGCGGTGATGCAACCGAACAGGGTCAACGGCTACGGGGTCTGCTGCAGGAAGCCAGGGCCCGTCTGCACGATCGCCCCAGCCCGGCCAGCAACCCCTCGCCAGACAGACTACCCGGGGAAGTCGTGCAGCTGGGCAAGGCGGTGTCCGCTCTGCTCGTGGTCGATCTGGCCGACTCCTCGATGCACCATCTGGCCGTCAATGCGGGTGAGGCCACCCTGATTCAGCAGCACTACATCGGCAGTGGCAAGGCCGGCTACGACAAGCGCGTGGAAGGCGACAACAAGACACCGTTGGGACTCTACCGGATCGATGGCTACCGTTCCGATGCCTCCTTGCCGGATCTGTATGGGGCCGGCGCACTGACGCTGAACTACCCGAATGCGCTGGATCAATATCTGGGCAGAACCGGCTCCGGAATCTGGCTGCATGGGGTGCCTCATGACCAACGGAACCGCTCACCCCGTTCCAGCGAAGGTTGCGTGACCATGTCCAATGATCATTTCAATGTCCTGTACCGACGACTGTCCGGCGTTCAGGGCATGCTGAACCGGAGCGCGGTATCGCCAGCTCGAAGCGCTGAACCGCTGGTGCTGCTCACACATGATATCCAGTGGCGTGATGCGGCCAGCAGACAACAGGAGCAAATCCGCTTTCAGACGCTGTTCGAACGCTATCAACGAGCCTGGCACGAACGCGATGAGACCAGTTTGCTTGAATTGTATGCATCAGAGGAGTTGCTACGGACACGACTGCAGCAGACTCGCACGCGGACACTGGCAGACCCCGAACTGCTTGATGCCGTGAACAAAGGTGATATCAGCATCTTCCACAACCCTTCTCTGACAGGCTCCGCAGTCGCTGAAACCGCCAACCTCGCCCCTGGCACCAGGCTTTCGCAAGTGAGCAATGTCGAGTCCAGCGCGGCCTCACAGCCCCGAATTGTGATGTATCTGCAGTTGGGTGAGTCCAATGAGTATCAGTTAACGCTCTATTGGGGTCGGAACTTGCATGGCCAATGGCAATTGCTGACCGAACAATGGACTAGCGTAAGCAGCTGAACGGACGTTAAAGTCTTTCCGTTACATGCCGCTCACCACCTAAGACATCGGAAGTGTCCCCCTACTGGCAAGCGGCTCATCGTCACGGACCATAATGCTGTTCACTAGATTCTTCAAAAGCGAGGAGAAGGAACCGGAGAGGCGTCGACGACGGCCTGCCCAACCTGTGCGCGAACGCACACAACGCACTCGCAAGCATCACGAAAAGATCGACGTGAAGGATTTGCGCGTTGGCATGTTCGTGGTGGAACTGGACAAGCCCTGGGAAGAATCCAGCTTCATGTTCCAGGGTCTGGAACTCAAATCCCCCGCCGACGTACTGGCCGTGCAGAAGGAATGCAAGTTCGTCTGGGTGGACTACGACGAGTTCAGCCTGCAGAAGTCAGCGCCCGCCACCGGCATGAGCGGCCCCGGTGTCGGCTCTGGCCTGGACAAGGGCATCATGGTCGAGGACGAGCTGGATGCGGCCACGGAAGTACACTCCCTGGCCAGCAAGGCCATCTCCAACCTGTTCGAGGAGATTCGTCTGGGCGCTGAAGTTGACGGCACCAAGGTCAAACAGGCGGTCAATGGCTGCGTTGACAGTATCCTGAGAAACCCGGACGCCTCCGTATGGCTGACCCGAATCCAGGCAAAACATGAAGCGACCGCCCAGCACTCACTGAACGTGGCGGCGCTCAGTATCATCATCGCCAAGTCGATGAACATGAACAACCGCGAACTGGAAGATGTCGGGGTCTGCGGCATGCTGCACGACGTTGGCAAGACCAGCGTTTCAGAAGAGGTACTGAACAAGCCAGGCCCCCTGAACGAGGCGGAAATGGCCGAGATGCAGAAGCACACTCGCTACGGCCGGGACATTCTGTTGTCAACCAAGAGTGTGATGTCGGGTGCCGCTGACGTGGCCCACTCGCATCATGAACGCCCCGACGGTCAAGGCTATCCTCGCCGCTTGCCAGATGACAGCATCCCGATGTACGCCAAGATCGTGGCCATCGCGGAAGCCTACGACACGATGACCATCAACCAGCCTTACCGGGCTGCGTTTTCTCCCTCGGATGCCATTCAGGAGCTGTACGCTCAGCGTGGCAAGCAGTTCGATGAGGATCTGGTCATTCGCTTCATCGACTCGGTCGGTATCTTTCCGCCGGGAAGCATCGTCGAGATGATCAACAAGGAAGTGGGCATCGTACTGTCCAACACCAGTGACAAGCTCAGACCCCGCGTGATCATGATTCTGGACGCCTCCGGCGAACCCACGGCACAGCGCATTGTTGATCTGTCCCAGATGGACACGGACAACGAAGGCAATATCTACCAGATAAAGACGACACACAGTGACGGTGCCTACGGCATCGACGTTGGCGACTTCCAGCGCGCCGGCCTCCGTATGGGCTGAGCCCGGAAGCCCGGCGCCCGGAAGCCCGGCGCCCGGACAACGACGCCGAACTGCGTGGGTCTACCCCACTACCCCAAGGCGCGAAAAACCGATTTCCTGCGCCTGCGGCAGATCACAGCACCATCAGGTCATCGGCAGGGTTCTGCAGACGTTTGGCATTGTCCGAGCGCTGCTGTTCCAGCATCTCCAGATATTCCTTGTCGACATCACCCGTGATGTATTCACCTGAAAA
Source organism: uncultured Granulosicoccus sp. (assembly GCA_965367215.1). Lineage (GTDB taxonomy): Bacteria > Pseudomonadota > Gammaproteobacteria > Granulosicoccales > Granulosicoccaceae > Granulosicoccus. Next base: position 9,636 of record CBDUIJ010000012.1, read on the forward strand.
ACAGCTGGTTTCGAAATGTTCGATCGGGTGCTTGTCATAGCGCACCGCCTCGATCAGATCTTCAAGGGCCTGATACACCAGCCAGTCCGCTCCGATAACCTTCTCGATCTCTGCAGACGTCCGGTCGTGGGCAATCAGCTCTTCAGCTGCCGGCATATCGATACCGTAGACATTCGGGTAACGAACCGGTGGCGCTGCCGAGGCCATGTAAACCTTGTTGGCGCCCGCATCACGTGCCATCTGCACGATCTGCCCCGAGGTAGTACCCCGGACAATCGAATCGTCCACCAGTAGTACATTCTTGCCGTTGAATTCCAGATCGATGGGGCTGAGTTTCTGGCGCACGGACTTCTTGCGCAGTTGCTGACCCGGCATGATGAAGGTGCGGCCGATATAGCGATTCTTGATGAAACCTTCGCGGTATTTCACGCCCAGATTCACCGCCACTTCCAGCGCCGAGGTACGACTGGTATCCGGAATCGGGATGACCACGTCAATGTCGTGATCGGGACGTTCCTGCAGAATCCGCCGTGCCAGAGTCTCGCCCATGCGCAAGCGGGCCTTGTATACAGAAATGTTGTCGATGATGCTGTCGGGTCTGGCCAGATAGACGTATTCGAATATGCAGGGCGACAAGGCCGGGCTCTGTGCGCACTGCTCGGTGTGCAGATTGCCTTCCATGTCGATATACACCGCTTCACCCGGCGCGATATCGCGCAGCAGGGCGAATCCCAGACCCTGCAGAGCTACACTTTCCGAAGCAATGCAGTATTCGGTGCCCGTGGCGCTTTCGCGATGACCGATGACAGCCGGACGAATACCCAGAGGATCGCGAAAGGCGAATACTCCACGACCGACGATCATGCCGATGACCGCATAGGCACCCTTGCAGCGTCGATGCACGGCGGCCACCGTGGCAAAGATCATGTCGGCAGTCAGGTGTGTACTGGGGTTGAGATCCTGCAACTCATGGGCAAACACATTGAGCAGAACCTCACTGTCGGAACGCGTGTTGATATGGCGCAGATCCGATTCGAACAACTCACGCTGCAGCACTTCCGAGTTGGTCAGGTTGCCGTTGTGCCCCATGACGATGCCATAAGGGGAATTGACGTAGAAAGGCTGTGATTCAGCCTGCCCGGAGGTGCCGGCCGTGGGATAGCGAACGTGCGCGATACCCATACGCCCTTCCAGACGCTGAATGTCAGTAGCACTGAAGACATCACGTACCAGACCACCACCACGGCGCAGGACCAGCCGCCCCTCATGACACGTGGCTATTCCAGCCGCGTCCTGACCACGGTGTTGCAACAATGTCAGTCCGTCATACAGACGTGGGCTGACGGGTTCTTGTCCAACAATACCAATGATGCCGCACATGTGATCAGTTACCGGTCAGTGGAAAATCAAAATACTGCCAGGTACCGTCTGGCAGACGTGCATGAACAAACTGGGCCATTTTCTGGAATACAGGCATTGCCCGGGACTCACGCCACCAGGATTCCTGTCGCAGATCGGGAACCAGATTGGCCATCAACACCAGCAGGGTCATCATGACCAGGGCTCTGGCAGTGGCAAACACGGCACCGATGATACGATCCGGCGGAGCCAGTGACTTGCGGGCTGTTGCCCGACCCACCATCCAGTTGATGAGGTTACCTGTCATCAGTGTACCTGCAAACAGGACCAGGGCACTGATGGTCGCCCGTGTCTGTCCGCTACCCACCTTGTCGATGGGCAGGACACTGGCAAAGCGGCTGGTATACATCAGCGTCAGCAGAATCGCGGCCAGCCAGACGAGCAGGCTCATGGCTTCGCGCAGAAAACCGCGCATGGTACCGACCACCGCAGCGATGGCTAGAAGAGCCAGAATGACAACATCTAATTCAGACACGGGGGTATTCCGCCTGCAGGCTGGGAGATATACGCGCGAATGGTAACAAAACACAGCGTGCAAAAGGAGCGCAGGTCTGTGCCGAGGGCTTCACGAATTCAATCAGGTGTTGCACAAGGCTGCCACGATACGGTAATGGCAGCCGCTCACCGGCCGTCAGGGATAAGTCATGATGAGCGCATCGACACCCAGCAGCTCTACCACTCGCTGCCGCGCCGTATTGGCACTCTCTTCGCTGATCATTGGCCCGACAAGCACTCTGAACGGCTCCGTTACCGATTCACGATCACGCACGAACGAGGCGAAGCCACCGCGACGCAATTGATCACGGACGGCCACCGCGTTGGCCTGATCGTTGAAACTGCCAGCCTGCACCACCCACGCTGTCAGGGGAGCCTTGCTGCGAGTCTGTTCCAGAACCTCGCGCACTTCCTGCTCCGCTTTCATGTAATCCGGCGGATCATCCTCACCCACACGAATGTCGGGACGAAATCGCGAAACGATATCTCCGGGATCGATCAGAGACGAGCCACCAGGTCCGACCGGTTGCATCTCGGGAATCGCCTGTGTGGTCCGCTTGCCATCGGCATCGACAATGCTGGGCGGCTCCTGCCTGAGCTTTTCCACGCGGCGGAACTGGCTTTCACTGCCGGCACCATCGAGCAACAAGGGCAGGACGATGACCATGGCCGCGATGAACACGGCAGCGCCCCAGAGGCGCTGTCTCAGATTGCCACGATCCTGATTGTCCGAAGAGCTCACCGCCAGTGTTTAGCAAGAATCATTCATGACTGGACACGCCTGCAGGATTCAAGACTTCGTGCAGGTTTGCAATGGTATGAAATGAACCGGCTACCAGCACCAGTCCGCCCCCTTTCCGGGCCGCCGCACTGGCTGCCTGCCAGGCTTCTGCCGCCTTGTCATACTGACTCAGCGCTTGTTTGCTGACCCCTTGTACAGTCTTTGCCAGCTGTTCCAGCGACATGGCTCGACCACCGTCAAGCTGCAGGCAATGCCAGTGTGCCACCAGAGGTTCCAGTGCGGTCACTATGCCCTCGATGTCCTTGTCCGCCAGCGCGGCAAAGATGACCTCGGCCCGACGCCCTGCAAAAACCTGCTGCCATGTCCGGCACAGAGCTTCGGCACCTGCCGGATTGTGCGCAACATCCATGATCACCGTCACACCATCGTGTTCCAGCTGTTCGAATCGCGCCGGTATGCCAATGGTGAGCAGTGCTGCACGCATCGCTTCCGTCGCAACCGGCAGACGCGCCTGCAGTGTGTCGACCACCTTTACCGCGCAAGCCGCATTACGTCGCTGATGAGCACCCTGCAAGTTGGTCACCGGCAATGAATCAGCGGCCAGGCGGCCGACGTGTTTCAGCTGGATACCCTCGGCGGTGGCGAAGGCAGACAAGGATGCTGGCGGATCGGGCTCACCGACAACCAGGGTCCTGCCCGAGCGGCCGATAGCTGCCTTTTCGGTGGCAATGACACTGATATCCGACCCCAGATAATCTTCATGATCCAGCGCGATGCTGGTCACCACGGAACAATCGGCATCCCACAGATTGGTCGCATCCAGTCGCCCGCCGAGCCCGACTTCCAGCAGACAGACATCGCAACGGGCCTGCGTGAATACCCGCATGGCTGCCAGTGTCGTGTACTCGAAATACGTAAGCGTCTCGGGCGCGCGCCCGGCTTCCACGAACGCCAGCGCATCGACCACATCACGCTCGCTCGCCATCTCGCCGTCGATCCGGATACGTTCTCGAAAATCGTTGATATGGGGTGAGGTATAGGCGCCGACGCGAAAGCCGGCGGCGCGGTAGATGGCAGACAGCATCGCCACCGTAGAGCCCTTGCCGTTCGTACCACCGACCAGCACCAGCGGGCAACTGATCGGCCGCAGTTGCAAGCGATCAGCTACCTGACTGACGCGCTCCAACCCCATGTCGATTGCCACAGGGTGGATGGTTTCCAGCCAGGCCAGCCACTCATCCAGCGGCGCGGCTGTACTCGGGACTTCAGGCGGGTGTGACAACGTGCGGATCATCAAATTTCAGGACAGGTTTGTCGCTGAGCTTGGCCAGTAATCTGGCCAGGGTGTCGCGCATGTCACGTCGATCGCAGATCATGTCGATGGCACCATGCTCGAGCAGGAATTCACTACTCTGGAAACCTTCCGGCAATTTCTCGCGAACGGTCTGTTCGATGACCCGGCGGCCGGCAAAGCCGATACGGGCACCGGGTTCGGCAATGATGATGTCGCCCAGCATGGCCAGCGATGCCGAGACGCCACCCATGGTCGGATCAGTCAGCACGGAGATGTACGGCAGGCCTCGATCGGCCAGTCGCCGCAGCTGTGCGCTGGTCTTGCCCATCTGCATCAAGGAGAACAGGGCTTCCTGCATGCGGGCACCGCCACTGGCACTGAAACAGATGAACGGTATGCCCCGCTCCAGAGCGCGATCACAACCACGACTGAACCGCTCGCCAACCACCGATCCCATGGAACCTGCCATGAAGTTGAAGTCGAATACCGCGACCACGACCGGCATGCCCTTGAGCTTGCCTTCCATGACCACCAGTGCGTCCTTTTCACCGGAGTCCTTGGCAGCCTGAGTCAGGCGGTCCTTGTAGCGCTTCGAGTCCTTGAACTTGAGCATGTCGACAGGTTCGACCGATGCACCGATTTCCTCGTTGACACCCTGGTCAAGCAGTCGTTCGATACGTTTGCGTGCTGTGATCAGCATATGGTGCCCGCATTTGATGCAGACATCCTGCGCGCGTTCCAGCTCGGCGTGATAAAGCACGTTGGAACAGTTGTCACACTTGACCCACAGACCTTCCGGAACAGCGCCCTTGTCCTCGTTGCGGGTACCGATCCGGGCGGGAATCATCCGTTCGAACCAGCTCATGGGCCGAATGGAGGTCAGAAAGGGGCGCTTGGGGGTGTCCTTGCTGTCCTTCGCCTCTTCCTTGTCTTCCGCATTGTCCGGCTCGATGTCCGGCTTGTCTTCAGTAGTCATGCAGCAGCTCCGGCTTTGGCGTCCATGGCCAGACGCATGCCATTGACAATTTCGAAGAGTTTGGAATGCAGGACATCCGGCTGAGCGCCATGCTCACCCACCAGCGCCACCAGCACACTACCGACAACGACAGCATCTGCCGTTTCCGATACCGCTGCTGCCGAGTCTGCATCACGAATGCCGAAGCCAACGGCCACGGGCGTTCCTGTCAGGGACTGGATGTGCGCAACCTTGCCAGCCACTTCCTTCGTATCCAGATTTGCGGCTCCGGTCACGCCCTTGAGCGATACGTAGTAGATATAACCACTGGCCATCTCACTGACCAGCTTGATGCGTTCATCAGGCGTTGTCGGCGAGAGCAGAAAGATGCTGTCAAGCTCGTGCTTGCGCAGTTCAGCGACCAGATCGACCGCCTCTTCCGGCGGCATGTCCACGGTCAGTACACCGTCAACACCAGCGTCGGCAGCCAACTCGGCAAAACGCGCATAGCCCAGTCGTTCTACAGGGTTCATGTAACCCATCAGAACCACGGCCGTATCCTGATCGGTTTCACGGAAACGCTTGACCGTCTCCATGACGTGAACCAGTGACACATGATTCTTCAGCGCGCGTTCACAGGCAGCCTGGATAATGGGGCCGTCTGCCATCGGGTCGGAAAACGGAATTCCCAGCTCGATGACATCGGCACCGGCCTTGACCAGCGTATGCATCAATGCAAGCGTGGTATCCAGATCCGGATCACCGGCTGTTATGTAGGGCACCAGCAACTTGCGGCCGGATGCCTCGGCAAATCGTGTGGCAATTCGTGTCACAGAGTGATCCCTTCTATATCGGCCAGCGTGTTGATGTCCTTGTCACCGCGTCCCGAAAGATTGACGACGATGTTCTTGTCCTTGCCCAGCGTCGGTGCCAGCTTGACCGCATGGGCCAGAGCGTGGGCTGATTCAAGGGCAGGAATGATACCCTCGATTCGGCACAACTTGTGAGTTGCATCCAACGCTTCGGTATCGGTAGCCGCGACATACTGCACGCGACCGATATCCTTGAGCCAGGCATGTTCAGGGCCGACACCCGGGTAATCCAGGCCGGCAGAGACGCTGTGGGTCTCGATGATCTGGCCTGCATCGTCTTCCATGAGGTAGGTACGATTGCCGTGCAGGACACCCGGCTTGCCGGTACTCAGCGGCGCAGCGTGACGTCCGGTTTCCAGACCATCTCCCCCGGCCTCGACACCGATCAGTTCCACACCCTTGTCATCGAGGAAGGGGTGAAAGGCGCCGATGGCGTTGGAACCACCACCGACACAGGCGATGATGGTATCCGGCAGTCGTCCGGTATGCTCGAGAGACTGTTCCTTGATTTCCCTGCCGATGACACTGTTGAAGTCACGCACCATGGTCGGATAGGGATGCGGGCCCGCCGCTGTTCCGATGATGTAGAAGGTATCGTCGACATTGCCCACCCAGTCGCGCATGGCTTCGTTCAACGCATCCTTGAGCGTTTTCGAACCCGACGTGACCGGTACGACCTTGGCACCGAGCAGCTTCATGCGAAAGACATTGGGCGCCTGACGCACGATGTCCTCTTCACCCATGTAGACCACGCATTCCATACCCCAGCGGGCGCACACAGTCGCAGTTGCCACGCCATGCTGACCAGCACCGGTTTCGGCAATGATGCGCTTCTTGCCCATGCGTCGAGCCAGCAGAGCCTGACCGACCGTGTTGTTGATCTTGTGAGCGCCGGTATGGTTCAGGTCTTCACGCTTGAGCCAGATCTGGGCGCCACCGAGCTCTTGCGACCAGCGACGTGCGTGATACAGAGGATTGGGCCGGCCGACAAAGTTCTTCAGCTCCCACTCGAATTCTGCAATGAATTCGTTATCCAGGCGATAACGCTCATAGGCCTCCTGCAGTTCCCTGACCGGATCCATCAGCGTTTCGGCGATGAAACTGCCCCCATAGATTCCGAAATGCCCTTTCTTGTCAGGGAACTGTTCGGTCATGAGGCCCTCTTTCGGCTCTGATACTGTATTCATCGAATTCCTTGTTCTTCAGTTGTCTTCGGACCGAGCTTCCGGCTGCCTGTCGGCTTGCCGAACCGCTTCCAGAAAAGTCCGCATGGCTTCCGGGTCCTTGATACCCCTGGCCTGTTCCACTCCCGAACTGACATCCACCGCATAGGGCTTCGTCTGACGGATGGCCTGCTCTACATTATGGACGTTCAGCCCGCCTGCAAGAATCAGCGGTTTGTTCATTCTAGCCCCTAGCCGGGTCCAGTCGAACGCCTCCCCTGTTCCTCCCAACTGCCCGGGTTCATGACTGTCAAAAAGAAAACCCAGCGCACGGCTGTACGGCGCCAGTTGCTCATCCGTTGGCAGGGTGCCGGCGCTGCCAACTCCCATGGCCTTCAGATAGGGTCTGCCAAATTGCTCACAGTATTCAGCGCTCTCCTGGCCATGAAACTGCGGCACCAGCGAAGGCATCAGATCCAGTACACGACTGACTTCTGTCGCCGGCGCATCCAGAAACAATCCCACCGGTGTCACGAAGGGGCCCATCTGGCCAACGATGCTCGCAGCGGCCTCCGGACTCAGGTAACGTTTGCTGGCTGGCACAAAGACAAAGCCGAGCGAATCCGCACCCAGCTCTTGCGCCAGATGCGCATCTTGCAGGCGTGTGATTCCACAAATTTTGACTCGGGTTCTTCGCGCCATGGTAGTCGTCAACCTTAACAGATGCAGCTTGCACGCAACAGCGTGATAACGGCCTCACAGGCCCGTTCAGCCGTGAAAAAATGTCAGGGATGCCAGGGTGTTGCCTTGATGGCTTCAAAATCCGGCACGCCAAATTCTGCCGGATATCCCGGCTGCAGAAAACACAGACCGTTTGGCGGAGCCGTGACACCGGCAGCTGTCCGGTCTCTACCGGCCAGCAAGTCCGCCATCCAGCCCACAGGCCGGTCACCTCGACCGATCGCCAGCAGGCAACCCGTCAGGATCCGAACCATATTGTGCAGGAATCCATTGGCCGTCACCTCGATCATTACCCGGTCTTGTACGCGGTGAACATTGATTCGGAGCATACGACGGATGGCATGATTGGCCTGGCACTCGGACGAACGGAAACTGGAGAAATCATGCTCCCCCAGCAGCACCTGTGCGGCATCGTGCATGCGTTGCTCATCCAGCTGCACCCGCTCCCAGCCCAGCGTGCCCGCCTGATAGCCCGGTCGGGTGGAACGATTGAGAATGGTATAGCGGTAGCTGCGCTGTGTTGCCGAGAATCGTGCGTGAAAATCCGGCCGCATGACAGCAGCCCAATGCACGGATACACGCCTGTCCAGATGAGAATTGGCGCCGAAACTCCAGGCACGCAAGGGACGGTCCAGAGAGGTGTCGAAGTGCACGACCTGCGCGGCCGCATGCACACCGGTATCCGTGCGTCCGGCACAGTAAACCGTCACCGGTTGCTGTGCTATGCGACTCAACGCCTTTTCCAGTTCGGCCTGAACCGAATGGCAATGCGGCTGCCTTTGCCAACCGCAAAAGCCCTCGCCGTCATATTCGACGGCGAGGGCTATTCTCTGTTCTGTCAAAGTTGATCTGTGAAGTTAGTGGATCATGAAATCTTGCGCAGCAAGGTCTCGGCTTCAGTCACCTGCTCCGGATTGCCGCTTTTGACGATTTCGTCCAATGCGCTGCTGGCAGAGTCCTTGTCTCCCATGTCGATATAGGCTTTGGCCAGATCGAGCATGGTGTCCATTTCGTCTGTGTTGTCCACATTGCCGGCGTTGTCCAGCAGAAGATCATCGTCAGCGGTCAGATCCGGCAGTTCCAGATCTGACAGATCCGAATTCATCAGCTCTGAACTGTCCAGCTCCAGGTCTCCCGACAGCTGGTCGAGATCCAGAGTCAGGTCATCGACCGAGGCAACCCGGTCCAGCTCATCCATTGTCAGGGCATCACCCAGCAATTCATCGCCGTTGGTCAGGTCGGCTGACAGTTCATTGGTCAGGTCGCCTGAAAGGTCGCCTGAAAGATCGGCTGAAAGGTCGCCTACCGAATCCGCTGCGATATCACCTGCCAGCTGACTGGACAATTCCGGCATGTCGGACAAGTCGGATTCGATAGTCTCGGCAGCCTTGTCAGCAGCCTCGAAACCCGGGAAGTCGATGCTGCCGTCACCCTCTTCGGCTGCCAGCTCATCGGCGATGCCAGAGAAATCGCCAGTCGCTTCCAGATCATCCTCGTCGAAGGCGAAAGCCGGATCGATACTCTGCTCCATCAGCGAGGATTCATCGTCGCTGTTGAAATCCAGAGCCTCGCCTGCGTTGCCGAAGTCACGGCTGACACTGCCTTCATCGGTTTCGTGCGCTGGCAGAAAGTCGTCATCTCCCAGTGCCATACCATCGGAATGTCCGCTACCGATGCGATCTACCGCACCTCGAGCCGCACCGTACAATTCATCACCGGGTCGCAACTCGGCACCCATGGTCGCGATGGCAACCCATTCCGGATTGGCTTCACCGCCGAAGCGAGCATGGAAATTTCTGGCAACCTCGTGAAACCCTTCTGCATTGCCCTGTGCATGGTAGGTCTGCAGCAGTTTGTTTGCATATTCCTGATTGTTGGGATCGCGCTCTGTCGCTCTGGACAGCAACTCTTCAGCCTGCCCATGAAGACCGTAAGCCAGGTACACATCCACCTCGGAGATGGTGTCATCCTGATCGATGGCATCATCACCAGCAGCTGCAACAGCTGTCTGAGTGCCGGCACCGAACGCCAGGCTGGAATCTGCCAGCTCGTCCATGGTCGGATCCGCTGGATCCGCATCACCCAGACCCTTGATCGCAGCAGCACCCGCAGCGGCGGCACCTGCGGCCCCGGCAGCGACTCCTGCACCCGACAGATCAACGCCCTGGTCTGAATGCGCCTGCATCTGCGCCAGCTCGTCATCATTGAAATCGGCTTCGTCAAAATCCAGCAATTCTTCGTCACGACGTCTGCGACGGAACAACAAGGTTCCAACAACACCCAGCAGGCCGACGCCACCGATACCGGCGATCATCATGCGCTTCGGATCGTTGATGAAATCCTGGTACCAGGTGCTCTGCACGACAGGAGGTGCAATTTCCGCTTCACTCGCACTGTCTGCAGTCGCATCGTCATCGCCCAGCAGCTCGACCTGAGCCAGCTCTTCACCGGCTTCTGTCAGCGCGTTGACACCCGAATCGACAACTTCACCGGCCGCATCCCCTGCTTCCAGGACCGTGTCGGCAGCAGCATCAGCCGCGTCTCCAGCATCTGCCACAAGCTCGCCAGCCGTACCGGCTACCGTGTCAACAGCATCGGCAGCACTCTCGGCAGCGTCGCTCGCCGCATCATTGACAGCATCAGCTGCCGATTCTGCTGCATCGCCGGCATCGGCAAGTACATTTTCCGCAGCTGTCGCAGCCGCCTCTTCACTGGCCTTGCGGGCATCAGCCAGCTGGGATTCCAGTTGGGCAATTTCGTTCTGGCGCAAGGACAGGAGCGCATCGAGATTTTCGGTGGTTCCCTGCAGCTCATTGGCCTGATCTGACAGCTCATCGGCCTGCAGTCGAGTGGACGCCAGTTCCTCACGCGCCAGTTGCAGCTTGAGATTCACCTCACCCAGACGACTCGCGTCGTTATCGGTGGTTTCGTCTGCTGTGGCACTGGCGGTAGTGCTGGTCGGGGCATTGTCGGCGACGAGGCGCAGCTCATCCCGATCCAGGATTTCCGTGCGTGCATTGTCAAGAATGGCCCGAGCTTCCGGAGACAAACCGTCCAGCGAATCATCCGAGCTCAGCTCCGGATCCAGCGCGGCGGTGTCGATAGCCGTGGTGTCAGACGCCGGTGCTGTGCTTGAGTCGCTCTCACTGCGGGTACCCGACGCTATGCGAGTGTTGCCACCGGTGAGCGTGTCACGGTATTCCTGCCACAGCTGATTCTGCTGGCCAATCGCTGCCAGAGCCTGCGCCTGCGTCAGTCTGCTCGCCTCGTCAGATTCGGGAACACGCAGAATCGAGCCGGCCTTGACCAGGTTGATGTTCTTGTTGATGAATGCCGATTCATTGGCAGTCAGCAGCGCCATCATCATCTGCTGTACGGAAACGCCACCGGCATTGTCCTTGGCAATTTCATACAGTGTGTCGCCCTGCCCGACAGTCACCTGCTTGCCAGAAGAATCTGCCGAAGCTGACGATGTGCTGACAGCTGGCGTTTCCACCTCGGGAGTCAGTTCATCCAGTGACACGATGGTGGAGCCGTCGAAGTCCGCATCCGGCACGCCATCCACAACGGCGGTATCCGACATTTCTTCGACCGAGTCGGCCAGTTCGACGGTAATGGCGTCCAGTTTGGCTTGCTGTTCAGCCAGAAACTGCTCTCGCTCTTCCAGTGCAGCACTGTTGGGCGCGCTAAGATCCGTCAACGAGACAATCTCACCCGCATCGGGGCTCACATCAGGCGTGCTACCCAGCAAGGCGTCATCGGGCAGCAGTTCCAGCGAGACGATCTCGCCTTCGTCGGCATTGACAGACAGATCCTCGGCAGCCGGAGCCGCCTCGGCCAGACCCGCCAGGTCGACCTCTTCACCGCTGTCACGCTCGATCGGTGTCGGAACGACCAGCGCCTCATTGCCTCGCTGTACGACCGCGGGAGTGTCTGCACTGGTATTGCGCTCGGTGGCCGAGGGCGTCATGAAGACCGGCGGATCCAGCAGAACGGTGTACTCACGCACCATTCTGCCTTGTGTCCAGTCGATTTCGAGCAGAAAGTTGAGAAAGGGCTCGACCACGGGCTGCTGACTGGTGATACGAATCACCGGTGCACCAGAACTCTGGTCCACCGTGAATCGCAGATTGGTCAGCGCCGTGGATCTTTCGATCCCGGCACGAGCGAAGGCTGCCGGAGAGGCAAGCTTCACGATCATGCCATCGAGCTCACCGGCTTGCACCGAGGTGAGCCTGATTTCGGCATCCATTGGCTGATTCAGTGCCGAGCGCATCTCAATGTCACCCAGACCAAGTCCGAAGGCGCCACCCGAGGCTAACGCCAGGCTTACTGCTGCAGCCGTTGCTAATTTTCGCACGTATCGAGTCCCACTCAGACGTTTGATCCGACAACCCGGCGCCCGAAAATCGCCTGTGTCAACCGAACGTTGTTAACTGTTTCAACGTTATCTATAGCTCAATTATTACATCTATTCAGATATAGATCAGCGTTTACAAATAGTCCTGAACGAGACATTCGGCGATCTGAACACTATTAAGTGCTGCGCCCTTGCGGACATTATCGGACACAACCCACAGGTTCAGCCCGTTTTCAACACTAATGTCTTCGCGAATCCGCCCAACATAGACTGCATCAGTTCCGGCTGATTCAGTCACGGCGGTGGGATATCCCCCTGCCTTTCGCTCGTCCATAACTACCACTCCTGGTGCAGTGCTGAGCAATTCTCGGGCCTGATTCGCAGAAATCGGCTTGCGAGTTTCTATATGAACAGCCTCGGAGTGCCCATAGAACACGGGGACACGTACACAAGTAGGGTTAACTGCGATGGACGAGTCTTCCATGATCTTGTGTGTTTCCCAGACCATCTTCATTTCTTCCTTGGTATAGCCATTGTCCTGGAAGTCATCAATGTGCGGCAACACATTGAAGGCAATCTGCTTCGGGTAGACGGATGCCTCGATGGGCAGACCGTTGAGCAGCCTGGCTGTCTGGGTACCGAGCTCTTCGATAGCTTCCTTGCCCGTTCCCGAAACCGCCTGATAGGTGCAGACATTGATTCGGGTAATGCCGAAGGCATCATGCAGCGGCTTCAGCGCCACCAGCATCTGGATGGTGGAGCAATTGGGGTTGGCAATGATGTTGGTGTCCTTGTACTTCGCAATGGCATGCGCATTGACTTCCGGAATGATCAACGGCTTGTCATCGTCATAGCGAAATTGCGAGGTGTTATCGATGACCACACAGCCGGCAGCGGCCGCCTTGGGTGCATAGATCTTCGACACGGAAGCACCCGGCGAAAAAATGCCGATCTGCACCTGAGAGAAGTCGAAGTCTTCCAGGTTCTGGACAACCAGCTGCTTGTCACCATAAGCGACTCGCTTGCCGGCCGAACGCGAGCTGGCCAGCGGATAGACCTTGCCTGCCGGGAAATTGCGCTCGGCAAGAATCGACAGCATTGTCTCGCCAACAGCACCAGTGGCGCCAACTACGGCGATGTCGTAAGTCTTGCTCATGATTTATGCTCCTGCCTGAAGGGCCGCGATGATCGCATCTCCCATCTGTGTCGTGTTGATCAGTTTTTCACCCGCTTTGCCTGAGGCGATATCACGACAGCGATATCCTGCAGCCAACGCAGATGCCACGGCAGAATCGATGGCATCCGCAGCCGCCGCTTCCTTCAGCGTGTAGCGCAGCATCATGGAGACTGACAGAATGGTCGCCAGCGGATTGGCGATTCCCTGGCCAGCGATATCGGGGGCCGATCCGTGAATGGGCTCGTACATGCCCTTGCCGGCCTCATCCAGAGACGCTGACGGCAACATGCCGATGGAGCCTGTGAGCATGGCAGCAGCATCAGAGAGGATGTCACCAAACATGTTGCCGGTGACGATGACGTCGAACTGCTTGGGCGCTTTCACCAGCTGCATGGCAGCGTTATCGACAAACATGTGAGTCAGTTCGACATCCGGGTAGTCCTTGCCGACTTCGATCACCACTTCTCGCCACAGCTCCGACACTTCCAGAACGTTCATCTTGTCGACCGAACACAGGCGTGAATTACGCTGCCGGGCAATCTCGAAGGCACTGACCGCGATTCGACGAATTTCCGACTCACTGTAAACCAGTGTGTTGAAGCCAACCCGTTCACCATTACGCTCCTCGATGCCGCGCGGCTGACCGAAATAGATACCGCCTGTCAGTTCTCGCACGATCATCAGATCGAGCCCGGCCACCAGTTCCGGCTTCAGCGAGGACGCATCGGCCAGCTCGGGGTAGAGCAACGCCGGGCGCAGATTGGAGAACAGTTTCAGCTCCGAACGCAGACCCAGCAGACCACGCTCGGGGCGCAGATCACGCGGGGCGGAATCATACTGAGGACCACCGATGGCGCCCAGCAGAATGGCATCGGCTTCGCGACAGGCATTCAGGGTGTCTTCCGGCAATGGGGTGCCACTCTCGTCATAAGCCGCACCACCGAACAGGCAGGTTTGCAGACTCAGACCCAGATCGTACTGCTGGTTGACGGTTTCCAGAATCCTGCGACCTTCGGCAATGATTTCAGGACCGATACCATCGCCGGGCAGGATGACGATCTTGCGTGCTTGAGACATGGAGTAATACCTTTGAGACAGGGTGCTCTGGCGGATGTTGTGCGCAGAGCAGGTTCAGATTCGGATTTCGGATTTTTCGATGACGTCGGTTTCAGCCGCCGCTGCGCTGTACCAGTCGCGCATGGGCGGATCTTCCAGCACCCGCTCCACATACTGCTGTGAGAGCCTTGGCAAGGTGATGCCGTACGTGCGGAATCGAGAGGCAACCGGTGCGAACATGGCATCGGCTACCGTGTAATGGGTGAACAACCAGGGTCCACCGCTTTGCTGAAGTGCATCCTCGAACAGCTGGACGATACGATTGATATCGATCTGCACAGCCAGGGACGGCTTGAAGCCCTCGATGACACGGCGACAGTTCATGGGCATGGCTTCACGCAGGTCGGCAAACCCGGAATGCATTTCGGCACTCATGGCGCGGGCGCGAGCCCGGTCACTGGCGCGCTCTGGCCATAGTGCATGGTCGGTGACCTTGTCGGCGATGTACTCGCAGATGGCCAGAGAGTCCCATAGCACCAGAGGGCCTTCATGCAATACCGGCACCCGCTTTGCAGGGCACCATTCTTCCAGCAAGGCCTCACCTTCAGCGGTATACAGCGGCACGGCAATTTCATCGAACTGCAACTGCGCGTGCTGCATCAGAATCCACGGTCGCAGCGACCACGACGAGTAGTTCTTGTTACCGATGACCAGCTTGAGGCTGTCGGAAGCCATGATCAGTCGAACAGCCAGGGAGCGCTTTCACGACGCTTCACTTCGTATTCTTCGATGCGAAAGCGCTGCTGCAGCGTCAGCTCGATATCGTCAAAACCGTTCAGCAGACAATGCTTGCGAAATTCATCCACTTCGAAGGGGTAGACATCGCCGTTGGGCGTGGTTACCGTCTGGGCTTCCAGGTCGATATCCAGTTGATAGCCTTCGGTGTTGGCGCATTCGTCAGCCAGCTTCTCGACGATGGCCTTGTCCAGCACGATCGGCAGCAAGCCGCTCTTGAACGAGTTGTTGTTGAAGATATCGGCAAAACCGGGGGCAATGACGGAACGAAAACCATAGTCATCCAGAGCCCAGACCGCGTGCTCGCGTGACGAACCGCAGCCGAAGTTCTCACCCGCGATCAACACCTGGGCGCCCTTGTAGCGTGGCTCGTTGAGCACGAAATCCGGATTCGGTTCGCGGCTGTTCGGATCCTGTCCCGGGAAGCCGGCATCCTTGTAACGCCATTCATCGAACAGATTGACGCCAAAGCCCGAGCGCTTGATGGACTTCAGGAACTGCTTGGGAATGATGGCATCGGTATCCACATTCGCCCGCATCAGAGGGACAGTCAGGCCTTTCAGCTGTGTGAAGCTCTTCATGGTGTTCTCCTTATCCTAGAAGTGGCGGACATCGACGAAATGACCTGCGATGGCAGCCGCTGCTGCCATGGCCGGACTGACCAGGTGCGTGCGTCCGCCCTGCCCTTGTCGCCCTTCAAAGTTACGATTCGAGGTGGATGCGCAGCGCTCACCCGGCTCCAGCCGGTCAGCATTCATCGCCAGACACATGGAGCAGCCCGGCTCACGCCATTCAAAGCCGGCGTTGACGAACAGCTTGTCCAGACCTTCGGCTTCAGCCTGTTTCTTGACCAACCCGGAACCCGGAACCACCATGGCCTGCTTGATGGTATCGGCAACCTTGCGATCCTTGATCACCGCCGCGGCGGCACGCAAGTCCTCGATACGGGAATTGGTGCAGGAACCGATGAAGACGCGATCCAGCTGAATGTCGGTAACCGGTGTCGAGGCTTGCAAATCCATGTATTCCAGCGCACGGGTGAAGCCTTCACGCTTGGCCGCGTATTCGTCAGCCGCCGGATCGGGCACGAAGCCATTGACTGAGGTGACCATTTCCGGAGACGTGCCCCAGGATACCTGTGGCTCGATCTGCGTGGCATCCAGACGAACCACTTCATCGAATTCGGCATCGTCGTCGCTCTTCAATTCGCGCCATGCCGCTACCGCCTTGTCCCAGATTTCACCACTCGGGGCGAAGGGACGGCCTTTCAGATAATCGATGGTTGTATCGTCCACGGCGATCATGCCGGCGCGGGCACCGGCCTCGATGGCCATGTTGCACACACTCATGCGGCCTTCCATCGACAGGGCCCGAATGGCCTCACCACCGAATTCCAGAGTGCAACCGTTACCGCCAGCGGTACCGATCTTGCCGATGATGGCCAGCACGATGTCCTTGGCAGTGACGCCAGGGCCCACCTCGCCATCGACACTGATCAGCATGTTGCGTGATTTCTTCTGCAGCAGTGTCTGGGTGGCCATGACATGCTCGACCTCGGAAGTGCCGATACCAAAGGCCAGCGCTCCGAACGCCCCGTGGGTGGAGGTGTGCGAATCGCCACAGACGACTGTCATACCGGGCAAGGTTGCACCCTGCTCAGGCCCGATGACATGCACGATGCCCTGACGCAGGTCATTCATCTTGAATTCGACAACACCAAAGGCTTCGCAGTTGGCGTCCAGTGTTTCCACCTGCAGGCGAGAAACGGGGTCGGAGATGCCGTTGGCACGGTCGGTAGTCGGCACATTGTGATCGGCCACGGCCAGCATGGAGCTGAGGCGCCACGGTTTGCGACCTGCCAGCTTCAGCCCTTCAAAGGCCTGCGGCGACGTTACTTCGTGGACCAGGTGCCGGTCGATATAGAGCAGCACAGTGCCGTCTTCCTGCTGGTTAACGACGTGGGCGTCCCACACTTTGTCATACAAGGTCTTGCCAGCCATCTGCCTGAGCCTTCCTGGAAATTCTACGGGAAGTGGATTCTATCGGCTAACGTCAAATAACTCAAATTCATATTGATTATGAATTGTATTCCGTGGTGGAATACTACGATGGATGTTTCAACAATGAAGGCCTTCGTGGCGGTCGCCGAGCTCGGCTCATTCTCGCGAGCCTCTGAACAATTGTTCATGACCCAACCCGCTGTGAGCAAGCGCATCGCGGCGCTGGAGGATGACCTGGGTGTCACGCTGTTTGACCGGCTGGGCCGCGGTATTCAGCTGACCGAGGCAGGCCAGAAATTCCTGACCAGCAGCCGGCGCATTCTGGCGGACATCCAGATCAGTAGAGACGAGGTACTCTCACTCGGGGCGGACGTGGGCGGTCGGTTGCGCCTGGCAACCAGCCACCACGTCGGCATTCATCGTCTGCCGCCGGTACTGAAGGCCTTCACCCAGACCTACCCGGAGGTGGAACTGGACCTGCTGTTCATGGACTCGGAGCTGGCCTGCGATGAAGTGCTGAATGGTCATATCGAACTGGCGGTGGTCACCCTGCCCGACCAGCTCGAGAGCGCTCTGCTCACCGAGCTGGTGTGGCCAGACCCCTTGAGCATCGTGTGCGCATCGGATCACCCGCTGGCCAGCAAGGTCGCCGCGGGCATCGATGTTACCGCCGAGATGCTGACCGCATACAATGCCGTGTTGCCGGCACGCGGTACGGTGACTCGCGCCATCCTGCTCGAGGCTCTGCGACCGTTCGACGTCACGGTGGAGACTTCTCTGGAAACCAACTATCTGGAAACCATCAAGATGATGGTGTCCGTGGGCCTGGGGTGGAGCGCCCTGCCCAGCAACATGATAGACGAAGGCATCGTTGCGGTTCCGGTGCGAGGTCTGGAGATGCAACGACGCCTCGGCTCGGTGTGCCTGCGTGGCAGAACACTGTCGCGAGCAGCGATGGCGTTCATGGACTTGTTGCGAGGTTGACACGAATTTACCACGAGGCAGAATGCGGTGACGCCCTGAACGGGCGCCACTCGACTTTCAATGATGTCCCCATGCGCAGCTACAACATGGGAACGAGTGATACCTAGAACGGGCTGTCTGGATAGTAGAAGTCCATTGCATTGTCTTCGGTTACCAGAACGGAACCGATTGTGAATGTGCCTGAAACCGGAGAGCTGGATGTCATGCCCACGGCTGTCAGTTCGATCGCGGTGGCGATCATGCCAGGTGGATAGGTCACGTTGGCCGGAATCATCTTGTCGCCATCAGCCGTGCGCTTGATCATCTCCTTCATGCCTGCCCCACCCAGAACGAACTGGACATCATCACGGCCGGCGGCTTCGATGGCGGCCAGAATGCCGATTGCCATGTCGTCATCGGAGGCCCAGACGGCATCGATCTTCGGGTACTTCGACAGGAAATCTTCCATGACCGTGAAGCTGTCATCACGATTCCAGTTGCCGTGCTCCATGGCCAGCACGTTGATGCCGGAACCTTCGATAGCGGCCGTGAAAGCATCCACGCGCTCGTTATCGATCGTGGTGGGAATGCCACGAAATACAACAATGTCACCGCCATCGGGCATATTGGATGTCATGAATTCGCCCGCAACCTTGCCGAAGCCGGAATTGTCACCGGCGACATACAGGTCTTCTATACCGTCAATGGACAGACCACGGTCGACCACGGTAATCCAGACACCACTATCAGCAACGGCCTGAATCGGCGGTGTCAACGGGTCGGATTCGAAAGGCAGAACCACGAGTGCATCGATACCACGGGTGGCGACCATGTCTTCGATATCGTTGACCTGCTTGCCCGGGTCCGAGGCTGTTGCCAGCACGAAGTCCAGGTCTTCATAGACTTCTTCCAGACGTTCTACCGCCTGCTTGGCGTGGAAGTTCATGCCCCCTGCCCAACCGTGCGTGGCCGCGGGAATGGATACGCCGATGACTTTGGTTTCCGCGAGCGCTGAACCTGCGAACAGGCTTGCCGCGATGGCTGCGGACAGAATGGTGGTGTTCTTCACGTGATCTTCTCCAAGGTTTGAAAGGACGCGGCTCTGATTTTCAGTTGGCCGCCTTTGATTCCCGCTGCAGAATGACAGCCAGAATGATGATGACACCCTGAATGGCCCCATTGAGGTAGGGCGATACAAAGTCGGTGAGATTCAGGATGTTATCGATAAGACTCAGGATCAGTACACCAATGACGGTACCCCAGACGCGGCCGAAGCCACCCTTGAGCACCGTGCCGCCGATGATGACGGCGGCAATGGCTTCCAGTTCCCACAAGACCCCGGTGGACGATGAGGCAGAGCCCAACCGAGGTACGTACATGATGGTGGCAATACCCACCAGCATTCCCAGAGCGGCATAGGTGATCAGCCGAGTCCGGTTGACGTTCACATTGGAATAATGAGCAACATGCTCATTCGAACCTGTCGCCGCACAGTGTCGACCGAACACCGAGCGAGACATGATGATCTGTCCGATGATGACCACGAGTGCAAACACGATGATCGGCCAGCTGACCCCCAGAATGCCATCGAAATAGACCGGGCGATAGAAGGTTCGAAGTGAGAAGTCCAGCGACAGTGTTCCACCGTCGGCCAACCACGTAACCAGGCTGCGATAGATCCCCATGGACCCCAGCGTGACGATGAATGCCTCGATTCCCAGCGAGGTGATCAGGAAGCCATTGAGCAGTCCGGCCGCGATACCCGCAATCAGGGCGACCACCATGCCCAGCAGGATGATCGGTATGCCAACCCCGAGACTGGGCAAGGCGGCGTTCATCACCAGGATCATCAGGCCTGCGATGAAGGCGGCCATGGATCCCACCGACAGATCCAGCCCACCCGAGGTAATGACAAAGGTCATGCCGACGGCGATGATGCCGATGAACGCCGAGCGCGCCAGCACGTTGGTGATATTGGCCGCACTGAGAAAGTTCGAGTTCATCATCGCGCCGATGGCAAGCAGCACGATCAGCGCCAGCACCGGACCGATCACGGCCATGGATGGCAGCCTGAACCCGGCTGATGAGGATGAAGTTGTCGCGTCGCTCATAGGAATCTGTCTTGAGCCAACGGTGGAACCGCAGCTGTGTTGGATGAGGTCGCCTCGAGACCCATGGAGAGGCGAACGATCGAATCTTCGGAAATTTCCGGCCCCGTCAGGCTGCCGGCGAACTGTCCCAGGCGCATGACCATGATGCGATCTGCCAGACCGATCAGTTCCGGCATTTCCGAAGTGATCACGATGATGGCGTGTCCCTGCGCGGCCAACTTGCGCAGGAAGACATAAATCTGTTGTTTGGTACCTATGTCGATACCGCGGGTTGGCTCATCGACAATCAGGATACGGGGTTCGGACAGCATCACTTTGGCCAACAGCAATTTCTGCTGATTGCCACCGGAGAGATTGCCCACCCGGACGCTGCGGCTGCCGGCACGAATATCGAACTCTGCAATGGCATGACTCAGTGCAGCATCTTCTGCACGCGTATCGATCATGAAAGAACCGAATTTGAACAGGGTCTGCAAGGTCAGGTTCTCTCGCATGCCCCAGTCAAGTACAAGCCCCCGCAACTTTCGATCTTCAGTCAGGTAGCACAGGCCGCGGCGCTGAGCATCTCCGGGCGTTTTCAGTTGCACCGACTCACCGAACAGGGTCACGGATTCGACCGCGGCGGCGCGCAATCCACACAGCCCTTCCATCGCTTCGGTTCGACCCGCACCGATCAATCCGCCAATGCCGAGAATTTCACCCTGTTTCAGATCGAACGACAATCCTTCAGCAAAACCCGGGACTGTCAGCCCCTTCACTGACAGGACCGTCTCGGCCTCACTCGGCACACCGGGTTTGGTCGGATAGAGATCCGATACATCACGCCCTACCATGGTCGTGGCCATACCATCTTCATCGATCTCGGCGCTCGGCCCCGAATACACCACGGAACCGTCCCGCATGACCGTGACCTGATCGGAGACTTCCGCCACTTCATCGAGCTTGTGAGAGGTGAACAGAATGGCCGTACCGGTAGCTCGCAGTGCACTGACCTGTTCGAACAGGACCTTCGTTTCGCGGTTGGTCAACACGGCGGTAGGCTCGTCCATGATCAGCACACGAGCATCTCGTGACAAGGCCTTGGCAATCTCCACCATCTGTTTTTCGGAATTTGACAAGGCTGACACCAGTGCGTCGGGATCAACCGAGCACTCGACACGCTTCAGGTAGCTTCGTGTCAGGCGCCGCATCTCGGACTTGTCCAGCAACCAGCCTTTCTTCAATTCGCGACCAAGGAAGATGTTCTGCTCCACGGTGAGCTGCTCAGCCAGGTTGAACTCCTGATGAATCATGACAATGCCAGCCTCTTCACCATCGCGCAGACTGTCGAAGGTGACAGGCATGCCGTCGAGCAGAATGACACCCTCGCTTGCGGGCTGATAGCCCGCAAGGATCTTCATGGTGGTGGACTTGCCGGCGCCGTTCTCGCCAATCAGGGCATGCACTTCGCCAGAACGCAGTGTCAGACTGATGCCATGCAACACTTCGATCGGGCCAAACCGTTTGCTGACGTCTTGCAGGGCGAGAACGGGAGCCGGCATTACAGACTCACCCAGGCCGCATCCTGTGCGGAAGACTCGACGCAGGCCGTGATGAACGCCATTCCGGCCATGCCCTGCTCTATCCCGGGCAGCAGGCCCATCGCACTCTCCCGCGAAGCACCGCCCTGTACGGCGCGAATGGCATCTGCCGCTTCGGTGTACAGATTGGCAAAGCCTTCCAGATAGCCTTCGGGATGACCCGCCGGTACTCGTGAGACCGCAGCAGCGGCATCATTGGCTCCGGCTCCGGCTCGCGTCACCAGCTGCTTGGGCTTGCCCTGCTGTGTGAACCACAGGTAGTTCGGATCTTCCTGACTCCATTCCAGGCCGCCCTTGGTGCCATAGACACGCAGCTTCAGACCGTTCTCGTTACCCGGTGCTACCTGACTGCACCACAACATGCCGCGCGCACCGCCGGAAAATCGCAGCAGCGTATGCACGTTGTCATCCAGCTGACGTCCCGCACCAAAGCTCTGCAGATCGGCGGCCAGTTTCTCGACCGTCAAGCCAGTGACAAAACAGGCCAGATTATGAGCATGGGTTCCGATGTCCCCCACCGAACCACCCACGCCGGAGCGTGCCGGATCGGTTCGCCACTCCGCCTGCTTCAGGCCTTCGTTTTCCAGCGACTCGGTCAACCAGTCCTGCGGATATTCCGCCTGAATGACTCGAAGCTCGCCCAGCTCACCGGCTGCAATCATGGCCTTGGCCTGACGAATCATGGGATAGGCGGTGTAGTTGTGCGTGAGCACGAACAGGGCCTTCGAGTTTTCCACCGCCTTGGCCATGGCATGCGCTTCATCCATGGTGGATGTCAGCGGCTTGTCGCAGATGACATGAATGCCACGCTCCAGAAATTCCTTCGCCGCTGCAAAGTGCATGTGGTTGGGCGTGACGATGGACACGGCTTCAATACCGTTATCCAGCGCAGCTTCGGCCGCAGCCATCTGGCTGAAGTCGTCATATATACGCGGCAGACCCAGTGCTTTTCCCGAGGCCCGGGATTTCTCCGGCGTGGACGACAGCGCTCCTGCCACCAGCTCGAAGCGATCATCGATGCGCGACGCAATGCGGTGCACGCCACCAATGAAGGCGTCGTTACCGCCGCCGACCATACCCAGCTGAATTCGACCCGTACGTGACATCAGTCAATCCCCAGCATCTTGCGGTTGGCCGCATCATCGGTGCCGCCGTCAGCGAAATCATCAAACGCCCGCTCGGTAACACGGATGATGTGCTCGGAGACAAACTGCGCGCCTTCGCGTGCACCGTCTTCGGGATGCTTCAGACAACACTCCCACTCGACAACGGCCCAACCGTCAAAATCGTTGGCAGCCATCTTGGAGAAGATGGATACGAAATCAACCTGCCCATCGCCCAGTGAACGGAACCGCCCGGCACGATCTACCCAGGGCTGATAACCGGAGTACACGCCCTGACGACCGGTCGGGTTGAACTCGGCATCCTTGACGTGAAACATCTTGATGCGGTCCTTGTAGATGTCGATGTTGTCGAGATAGTCCAGACATTGCAGTACGTAATGCGATGGGTCATACAGCATGTTGCAACGCGGGTGATTGTCCACTCGTTCCAGAAACATCTCGAAGGTCACACCATCATGCAGGTCTTCGCCCGGATGAATCTCGTAGCAGACATTCACATCGTTCTTGTCGGCGTGATCGAGAATCGGGCGCCAGCGCGCGGCCAGCTCGTCAAAAGCGGTTTCCACCAGTCCGGCGGGACGCTGTGGCCATGGGTAGAGGTAGGGCCAGGCCAACGCACCCGAGAATGATGCGTGGTTCTTGATTCCCATGTTGGCAGAGGCCGAAATGGCCTTCATGACCTGATCCACGGCCCAGGCTTGTCGTGCCTTGGGATTGCCACGTACCGATGGATCGGCGAACCCATCAAATGCATCGTCGTACGCCGGGTGAACCGCTACCAGCTGGCCTTGCAGATGGGTGGACAGTTCAGTCACTTCCACGCCGTTTTCCAGCGCCTGCCCCTTGAACTCATCGCAGTAGGTCTTGCTGCTGGCCGCCTTGTCCAGATCAAACAGACGAGCATCCCAACTGGGCACTTGCACACCTTTGTAGCCGCAGTCTGCCGCCCACTTGGTGATGCTGTCCCAGCTGTTGAACGGAGCTTCATCACTGGCAAATTGCGCCAGAAACAACGCAGGGCCCTTCAGATTCTTCATGTCCTTCTCCTTCCGATAGACAGATTGAACAGACGGATCAAACGAAACGATTGACAATATTTTCCAGCACTTCCTGCTGACCGGATCTTGGCTTCGGATCGATACCACTCGACTCGACATCAGCCGCAATACTGGCAAGGTCACTCTGCAACAGCGACTTGCCGTATTCGCTGTCCCATCCGGCGTAGCGCTCATTGCGCTTGTTCTCGAGCGTGCCATCTTCAAGCATGGCAGCCGCCGCCTTCAGACCTCGTGCACAGACATCCATCGCTCCGGCATGACCGGCAATCAGGTCCACCGGATCCAGTGACTGGCGACGCAGTTTTGCATCGAAGTTGGTGCCACCCGTGGTAAAGCCTCCGGCACGCAGCACTTCGTAATAGGCCAGGGCAACCTCTGGCACATTGTTGGGGAATTGATCGGTATCCCAACCTGACTGGTAGTCATTTCGATTCATGTCGATCGAACCCAGAATGCCCAGTGAGGCTGCCAGCGCCAGTTCATGCTCGAACGAATGCCCTGCCAGAATCGCATGGCCCTGTTCGATGTTCATCTGAACCTCGCCTTCGAGTCCGAATTCCTTAAGGAACCCATAAACCGTTGCAACATCGAAATCATACTGGTGCTTCGACGGCTCCTGTGGTTTCGGCTCCACCAGGATGGCACCCTTGAATCCGATCTTGTGTTTGTAGTCGACCACCATTTGCAGAAAACGCCCTGCCTGAGCTCGTTCGCGCTTCAGATCAGTATTGAGAAGCGTCTCGTAGCCTTCACGACCACCCCACAGGACATAGTTTTCACCGCCGAGCTTCTGCGTGGCGTCCATGCACAACTTCACCGTGGCTGCAGACCAGGCAAAGATTTCCGGATCGGGATTGGTGGCGGCACCAGACATGAAGCGACGATGACTGAACATGTTCGCCGTACCCCACAGAAGCCGGGTCTCGCTGCTTTCCATTTTTGCCGCAAAGTATTCGATGATGTCCTCGAAATTTCTGCGGCTTTCCTTGAAGGTGGCACCTTCCGGACGAATGTCCGCATCGTGCCAGCAGAAGAACGGGGCACCGAGAATATCGAACATCTCGAAAGCCACGTCGGCCTTCAATCGTGCCAGTTCCATCGTGTCGCCGAACCACGGACGCTCGAAGGTCGCCTCGCCGAAGGGATCACCACCTGGCCATGCAAAACTGTGCCAGTAGGCCACGGCAAAACGCAGGTGATCTTCCATGCGCTTCCCCATGAACATTTCATCGGGATTGTAATGGCGAAAGGCCAGATCCGTGGAGTCAGGGTTGTATTGCAGCTTGTCAATACCGGCGAAGAAATCAGTCATGGTCTTTGGTTTTCTGTCAACGTCGTGTCGGGAATATGGGATGGCAGGTTGTCGCGAACGTATATCGTTGGCACCAGGTCCTGCATGGGAGGAATATCTCGGCCATCAATCAAGGCCTTCAGAATCGTCAGAGCTCGGTTGACCTCCACATCGGGTCGCTGGTCAATGACGAGATCGATGTGCTTGTTCAGCAGCGCCTTGTGGGTATGGGGCACCAGCTCATGCACGATGCAGAAAAAACGCTCGGGACGAGTGCATTGTTCAAGCGTCGCTACCAGTCCACTATTGCCGGCGCCCACGTTGTACACCGCAGTCACATTCGGGGCGGCATCCAGAGCCTCCTTCACAACAGCACCTACCTTGCCGGCATCATCACGAGTCATGACAGGATCCAGCAATTCGATATCGGGATAGTCTTCACTGATGACCTCGCGAAAGCCTTGCAAACGATCTTCGTGATCACGTGCTTCAAGCGATCCTGCAATCATCTGTACACGCCCTTTGCGGCCAGCATGTGACAAACCCAGCAAACGACCCGCCGTGCGTCCGGCGGCAATATTGTTGATACCGATATAGGCGGCACGATGTTCAACAGGCAGGTCTGACACCAGACTGACAATGACGGTGCCCCGCTCTCTCAACGCCTTCAGAGGTTCTGCAATTTCAGCCGTCTGCAGGCCGACCACGGCAATTCCATCGTAGGCGGCATCGACAATGGAGAGCAGACTGTTCTTCAGGCCCGCCACTTCAAACGCGTCAATCTCGATAACCTCGACGCTGACCTGATCGGCAATCAGATGCTCGACCAGATTGTCCAGGTGCGCCCGTACTCGCGAAAAGAAGGCGTTGCGCCCCTTGGGCAGCAGGAAGGCCAGACGGTAGGTACGCTGGCGTGACAGGTTGGCGGCGGCAACGTTGCGAACATAGCCCAGCTCCGCCATTGCATCGTGCACCTTGCGAACCGACTTCTGGGCAACATTGCCACGATCGTTGATGACCCTGTCAGCAGTTGCGTAACTGACGCCAGCCACCCGGGCGACATCGCTCAGAGTCGGCTTCTTGCCGGAATCCCTGACCGTATTGGTGTGGCTCGCTTTCATTGCCTGGCAGTATGGTTTGCAAAATGCCAGACGTCAATCAAAAAATGATTGCCGTCTAGCATTTTTGAATGAAAGCGCGTCATGCGGCTGGCGCCCTGGCGAACAGGGACCATTTCAAACAGGTTTAAGGCTTGCTGTTCCGATCAACTGCCGGAAAACCGAATGCTCAGCGGAGCTCTTGTGCAACGACTCGGCAAGTTGTGTTGTGGAATCCCGACAAGGAACTCACGGATAGGCTGTATCCGGATCGGTGATTCTCGATACCCTGCCACCACTGGAGGATCCATTGTGGATGACGAGCTTGCCCGCTTGTACGGACCTTCTTATGTGCGTTGCGACCCGATTGGCAGCAATGCAAGCATGATTCAGCCGGGTCCC
>CBDUIJ010000013.1:0-36208 GCA_965367215.1 uncultured Granulosicoccus sp.
CGCAAGAGCCTCCTGATATGAGGCAGTTATTGTAGGCTCCCTCAGCTCCCTCAGCCTACTCAGTCGGCCCAGCGAGGGTTCTTGTCCTTGTCCACCAGCACAGCGCGTACACCTTCTACCAGATCGGGGTGCCGGCAGGCTCCCTGCGCGGTCTGAAGTTCCAGCTGTAGACAGTCTTCCAACTCGAGGCCACTGGCCTGCCTGAACAGCGTCAATGTGGTATCCAGCGAGTAGGGGGAGGCACTGTCCAGCAGCGCGAGCATGTGTGTGGCATCTTCGGACTGGTCTGCATCCGCTTGCAGGCGTGCACGAATGGATGCCAGATCATCATCGGAAAACCAGTGCGCTCGTTGTGCGATGACTTGTCTGAAGGCTTCAGCTTCCTCTGGCGATCGACTGTCACCGTTCACCGGTTTGCCTGATTCCTCAGCCAGTACGCGCTCGACAATGCGGCAGGCCTCGTCGCAGGAATGGCAGGACTCATCCTGCAGGGCAGCTTCCAGCGCACTCAACAAGGCATCAACCGACTCGCTGGCTACGTAGTGTGTGGCCAGACCCACCTCGATGGCCTCGGAACCGCTGACCGAGGCCGATGTCAGCCCCAGCCAGTAGCCGCAGCGCATGGGCAAACGAGGCAGAAACCAGGTAGCGCCAACATCGGGGAAGAAGCCGATACGGCTCTCCGGCATGGCCATTACCGCTTTTTCCGTCACGACGCGATACTGGCCGTGTACCGATACGCCCAGACCACCGCCCATGGCAACGCCGTTGATCAGGGCAAGGTAGGGCTTGCGACTCTTGGCTATGGCCAGGTTCAGAGCATATTCATTGGTGAAGTAGTGCCTGATGGCATCGTGTTCGTCATTCAGGGCGTGTTGCCGTATGCGCTTCATGTCACCGCCGGCACAGAAGGCGCGCTCGGAATCGGAGCAGATGATGATCAGTTTGATGGCATTGTCTGATTCCAGCTGACGCAAACCAGCACTCAGAGCCTGAACCATGTCGATCGTCAGGGCATTGAGTGTCGCGGGGCGCGACATCACCAGCATGCCCAGCGGTCCGCGGGTGTCGATGCGAATACCGTCTTGCGGCTCAGCGGCAGTGTTCATGCAAATCCTTCCCTGTTGGTCGTGGCTGGCATTGTCAATCCAATACTCCCATGCGTTCGCTCGAGCGCAAGCCATAGGGTATGCACTCGATAATACAGTCAGGTGCAATCGGTCCATAGACATGCGGGAACAATTCATCGCCCCCGACGGTATTTTCCAGTATGAGTGCGGGGACAAGCCGGTCAACGTCAATGATCAGCAAGTGAACATCGTCGATATCGGCATAGTAGCGAGCAGTCACCCCGTGAAGCTGCTGCTGGCTGCAGCAATGAATGAAGCCTTCGGATTCCAGCGAAGCGCAACGATAGTCCTCGCCCTCGGCAAGGCGTGCGACGTCGGCATTACGGGCGATATGGTAGATACGTGCTTGATCTGGCATGGCGTAACTGTACAACATCCGCTGCGGTTTCAGTGCTTGACCCGGCCCCGACAGCCTGCAAGGATTCTGGTCTTGACACTCACAAGCCAGTACACGGAGATGAAACCACAATGAGTTACGAAACCATCCTCACGACAGTGACAGGACATGTCGGCACACTGACATTGAACCGGCCAGACGCCCTGAATGCACTGAACCGTCAGGTCATGCTCGACGTCGTTCACGCACTGGACGCCTGGGAGAAGGACGATGCGGTAAGAGCAATCATCATAACCGGGTCGCAGAAGGCGTTTGCTGCCGGGGCGGATATACGGGAACTGCGGAGCGTGCACTATCTGGATGCCCTGCATACGCAGTTTCTCAAGGAGTGGGAGCGTGTTGCCGATTGCAGCAAACCGACGATTGCTGCGGTTGCCGGCTATGCACTGGGTGGCGGTTGTGAACTGGCAATGATGTGCGATTTCATACTGGCTGCCGACAATGCCCGCTTCGGTCAGCCGGAGGTCAAGATCGGCACTCTGCCGGGTATGGGAGGCACGCAGCGACTCACGCGCCTTGTCGGAAAATCCAAGGCAATGGAGATGTGTCTGACCGGGCGCCTGATGGATGCCGAAGAAGCAGAGCGTGCCGGGCTTGTATCCCGCATTGTCCCACTGAACGAGCTGCTGGACGAGGCGCTCAAGGTGGCCAATCAGATTGCGGGCTTTTCCTCCCCCGCGGTGCAGCTCAACCGCATGTGTATCAATGCCGCAATGAATACGACGCTTGAACAGGGTATTGCGATCGAACGTCAGGCGTTTCTATCGTTGTTCGGGACGGATGACCAACAGGAAGGGATGCAGGCGTTTCTGGATAAACGAGAGGCCAGCTTCAAGCGCTGACCGCCTGCCTGGCTGCAAGATGGTGTCAATTTGAACTGGATCACGGATTTTGCCGAGCAGCTAACCATCAAGTAACCCCCTTGGTATGCCGCTACCAAGCTCATGAATGCAAGCAATCCCATGAGTTCCCGAGCAACAAGGTTGCGGTGGACGCCTGCGCGGCTTGCTCTGGCAGTCAGTGCCGCTCTGTTGGCCTGTCTTGCCTGGGGACCGCTTGCGCAGGCAAAAGCGGCTGATGCAAGACTGACAGTCACTGTCGTTGATGCACAGGGCCAGCTCATGGAGCATGCGGTGGCGTCACTGCATTCGGAGGTATCGTTGAAGGCAGTACCGGAGACGATTGCCATCATGGATCAGCGCAGCTTGCAGTTCGCGCCGACAGTGCTTGCCATTCAAGCAGGGACGCTGGTCGAGTTCCCCAACCAGGATGATGTTCGACACCATGTCTATTCATTCTCGCACCCCAACGCCTTCGAGCTGAAGCTCTACCACGGCCGAACGGGAAACTACAATCAGTTCGACCACCCGGGCGTGGTTGTTCTGGGTTGCAATATACATGACGGCATGCTGGGTTATCTGCGTGTGGTGGATACCCCGATGTTTGCAAGCAGCGACAATACCGGCCAGCTGGCGATCGAGGCAGTCGCCAGCGGCGACTATCAGATGCAGCTGTGGCACCCGGATATGGGTATGAAAGTCATGCGACAGGCTGTCAGTCTGGTCGGTGGTGAGAACACCCTGAGTGTCACGCTGGATGAAACAGGCAGGACGGTGCCCGGGAAGAAGCCGGTCCACAGTCTCCAATCTCTGTTCAGGGACTGACCGAGGCGTGAAGTTGACTTTCAAGGCCAGGTTGTTGTTACTGCTGACAGGCCTGGTGCTGCTGGTGCAGCTGGCCAATCTCTCGGCAGTTCTGAGCACACTGTCTTCCGATGTTCGCGCTCAGATGAGCGAAGATCTGGAGTCAGGATCGTCTCTGGTCGTGCAACTGGTAGACAGGCGTTCGGACCTGCTGCTGACCAGCGCTCAGGTGCTGGCAGCCGACTATGGTTTCCGAGCTGCCATCGCCAGTCAGGACAAGACTACCATTCTGTCAGCGCTGCGCAATAACATCACTCGTATCGATGCCGATCTGGCTGTGCTGGTGACTGCCGATGGCGAACTGCTTGGCGAGTCGAACGATCTGGAGGCTGACGGCAGGGTCTATCGAATGCTTGCCGAGGCCGCCGAAAACGAAGGGATGGGTGCCGATACCTATGTGGTCGGTGGCTATGCGCGGGAACTGGTCAGCGTACCGATCAAGGCACCATTGACCATCGGCTGGCTGGTGCTGGGTTTTTCGCTGGATGATGCCACCGCCCTGAATTTCTCCGAACAGGTCGGAATGGACGTGAGTTTTGCCGCCAATGGGCTTGCCACCCGCTTTTTCGGTTCCAGCCTTGATCAGGCTGATCGCGCGGATCTGCCGCAGGCGATGAGCGCGCTGACGCTGCTCGAAGAGCCGCCAGTCATGCAGCTCGATGGGGAAGACTATCTGAGCAAGCTTGTCACCATCAGTAGTGGTGTACAACCAGTGACTGTCGTGTTGAATACATCGTTGCATGCGGCCTTGGAGAGCTATCGCGGCGTACGCAATCGCCTGCTGATCTACATGGGGCTGAGTCTGATCATTGCTTTGGCTCTGGCATTCTGGTTTGCCGGAGGCATGGTCCGACCTCTCAAGCAGTTGTCGAATGTGGCCCTGCGTATCCGGGAAGGTGACTACGAAAACAAGATCGAGGCAGAAGAGGGCTTTCAGCGCAGCGATGAAATCGGTGAGCTGATGCAGACCTTTGGCGAGATGCAGGCCGGCATTGCCAAACGTGAGGCCACGATCACCTTCCATGCCTATCACGATGAACTGACCGGTTTGCCCAACCGGCGGCGTGCGCAGGATCAGCTGCTGGGTGTGATGGAAATTGCCCGGATCAAGAAGCGTGATAACGCCGTGATTCTGCTGGGCATGAAAAGATACAAGCAGATCGTGGATACGCTGGGGCACAAGGCCGGGGAAGCCATGGTGCAGGGCCTGGCGAAGCGTCTGCCGGAGCTGTGCAGCGATGTCGATCTGGTGGCCAGGGTCTCACAGGATGAATTCCTGGTACTGGTGCCGCGATGCAATGCCGAGCAGGCCGAGTCTCTGGCTCTGAGCTGGATCGAGGCTCTGGAACACCCGGTCACACTGTCGGATGCACAGCTGGTTCCCGAACTGTCTGCCGGTGTCATACTGATTCCCAAGCATGCCAGTACGGTCGATGCTGCCATGAGAAGGGCCAGCATTGCATTGGCTGATTCCAGGGAGCTGCAGATTCCGGTCAGCCACTACGAGGCAGGCCGGGATGAATCCTATATACGAAAACTCTCGATCATTGCCGATCTCAAGAGGGCGGTCGATCAGAGCGAGCTGACGGTTCATTTTCAGCCCAAGATCACCATGCAGACAGGGCGGGTGGAGAGTGTCGAGGCTCTGGTGCGCTGGATTCATCCGGAACATGGGTTCATGGCGCCGGATGAATTCATCGGTCTGGCCGAGAGCTCGGGCAATATCGGCCTGCTGACCGGTTGGGTGCTCGATACGGTGATTGCCCAGCTGGGTTGCTGGAAGAATGACGGGATTCACCTGAAAGCTGCCGTGAATCTCTCGGCGCTGGATCTGCAGGATGAACAACTGCTCGACCGGATAAAGGCGCTGCTGATTCGTCATCAGGTAACGCCCGCACAGTTGATCCTGGAAGTGACCGAAAGCGCCATGATGAAGGATACCGAGCGAGCCCTGCAGACGCTTGCCACCATGAGAAGCTTCGGTCTGACCATCTCCATTGATGATTTTGGTACCGGTTATTCGTCTCTGTCCAAGCTCAAGGACCTGCCCATCGATGAGCTGAAGATCGACCGGGCCTTCGTGACGGACATCGAAGCGGGCAGTACCAAGGCCATGATCATGAAAGCCATCATCGATCTGGCGCATGGTATGGGTCTGAAGGTCGTCAGCGAAGGGGTCGAGACGCAAGAAGAGTGGGATTTACTGACAGAGCTGGGTAATGATGTCGTACAGGGATATCTGATCTCGCGTCCCTTGCCACTGGCTGAATTCAATAGCTGGTGGCAGGAACGCTTTGGCTGTGATACCAGCGCGGCAGCCTGAGACTACCGCAGACTGAAACCGGCAACGCGCGGGCTCATGTGATCCGAGCCCGTGCTTTCAACCGAGCAGATTGGCCATGAGCCGGAAGCCTCCTGGCACCAGCTGATTCATCTGGTGGTGCAGAATCAGAGAGGTATGGATATGGCGTCCACGGCCGATCTCTGCACAGAGCAGCGCGCCTTGGTGGGGGGCTTCATCCGGATCGCCCATGGACAGCAGAGGCGTGTAGGCCTCGTCCCAGGCCTTGGCAAAATACAAGCCGCGCTCCTTGTGCCAACCTTGCCAATCAGCAGGCCCTATGTAGTTGGGAAAGTTGAGCAAGGGGTGCTCGGGAACCAGATGCTCGACAGCTGCATTTTCGTCGGTAACGCGATACCGCAGGGATGGTTGCCCGATTTCGAGCATCCGGGGTGGGGTGCGTTGCGGATCCCAGTTATCCCATGGCCGGTGATACAGCGTCAACAGATGTCCACCGGACTCGACCCAGTCGTTGATGGTCTTGCTCAATGCACTCAATTGTGGCCGACTTCGATAGGCGAACAGGCCTATGACCAAGGTGTCGATACCTGACAGCCACTGTTGCAGGCTGGCCGCTGTATCCAGGTCCTGATCATCGAGCTGGCTGACCGGCAAGCCCATGGCTTCGAGCCAGTGTGCGACATCATCATTGCCACCGCCGGCGTAACCGACACGGACATCGGGCAGTTCGATACTCATGGCCAGGATCGATATCCGGGCAGGTGTGCTGAGTGCACGAGCATCGATATGGGGGTAGCGGATGGTGCTTGCCTGCATGGCCTGTTGTCCGTCCAGCAGCAGCGGTAACTCGTACAAGCCCTGTTCCAGAGGGTGCGCAGGCCTGATGTGAAAGACGTCATCACTCAGGCTCACTTTCCAACCGTCTGGCAGGCGCAATTCGGGTGTTGCCGTTTCTGGTACAGGCTTTCTGATGCCCACCTCAAGGGTTGCAGGAGGCAGGGTGGTATTGATCAGGGCTTGTCGGGGAAACAGCTGCGCACGAGCCGCCGGCAGTATCACGGGCGGGCAGTCGAAGGGTAGATAGCTGGTACTGATGACCTTGTTGAAGGCAATACGAATCTCGATGCAGGGTGTCGCCGTCTGGTCCGGAAGCCAGGTGTCCGGGTATGGGTTGGACGGTTCGGCGTTCGCATCCAGTGCCAGTGTGTCGTCGATCAGTTGCCAAGGACCATCAACCTTGATGGATGCCTTGACCTTGCAGCTACCCATGCCCTGTGCCAGGCGAGCATCGACTTCCAGTTCGTAAGCCTGACGCTCGCCAGGTTGCCAGAAGTCAGTGGCCCGAGGATCGCTGGTGTTCCCGTGAAAATGCGCATGAACCCGAACGCCCAGAGCGAGACGAATCACGCGAGACAACTGGGTCTGCTTGCGTTGCAGTCTGTGGATCAACTGATCGCGAGCATCGGAAGGGCATTGATCCATCGCTGTCTGGATGAGGACCAGTGCCTTCGAGGCCTGACGTACCACGGCCGGGAAATCCGGAAAGGCTTCCAGGGTTCTGTCGATGGCTTCGTGCGCGGCGAGCAGGGCACCTCGCACGGGTGATGAGCTGGCAACACACTCCGTCAGTTCGGCCAGATTGCGCGGCAGTCCGCTGAGTACGCTGTCATCAGGGCCGTCGGTTCGACTGCGCGCCAGGTGCAGTGGCCAGTTGTGTTCACTGCCGGCGCGTACCCATTGTCCCATGCCCTGCGTACGATGATAACGGCGAGACTGCTGGCCGATGTTGGCCCAGGTCCAACCCGTCCAGTCATCATGCCCATCGGCACTGACCGTCAGTGTTGCCGGTGGTGGGGGCAGTTCATCGTCGTAGGCCGTGCCACCACCGCCCCATGCCGGCAGGTAGAGCTTGCTCACCGACCAGGGTGGCAGTTCGTCGCAGTCGTAATCGGGGTCGGCTGCGTGGTCCATGACAAGATGAGCCATGGCCGTCATGGCGCGGTGATGTCCATGCTGCCCGGGTATATCCAGAAAGGTGGGGCACAGGATATCCGGGCGTTCTCGTCTGACGATGTTGACGAAGCGGTGCAGGGTGCGTTCATGCTGCCAGTGCGAGAGTGTTTCCTCGCCACTCTTGGAGAAACCGAAATCGAAGATCGCATCATCGGGAGATTCGGACAGCCAGTACAGGCGCATATCGAGAACCGCCGCCGCTTTTTCCATCTCGGCGGTGCGTAGTGTGCCGAGTGTCGCCTGCGCCTCGGTGCCAATGACATTCTGTCCCCCTTCGCCACGATTGGCACAGGCATACGATATATCCAGACCATCACGAAAGCCCAGTGCTGCCAGCATCTCTGATGTCTCATCATCCGGATGAGCGCCGGTGTTCATGAAAGAGACACAGGATTGCAGTCTTGCCAGAGCTCGATACAGTTCAAGCGCCCTGGGTTGGCTATGTTCGGCATCCAGTCGTTCGACGTCGGTAAATGACATGAAATATTTTCTGACTCAGGAAAGAGTATGAGGAGTGAACAGACTGTTGATCACCAGTGCAGCGCCTCCACGGGCAGCAGAGAACTCGCCGGAGTGCCCCTGCATGACGCGTGGCATGGCTCTGTTCTTGCGCTGCGCGGTGGAATGCTCCGCCAGGGAAATGCCCTCTACCAACGGTGTCAGAATGGCATCGGGCAGAGCGCCACCCAGCACAACAGTGTCCGGGTCGAACAGGTTTTCCACTACATGAACGGCGTGAGACAGTGATGCGGAGGCGTCATGCAACCACTGTTGCAGTACCGGATTATCGGCCGATGCCAGGGCTTCCAGTTCACTATCGGTGGTGGCACTCAGCCCGGCTGCTGCCAGGCGCTGTAGCAGGGTGCTGCGACTGGCCATGTTTTCCAGCGGCGTCATGCGCATCGGGATGCCGGGCAGGGAGGCAAGACTTGTCTCGGGCGCGGGTACCAGGATATGGCCCAGCTCGCCGGCGTTGCCGCTGCCGCCGCGGAACAGTTGTCCCTGATGCACGATACCCAGTCCGACACCGGTCCCGAAATAGATGAAGGCGTAGTTGCTGAGACTGTCAGTGCAGCCGGATATGTGTTCGCCGACAGCGGCAGCATTGGCATCGTTCTCCACCAGTACCGGCATCGACAGGGCGTTGGAGAACAGTTTGCCTGCATCGATATCCTGCCAGTGAGGCAATACCGATGAAGTGTTGGCAAGGCCTGTCGGGATGAAGGGACCGGGCATGACAACACCGGCACCCAGCAGCAGGCGAGAATCGACGCCGGTGTTCTCCAGCACTGTGCTCATCTGCTGACGCAACTGCCGACTGACGCTCGATGGGTCGTTATCGCTCAGTGGCAGCCGTTGGCTCAGACGCAGCTCCCCCATCAGATCGAGCAGGGTGACGCTGGTGGAATGCAGCCGGATTTCAAAGCCCAGCGCATAGCCGCCGTCAGGGTTGAGTGCATATTGCGGCGCCGGCAGGCCGCGACCGCGACTGCGCTGACCCGCTTCCAGCAGCATACCGTCGCGTTCGAGCGAGGCGATGATATTGCTTACCGCCTGTACCGATAGCCCACTGGCACGCGCCATGTCGGCACGGCCCATGCTGCCGGCACGCCGTATCTGGCCCAGCACGACACAGCGGTTGTGGCGACGAGTCTGCTCGGCATTGGAGCCGGTAAACGTGGGTGATCCTGATGACAAATGACGGACTCTACGTAGCCTGAGGCGCGGGACAGGGTATAGATATAAACGCAAATGACTTGTAAGTTCAACTTGCTTGAGTTAATAATCTCGTTCAGGCCACTGTCCAAATTCAAGAGGAAGCGTGCATGATCAAGAGTAGACGGATGTTTTCAGTCAGTGCCATCGCCGGGGTCATGGCCCTGAGCAGCACACTCGCAGCCGGTGTAGCGCGGGCTGATGTTGAAATCGAGTACTGGCAATATTTCTTCGAAGCGCGTGTCACGGCCATGGACACCCTGATCGATAATTTTGAA
Organism: uncultured Granulosicoccus sp.; assembly: GCA_965367215.1. GTDB lineage: Bacteria > Pseudomonadota > Gammaproteobacteria > Granulosicoccales > Granulosicoccaceae > Granulosicoccus. Next base: position 9,540 of record CBDUIJ010000013.1, read on the forward strand.
GCGGCCAACCCGGGAATCACGGTCAAGACCAATCAGTTTCCCTATGCCGACTATCGAACCAAGGTGGCGGCAGCCATTCCGGCTGGCGAAGGCCCCGATGTGGTGCAGCTGTTCTATGGCTGGTTGAACGACTACGTGGATGCCGAGCTTATCCAGCCACTGCCTACCGACGCCTTCCCGGTCGAGGCCATCGATGAGGAGTTCTTTCCGATGGTGCAGGCCATGAAGCGTGACGGGCAGTACATGGCGTTGCCTACAGCCGTACGCTCACTGGCCCTGTTCTACAACCAGCGTCTGTTTGACAAGGCCGGAATCGAAAAACCACCGGCCACGCTGGACGAACTTGTGGAAGTGGCCAAGAAGCTTACGGTTCGTGATGGTGCAGGCAATCTCACGCAGGTGGGCCTGACCTCTGGCATGACAGCGCAGGATCACCACTGGTGGCGTGAAGTGCTGTTGCGTCAGTTTGGCGGACAACCCTATTCCGATGATCTGAAAACCGTGGCCTACGATTCGGAGGCTGGACGCAAGGCGCTGGAATGGTATGTAGCGCTCGATCAGGAACACGGGGTGACTGCCAGCACCTTCATGGACGAGCCCCAGGCGGCTTTCAAGGCCGGACGCGCAGGCATGCATATCGATGGATCATTTCGTATCGGCGCACTCAATGATACCCGTGGCCTGAAATGGGGCGTGGCTGAATTGCCGGCAGGTCCGGATGGCACACAATCCAATTATTCGTCTTACTGGGTCAATGCCGTCACCAGCAAGGCCACCGGTGAGAAGCTGGATGCTGCCTTGAAGTTCATGGCCTATATCACCTCGGATGAAGCCATGCAGATCTGGCTCGAGACCGTGGGTGAGCTGCCGGCCAAGCCATCTGCTGCCCTGACCGAAGAGAACCAGAATGACCCGATCTACGGCCCCTTCGTCAGAGGTCTGGGTTATGCGCAGTCAACGGTATTTGTCGATGAAAGCGGGCAGCGTCAGCTCATGACCGACATGGTCAGCCGAATCGAACTGGAAGGGCAATCCGTCGAGGACAGTCTGAGCGAGGCGGCGAAGGCCGAGCAGGCGATTCTGGATGGTTTCTACAAGTAGGTATTGATGCTTCCACGTCGGAACGCAGCGGGAAACAGCGCTCGATGAGCTTCTACGACAAACTGTCGGTCAAACAGAAACAGACGGTCTGGGCCTGGGGTTTTCTGGCAGTACCCATCGTGTTCTACGTGGTGGTGCGCTTCTATCCGACAGCCAATGCCATCGTGCTGTCGTTTCAGGAGTGGAATCTGCTGGGAGCCCGGACGTGGGCAGGGTTTGACAACTATGTCACCCTGTTTCACGACCCGGTCTTCTGGAAGGTGTTTCGCAATACCTTTGTCTATCTGCTCATCGGCACGCCGGTGAGTCTGGTACTGGCCTTCATCATCGCCTATCACCTCGACAAGGTGCGCTTTCTGCACGGCACCATTCGCGCCTTGTATTTCCTGCCTTTCATGACCAGTGCCGTCGCCATGGCCTGGGTCTGGCGCTGGTTCTACCAGCCGGTGCCCATCGGTCTGTTCAACAATTTTCTGGCAAGCTTCGGCATCGCGCAGATCGAGTTTCTCAATTCCACCACCAATGCACTGCCGGCAGTGCTGGCACCGGCCATCTGGGCAGGACTGGGATTCCAGATCATCATCTTCATGGCTGGTCTGCGGGCCATCCCCAAGACCTATTATGAAGCGGCTCATATAGACGGTGTCTCGGGCTGGACCATCATGTCCGAGATCACCTTGCCACTGCTCAAGCCCACCATCGTCTTTCTGGTGGTGTTCTCATCCATCGGCTTTCTGCGCATCTTCGACCATGTGTTCAACATGACCACCAACAATCCCGGTGGCCCACTGAACTCGACCAAGCCGCTGGTACTGATGATCTATGACACCGCCTTCAACTCCTTCGACATGGGCTATGCCGCTGCCCAGACGGTGGTGCTCTTTGTCATTCTCCTGATTGTCAGCCTGCTGCAGCTGCGTCTGTTACGGGATCGGTAGATCATGTCAGCGAAGCTGTCGAGCAGCAATATCAACGATCTCAAGGTGCAGGCCAGCGCCGAGGCGCTGTTGCGGGGCAGCACAGCTCCGGTCAAGCGCAACTGGGCGCAGTATGTGCGCTGGTTGCTGTTGTTTGCCGGCGGCATCCTGATGGTGATGCCACTGGCCTACATGATGTCCACCTCGTTCAAGTTTCCGTTCGAGGTCTACAACCTGAACCTGGTGCCGGAGGAACCGACGCTGGAGAACTACACCTATGTGCTCGAGGATGGCCGCTTTCTGCAATGGTTCTTCAATTCACTGATCGTGGCCACGCTGACGACCGTCTCCAGCGTCTTCTTCGATGCACTGGTTGGTTATACCCTGTGCAAATACCGCTTTCCGGGACGCTACGTCGTGTTCATCGCCATCCTGTCCACACTCATGATTCCCACGGAAATGCTGGTCATTCCCTGGTATCTGATGTCGCAGCAATTCGGCTGGCTCGACACGACCTGGGGCATCATGTTCCCGGGGCTGATGACCGCCTTCGGTGTGTTTCTGATGAAGCAGTTCTTCGAGACCGTACCGGATGATTTCATCGAAGCGGCGCGTATCGATGGACTCAATGAACTGGAGATCTGGTGGACGGTTGCCATGCCCCTGGTCAAGCCTGCGCTGGCGGCCCTGGCGATCTTTGTCTTTCTGGGTAACTGGACGGCTTTCATCTGGCCGTTGATTGTCACCACCAGTCAGGATATGTACACCCTGCCGGTAGGGTTGACGACATTCAGCGTGGAGCAGGCGGTTGAATGGGAGCTGGTCATGACCGGGGCTGCCATTTCGGTTCTACCGACACTGATCGTGTTTCTGGTCTTTCAACGATTCATCATTCGAGGCGTAGTCATGGCAGGGTTGAAGGGATGATAACGGACGACTCTGTTTTTCCCGACCCCGTTTATCGCGACACGGTGCTGGCACCGCTGTTCGACGGTGTCAGGCAGCATTATTCAGGCTTCATGGCAGCCATCAATCAGGCGCATCTGGTGATGCTGTCCGACACCGGCATACTGCAAGGTGAAGCCGTGACGGCCATAGCCTCTGCCTTGCAAGCCATCGAGCGTGACGTGGATGTCGACAGTCTTCGTTATACCGGTGAGCATGAAGACTATTTCTTTCTGGTGGAATCCGAGCTGAAGGCTCGCCTGGGGGCGGATACCGGTGGCATGCTGCACACGGCGCGCTCGCGCAATGACATGGACCATACCGTTTTCAAGATGGCGCTGCGGGAGCATTGTGACCGTCTACTGGCTCAGGCATTGCAGCTGGCCAATGTGCTGCTGCAGAAGGCAGCAGGCGAGCGCGATACGCTGATCGTGGCCTATACGCATGGACAGCCTGCTCAGCCGAGTACCTTCGCTCATTACCTGGGTGCTGTTCTCGAAGTGCTGATCGCCGATATTCGCCGCTTGCTGGACGCGCGCGCTGCGCTCGATCTGTGCCCGATGGGCGCCGCAGCCATTACCACTTCCGGTTTTCCGATTGACCGGCAACAGATGGCAAGCCTGCTCGGCTTTACCGCACCCAGGCGTAACAGTTATGGCTGCATTGCCTCGGTCGATTACGTAACCGGCCTGTATTCGGCCATCAAACTGCTGTTCCTGCATCTGGGGCGGGTCGTGCAGGACATGGCCTTCTGGTCGGCCTTTGAAGTCGGGCAGTTGTACGTTCCGAATTCCCTGGTGCAGATCTCGTCCATCATGCCGCAAAAGCGCAACCCTGTTCCCATCGAACATATGCGGCATCTCTCCAGTGTCACGGTCGGGCGCTGTGACACGATAGTCGATACCATGCACAACACCCCCTTTACCGACATGAACGACAGCGAGGGCGAAGTGCAGGCAGCCGGTTATGCCGCCTTTGACAGTGGCGGTCGTGTGCTTGAATTGCTCAGCGCCTTCATGGCATCCGTGTCGATCAACGAAGAACGGGTTGCGCGCAATGCCGATGCCGCTTGCATCACCATCACGGAGCTGGCAGACAGTCTGGTACGTCAGGAGGGCCTGTCCTTCCGGCAGGCGCATGAGGTTGCCGCCTCGACAGCCAATGCCGTTATTGCCGAAGGCTTACCGCTGCGCTCGGCTCATGCTTCGTTCTGTTACGCCTTCAGTAAAGAAACCGGCCGCCCGAGCAACCTGAGTGAAGCGGCATTCCAGCAGGCTGTATCGATGCGCAACTTTGTCGACCAGCGTGACCGATTCGGTGGGCCTGCGCCGGCTGCCATGGATGAAGCTCTGGCCGCCTACACGCAGCAGCTGGATGATCTGCTGGTGGCGACCACTGATGGCCATAAACGCTTGCAAGCTGCAGAACAGCAGCGACTCGAGGCCTTCAACGCCTTGCTGGAGAACTAGAAGACATGGCAAGCCTGGCACTGAAGAATCTGGTCAAGCGTTACGGCAAGACCGAAGTCCTGCACGGTATCGACCTCGAGGTGGCGGACGGCGAGTTTGTCGTGTTCGTTGGCCCATCGGGCTGTGGCAAATCCACAACGCTGAGGATGATTGCCGGGCTGGAGGATATCAGTGCCGGTGAGATCAGCATTGGCGATCAGGTCGTCAACAATCTGGAGCCGAAGCAGCGCAATATCGCCATGGTGTTTCAGAACTACGCCATCTATCCCCATATGAGTGTGCGCAAGAACATCGGCTTCGGGCTGCGCACCGCCAAACTGTCGAAGGCTGCCAAGGCCGAGCGGATCGTGGAGGTGGCCACCTTGCTGGGCATGGAAGACTATCTGGACAGGAAGCCCAGTGCCTTGTCGGGTGGGCAGCGTCAACGTGTCGCCATCGGTCGCGCCCTGGTACGCGATCCTGCCGTCTTCCTGTTCGATGAGCCACTGTCCAATCTGGATGCACAGCTGCGTACGCAGATGCGACTCGAGATCAAGAAGCTGCACCAGAGAGTCGGTACCACCATCGTGTTTGTCACGCATGATCAGGTTGAAGCGATGACCATGGCCGACCGCATCGTGATCATGAAGGATGGCTATATCCAGCAAGTGGGCACGCCGGCCGAGGCCTACCACAATCCGGTCAATACCTTCGTAGCGCAGTTCATCGGAGCACCGTCGATGAACATGCTGCCCGGTGTATTGAATGACCAGGGGCTGAGCCTGTGGAACGATGTTCGTGTGCCGTGGAATCTGGCCTCCAGTGGCGAGTCTCACGAGATCATACTCGGTGTACGCCCCGAAGACCTCAAGCCGGTCGCCGAGAGTCAGGCCATGTTGCAGGGGACCATCTCGGTGGTCGAGCCTCTGGGTTCCGAAACGCTGCTATACGTTGATATCGATGGTATCGAGGTGATTGCATCCGGACCGGGACGGCATGCGCCTGAACCGGGCAGCCAGATATACCTGGGTGCTGCGACCGATACCCTGCATCTGTTCGACAAGGAAAGCGGCGTCGCACTGAAGTGATCGACAAGGGGATTCTCTCGGCAGGCCGGGTGTATTGTGATCTGAATTTCTCCGGCATGGATCAGCTTCCACGCCTGGGCCGCGAGGTCTTTGTCGAAGACATGTCGATGCATGCCGGCGGCGGGGCTTTCATCACGGCCTCCTATGTGGCGGCACTGGGCTTGCCAGCCTGCCTCATGGGACGCTTGCCCTGCGCACCCTTCAACGGCATCATCGAGCAGGAGGCGCAGGCACGTCGCGTCGATCTGCGCCACTGTGTGACCGCAACCGGAGGCGCTCCGCAGTTGACCGTTGCCATGGCGATGGATAATGACAGGGCATTTCTCACCAGTCGCCAGGGCGCGGCACTGCCCGATGACCATGCCTTACGCATGCAGTCTCCGGGTGCCGGCGCGCAGCTGACACATCTGCATATCAGCGAGTTGTCCACGCTGCTGGAATACCCGTCTCTGGTCTCACAGGCGCGTCAGGCTGGCATGAGCATCTCGCTGGACTGTGCCTGGGATGAGTCCTGTCTCGATCATCCCGATATCGCAAGCCTGATATCACGGATTGATGTCTTCCTGCCCAATGAAATCGAGATGCAACGTCTGGAAAGCAATGGCGTGGACACGGCCTGTGCGCCGATGACGGTGGTCAAGCAAGGTGCGGCCGGGGCGACGGCCTGGGTGGCAGGGCGGCAGCTGCATGCCGCTGCCGAATCGTGCGAGGTTGTTGATACCATTGGTGCCGGTGATGCCTTCAATGCAGGCTTTCTGTGTGCCTGGCTCGCCCGCAAGCCATTGTCACAGTGCCTGTCCATCGGCAACGCCTGTGGCGCACTGGCCGTCGGCCGTCGGGGCGGGGCCAGCAATCTGCCGGATCTGTATCATCTTCTGGCCGATGCCTGATATGCAATAGCCGAACTGACTCAAGGTTGCAGACATGAATTCTCAAGACACATCCCCCCATACCGTCGTCATCGGTGCCGGTATCAATGGCGTGGCGGCAGCCATCTGGCTGGCCAGAGCGGGGCACAGGGTGACCCTGGTCGATCGGCAGGCGCCCGGTGAAGGAACCTCGCACGGTAATGCCGGCGTGCTGGCCTCGTGCGCCGTTGTGCCGGTGACCACACCGGGTCTGCTGCGCAAGGCGCCGGGCATGCTGATGGACCCCGAGTTTCCCCTGTTCATGCGCTGGAGCTATCTGCCACGGATGCTGCCCTGGCTGGCGCAGTATGTAGCCAATGCCAATGATGCGGATACCCGTCGTATCGCCGCTCATCTGAAATTCATCATCGGAGACAGTGTCGAGCAGCATCAGGATCTGGCAGGCAACACGGTGGCCGATCAATGGCTGGTGCCATCGGACTACCAGTTTGCCTACCGGAATCGTGCGGAATTCGAGGCGGAGTCCTATGTCTGGAAGCTGCGCCGTGAAAACGGCTTCGAACCGGAGATACTCGAAGGTGCTGCCGTGCAGGAAAAAGAGCCGGCACTGGGCTCCGGCATCGGCATGCTGGCGGTCATGCGGGATCATCACGGTCATATTCGTAGCCCCGGTCTGTATGTGAAGTCACTGGCCGAGGTCTTTCTCGAGCTTGGCGGGACGATCAAGCAGGCAACGGTACAAGGCATGGAGCTGGTTGATGACAAGCTCCGGTCCGTCACCACGGATCAGGGGCCGATCGCCTGTGATTCGGCCGTCATTGCCACTGGCATCTGGTCAACGCCACTGGCCAGCAAGCTGGGTATCAAGGTGCCCATGGAATCCGAGCGTGGCTATCATGTGGTGTTCAGAGAGCCTTCCCAGTGTGTCAGCGTGCCGACCATGATTGCATCGGGAAAGTTCGTGGCAACCCCCATGCATGACGGCATGCGTTGCGCCGGTATCGTGGAATTCGGTGGGCTGGAGAAGGGTCCTTCGCGCAAACCCATCGAACTGCTGATGCGCAAGATGAAGGAGCTGATGCCGACACTGGAGTACCGCGATACCGTGGAATGGATGGGGCATCGGCCGGCACCGACTGACAGTCTTCCCTTTATCGGGCAGATACGTTCAAGCGGTGTGTATACGGCATTCGGTCATCAGCATATCGGCCTGACTGGTGGTGCCAAGACAGGGCGCCTCGTGGCAGGGCTGATTAGCGGCGAGCAGGACGCGCAGTCGCTTGCCGCGTTTCGTCCGGATCGCTTCCAGGCATGAGGCTATAGCGTCAGGCGGCTCGCTGAGAGTTGAAGCAGCGGGCCATGGTTTCCTCGACGGTTGCGGGTTTGCCGATATGGAAGCCCTGCGCATAGTCGATGCCGATAGCGATCAGCTCTTCAAGAATCTCACGGCTCTCGACATATTCGGCAACTGTTCTGACCCCCATGGTCCTGCTCAGCTGATGTATGGCAAGAACCATGTGTCGGTCGAACTTGTTGGTCACGATTTCCTGCACGAACTGCCCGTCTATCTTGATGATATCGATCGGCATGTTCTTCAGATAGGCAAAGGAGCTGAGCCCGGAACCGAAATCATCCAGTGCCACCAGACTGCCGTATTCACGAAGACTATTGAACAGGTCGACGGCTACCGAAAAATTCGAAATGGCAGCCGTCTCGGTCAATTCGAACCACACCTTCGCGGGGTTTGGCTTGTAATATTCAAATTGCTCGCGAATGTACTCGGCCAGAGTAGGGTCGGCTACCGATTGTCCTGACAGGTTTATGGAATAGCTGCAATGGCTGCCCGGGCCGCCATCGAGTTCAGCGATGGTACGAAGGGCGGTGCGTATTACCCAGCGATCAATCTGCCGCATCAGGTCGTAGCGTTCTGCGGCACGAATGAACTGCCAGGGCGTGAATTCGGTGCCATCAGGGTTGCGCAATCGCAGCAGGAATTCGAAATGTTCGATCGTCTGCATCTGCTCATCAGTTGCCTCGGATCCCTCCTTGCTCAAGCTGGCAATGGGCTGCATGTACAGCACGAATTCGTCATTCTGCAAGGCATTCTGCAGGCGGGGTAACCAGCTGAGTTCTTCTGATCTTTCCGCCAGGGCATGATCATCGGCAGAATACACGTACATGCTGTTGCGTCCGGCATCCTTGGCCGCGTAGCAGGCGATGTCGGCTGCTGCCATGACATCCTTCAGGTCCTTGCAGCTGCTGTCCATATGAACCACGCCGATGGATGCACGCACGGCAAAGGCCTTGTCCTCGTGATGAAATATGAAGCCCTGAAACAGTTTGAACAGACGATCCGAGATCGCCCGGGTCTGTTCGGGCGTGACATCGGTCAGTAGCAGACCGAACTCATCTCCACCCAGCCGGGAGAGGATGTCCTGTTCACGAATGATGGACGACAGATGTTTGGTCAGTTCCTTGAGCAGCCGGTCTCCGGCACGATGCCCGCAGGTATCGTTGATGATCTTGAACTGATCCAGATCCATGTAGAACAAGGCATGGCAATTGTCGATGAACGCCATTTCGTCAATCAGGCCTGCCAGTGCCTGTTCGAAGTGATGCCGGTTGTAGCAGCCGGTCAGCGCGTCGTGATTGGCCTGGTAGGCCAGTTTTCTGGTCAGGCGACGTTCATGGCTGATATTGCGCATGACCAGCACATGCCCGGTAATCACACCTTCCTGACTGCGCAGCGTGGTCAGGGTCAGTTTCAGGGCGAGATCCGAATGCGAGTTGGCAATCGGAATGACATCGAATTCACCGTTGCTGTTGTGTGACAGATTCTGCAAGGCCGAGCGCAGGTCAAGCAGTGTGTCTGCCTCCTCGATCAGCTGAAACTCTATCACCTCGGCGAAGGGGCGGCCCAGTGTGTCGTTGGGTTTGGCATTGAACAACAGGACTGCTGCCGGATTGATGTGGGAGATGCACAGATCGGTATCCAGGGTAATGATGGCATCCTGCACGGCGTTGAGTGTTCTTTCGGCCATCTCGCGTGCTTCGTAGAGCGCTTCCCGACTGAGAATCTGTTGCTTGTCGCTCTTGCGCTTCGCCGATTGATAGGACATGAACTGCAACAGCACCAGTATGAAGGTGACGATGGCAGTGGCGGCAATCAGCAATACCGTGGCAGTGAAACCGGCTTCCTTTTCAAACTGAATGCTCAGTTTGCCGGAGTTGGTAATCCATTCTTCGCTGAGCTGTTGGCGCGGGTAGAGAAAGCGCAGATACAGCGCTTCCTTGTAACGGGGTTCCTGGCTGTACAGTGCGGTCACGACATCGCCATGCTCGACTTTTACCTTGATGCCGAAGTCACTCAGTCTGGCGGTAAGGCTGCTGAGCAGTTTGGCCACATCGATGGAGATCCAGAAGCCGCCAGCCGACTGCTGCCAGCGTGTCGCATCGGTCACCGGTGCCTGCTGACCCAGGTAGACCGGTCTGAACAGAACCAGGTGCCCGCCAAAGGGCCATGACTTCGGGAAGCTGGTCAGCAGGATGTCGTTCTTTCTGGCGATGGTGTCCAGTATCTGCTCCAGCCCATCGAGTGAGCCCAGATCCGTACCGAGAAGGCGGGCATTGGTCGGAAGCAGTGGTTCGAGGACACTGATGGGGTAAGTCCACTTCGCCGAGGGCAGGCTTGTCTTTCTGCCGTTCTTGTCGATCCCCATGATTCTGTAATCCAGTATGCCGGACTCGCTCATGTTGGCTTCGAAGCTCTTGCGCTCAGCCTGGCTGACATGATCGTAGCGTCCGATGCTGGTGATGTAGTCGGTGTGTTCCAGAATCTGTTCGGTAAACAGGAGCAGGGAGGTGCCCTGCGATCCCATGGCAGACTGGTGAAGGCCGACCAGGGAGGCCATCAGAGCTCGTATCCCCCCTATCTGTTCGCTGATATCGGTGGCGGCCGTTCGCATGCGTTCGGTATTCAGCTCGTCATGATGCAGCTTGTTGAGTGAATAGGTGATGAACAACAGGGAACAGGTAATGAGTACGCACAGGAGTGTGGTGTTGGCACGCCCCGGTGTCCTTGTGCTTTGCAGAAGTGGCAGTTTCACGTTACTGGTACTTCTTGGCTCGATTGGTGATGTGCGGGCTGAGTTTCAGACCACTGCTTTCCGCCAGAGCGGTATTCAGCCAGGTTTCGAATCTGCGATTGGTAACAACCGGTATATCACTCACCGGCAGACCGTCGAGAATGGCCATTGCTGCAAGACCGGCCCACTCTCCCTGTTCCTCGGCCAGGCGTGTATAGCCGAGTATCGAATAGTCCATCATCCAGTCGTTGTAGGTGACACTCAGGGCGCGCGTATGCAGGCGCGCGTGGCGTCTTGCGACGTCATGATCGAAGCCGTGCACATTCGCATTGTTGCCGATGATCACCAGGTCATAGCTTTGCGCAATGCGAAAGCCGCTCAGCCAGGCCTTGAACTCGTTGACCAGAATACTGTCGACACTGGTGCCGAAGGAGTTGGCCAGGGTGTCGATTCGCGCCAGCATCTTCAAGTCGCCGGGCGAGTCGCTACCCAGGTACAGAATGCGCGCCGCTCCGGGTTGCTTGCGCAGGCTCAGAATCCGGTGATCGGGTGTGCTTTCAACCGCCGTCAGGGTGTTGATCAGCATGTGACGCAGCGGCGCAACCTCCACGAGTCCCGTGACATTGCTGGTTGGCAGACCGTACTCGTGGATGGTCCAGTTGAGACCGGAGAACACCACCGGGGTCTTGCTGTCCAGCAGGTAGGGTACGATCAGATACTCTGCGGCGTTATCGTCAGAGGTAATGATGATATCCGGTTGCAGGTTGCGAGCCCGTTCGAAGGCTGCCAGGCCGGCGTCCTGCATGTCCTCCACCGCAGAGTGCCTGCTGGTGTCCATGTAGAAGCTGGTGACTTCACAATGCTCGGCAATGGTCTGGCGCAGGCCGCGCTCGATGCCGTCAGACCAGGTATGCCCCTGATGATAGGAAGAAACATACAGGCACAGTGGTGTCGGGGCCGCTGGCGCCAAACCCGAAAGTAGCAACAGACACGTCGCTATTGCGGCCCTCCATCCCGAGAGCCTGAAGCCGTATCGGCCCATTTGATCCGCCCTTGTCTGCACGTAGTAACACTGCACGTGTACAGATAGCGGCGACTCGACCGGTGTGTGAACGAATCACAGGTTTCATTTGTAACCTGTGCGCCTTGGCGTCCCCCGGTTCAGGAGTCAGGCACATATTGGAGCTCAGGGACGTCGGGAGAAGGAATCCATGCCAGCGCGAAAGGCGACACTCAGTCGTTTCCAGAAGATGGAAAGAGTCTCGGGACGACCCAGATCGAGGCCGAGCTTCTGACCCCAGATGATGTAGGCGATCATGAGCAAGGCCAGTGGCCAGGCAATCATGAACAGAACCACGATGAGGCCGATATTGACAGGGCTCCAGCCGGGAGCCAGTTGTTGTTTGATGTCGTGCATGATCTTGCGCCCCCCTGGGCGTCGTTCGCCGTCGACAGGCTCTGTATCGGGACAGTGCCTGTCGGCAGTTTCGGAAGAATGTCTGACCCGGTACCAGGCGACCGTTCAGTTTGCTTGAAGATAATGCTGAAGCCTGCGAAATTCAATTCGACAGGCCCGGTACAGGCGGTTTCCGTGCGAATCGTGGTTCAGCGAAACAGCAGGACCGGCACCTTGCATGAACGAACCATCTCCGTCGTGGTCGAGCCGATGATCAGGTTGCGGATACGCGAATGTCCATAGGCACCCATGATGACAAGGTCGAAACCTTCCTGCTCCACCTTCTCGGCAATGACGCTTTCGGGCGTTCCGGGAAGATTTTCTCCCGTGGCGGTAAAGCCGCCGTCCTTCAGGGTAGCAACGGCGCCTTCGAGCTGGCGGCGTTCGGTTGCAGAATCGCGGCCAACGCTCAGCAGGTGAATGGGCAAGTCGTTGTAGTGCGAACGCTTCGAGATGAATTCCACCGCCTTGAGCGCACTGGGGCCACCGTCGAAGGCGATCAGTATTCGGGTCGGTGCCTTGAATTCACGTGACGCGACCATCACGGGCTTGTGCGTGGAACGGATGACCTTCTCCAGATTGGAGCCCAGATGCATGGTGTCGAAATTGGCCGACTCACCGCGTTTGCCCATGACGATGAGATCCGCTTCATCTTCCAGGTCCTTGACCGTATCGACGATTTCACCGTTGCGCAGTCGGGTGTGGACTTCGCTGACGCCGCGTTCGGAGATCAGTGTCTCGGCATCCACCAGAATGGCGCGGCCACGCTTCTGGGCCAGCTTGGCCTGCTGGGCATCCAGTTCCGCCAGCTCGCTGAGCAAGGCCGAGCGGGCACCCAGACCGATGCTGCCGCTCAGATTTGACTGGTCGGAAGCGGGATCACGACGCGTCAGGATATGAATGATTTCAATGCCGGCGCCAGCTCGCGTGGCCACCCAGGCTGCGTGCTCACACACACTGGCCGAGTAGCTGGAACCGTCGATGACTGCAATAATTTTGATCACGTTCAAGTCCTCAGTCTAGTGCTTCATCATATCGTCAAGTGCGCCGGGTTTGTCGTGCATACCCAACTCATCGACGATGGTCTCGCTGGCTTCATTGAGGCCGATGATCTCGACTTCGCTGCCTTCGCGACGGAACTTGAGGACCACCATATCCAGCGCCTGCACACTGGAGATGTCCCAGATATGTGCATGACTGACATCGATGACGATCTTTTCCAGCGATTCCTTGAAGTCGAAGGAGGCGGTGAATTCGTCACTGGATGCGAAGAAAAGCTGGCCTTCGACCAGATAGGTACGCGTCTGTTCATCCTCGCTCAGTGTCGAACTGACCCGGAAAATCTGCGAGATCTTCCAGGCGAAGAAGATGCCGGAGAACAATACGCCAACCAGGACACCGATCGCCAGATTGTGCGTGGCGACAACCACGATGACGGTGGCCAGCATGACGACCGAGGAGCTGCGCGGGTGAGTGCGCAGGTTCAGCAGGGAAGACCAGCTGAACGTTCCGATGGAGACCATGATCATGATGGCTACCAGCGCGGCCATGGGGATCAGTTTCACCCAGTCTCCGAGGAACACGATCATGAACAGCAGGAAAATACCGGCACAGAAGGTGGACAGACGGCCACGACCGCCGGATTTGACGTTGATGATGGACTGGCCGATCATTGCGCAACCTGCCATGCCACCGATGAATCCGGTTGCCGTATTGGCGATACCCTGACCGATACACTCGCGGTTCTTGTCGCTGCGGGTGTCGGTGAGTTCGTCGACGATGGACGCCGTCATCAGTGATTCCAGCAAGCCGACGGCTGCAACGGCTGCCGAGTAGGGCAGGATGATCTGCAGGGTTTCGAAGGTCAGCGGAATATCAGGCAGCAGGAAGATCGGCAGAGAGTCCGGCAGCTCGCCCATATCGCCGACGTTGCGGATGTCCAGCCCCAGCAACAGCGTGATCACCGTGAGAACGATGATGCATACCAGCGGGGAGGGCACCGCCTTGGTCAGTCGCGGGAAGAGGTAGATGATGCCCAGGCCTGCAGCGACCATGATGTAGGTCAGGTAAGGGACGTCGATCAGTTCGGGTAGCTGCGCCATGAAGATCAGAATGGCCAGTGCGTTGACAAAGCCTGTCATGACCGAACGCGACACGAATCGCATGACCATGCCCAGCTTCAGCAGGCCGGCCACGATCTGCAGCAGTCCGGCCAGTACGGTGGCCGCCAGCAGATACTGCAAGCCATAGTCCTTGACCAGCGTGACCATCAGCACCGCGGTTGCCGCAGTGGCGGCCGAGATCATGCCAGGCCTGCCGCCGGTAATGGCAACGATCACTGCTATTGAAAAAGAGGCATACAGGCCTACTTTCGGATCGACCCCGGCGATGATCGAGAATGCGATCGCTTCGGGGATGAGGGCAAGGGCAACAACCAGCCCCGCAAGAATATCGGCGCGAATATTGCCAAACCATTCTTGTTGCCAATGAGACACGTAATCTGTTTTCACGATGAGGATAGTTTGTCCAGGCGAAAGGGGGCCCGTTTCTGCGATTGTCTGAGAAGACTGTGACGCAGTACCATGTCATTACAACAGGCAACAGGGCATAAATACGACCGATTGAAATCAGCTGGCGTATACTAACCGCTACTCGGTCCGTATCGGGTCAGAAATTGGTAACGAACTTTAGACCATACTGGCCTGGCGCAGTGAGACCTGAGAGAGATTTACCTTTGCCTGGCAGGTAACATGCCCTGTCCGCACGGGCCCTTGAAGGGGCTGGCATTTGCGTGCCTGACTGCAGTCTTTGCCTCACTCATCTGTCTTGAAACAGCCATGTCGTCGATACAGTGGCCAGAGCAGGCTGATTGCCGCAAGTCACGGAAAAATAAGTAGTAAAACCAAGGTGATAGTACAAACATGACCAACAGCGAGTTGCCATCGGCACCGTCGAATTCCGGCGGGGCGTCAACGGACAGTCAATCAGCCTCCTCCCGTGAGAACGGCGGTCCATCCAGACCCAACCGGGGAGCGCGTTCGCGTAACAACAATGCGCGAGCAGACGGTAACAACCCGAATCGTAACCGCAAGAAACGTAGCGGACGCTCCGGCAAGCGCAGTCGGCCAGGCGACAACGACGATATCGGTAACCGTATCGAAAAGGGCAATCGGGCGCTGAAACCCCCTCGTGAACTGACCGAGGAGATGGACAATATCGGCAATCGTGCATTGCCCGAGCCTGCCACCGAAATCGAATACGAAGACGACAACTTCGGTAACCGCGATCGATTCAATGTCAATAATCGCTTTCCATCAGACAGCAATCTGATCGGTATGGAAGACCCCTTTCAGGTGGGTAGTCTGGTTTATGGCAGCAATGCGCGGAGCCAGGGTAACCGTAACAAGCAGGCACGGGGCAATCAGAAGCGCCGCCAGCCGGGTCAGGGGCAGCCTCGAGCGCAGGCACAGGGACGCAACCCTCAGGCACGTCAGCAGCCACGCAACAACCAGGCTCGCAATGCCAATCGTGCGCAAACCGATGAGGCACAAGGCAGTAATCCGAACAACGCTCAGGGTAATGGCCAGAACGGCGCTCAGAACAGCCGTGGGGGTCGCAACCAGAACCGCAACAAGAATCGGAACCAGGGACGTAATCAGAACCGTACGCCTGCGGCGCGTGAGCAGTCGACCGGGCCGGCCGAGCACAATGGCGCAGCTGCGACCGCGACTGCGTCCGCACCTGAGAATGCATCCGGTAAACCATCTGCCCAGCTCAATGGCGATTCACAGCAGAATCTGGCACTGGATCAGCCTCGGCCACAGAGTTCACGTCCGGTAGCTACCGAGTCGGCAGCGGCTGCCCCCGTATCCAATACAGCATCCGCACCGTCTGTTGCAGCGTCACCTGCTGCTGAAAAGTCAGAATCTGCACCGGTCAGAAAGCCGCGTGCGCCGCGCAAGCCCAGAGCGGCAGCGGCCGAGAACACGGCTCCAGCTGCGGCACCTGATGCAGCCGAGCCGCCAGCGGCAAAGCCGAAGGCCAGAGCCGCTGCGCCGCGCAAGCCGCGAGCCAGTGCCGAAGCCGGGGCCAAGCCTGCAGAGGCAGCAGCCGAGAGTAGCGAGGCGGTGAAAAAGCCCAGAGCGGCTGCCAAGCGTGCACCGCGCAAGAGTGCCAAGGCTGCCAGTGACGGCGATGCCGGCGCAACGGCAGAAGCACCGGTCAAGCCCAAGCGTGCACCTCGTGTACCCAAGCCCAAGGCTGCACCACCTGCCGAAGATTGATCTGCCACGGCACAGTGGCATGACAGTGCGGGCAGTAACGATCTGCCCGCACATATCTTTCCTGTGACTTACATATTGGGGTAGTTGGGACCGCCGCCACCCTCAGGTACCACCCAGGTGATGTTCTGGCTTGGATCCTTGATGTCGCAGGTCTTGCAGTGTATGCAGTTCTGCGAATTGATCACGAAAGTCGGTTCATCGTCCTTGACCACCACTTCGTAGACACCCACCGGACAATAGCGCTGAGCAGGTTCGGCGTATCTGGGCAGATTGACCTGAATCGGAATGCTCGGATCACTCAGCTTCAGGTGCACCGGCTGGTTCTCTTCATGATTGGTGTTCGACATGAATACCGATGAGGGTTTGTCGAACGTGAGCTTGCCATCGGGCTTCGGATAGTCCGGGGCGTTGCAGCTGTCGGCTGTTTTCATGCAGGCATGGTCCGGCACTTCATCGCGGAAGTTGAAGGGCAGTTTGCCGCCGAAGAAATTCTGGTCGATGAAGTTGTAGGCGCCGCCCAGATACATGCCGAACTTGTGCATGGCTGGCCCCCAGTTGCGTGAGGTCTTCAGCTCTTCACCGGCCCAGCTGGCCAGAAAGGCATCATCGTATTCACTCAGTTCGCGTCCTTCATCGCCATTGGCCAGTGCGGCGGCGATGGTTTCAGCGGCCACCATGCCGGATTTCATGGCGGTATGCGTGCCCTTGATCTTGGCAAAGTTGAGGGTGCCGGCATCGCAACCGATCATCAGTGCACCGGGCATGCTCATGCGCGGCAGAGAGTTCAGGCCGCCCTTGGCGATGGCGCGAGCGCCATAGGAAATGCGTTCGCCGCCTTCGAGTACGTCACGAACGACCGGGTGATTCTTGAAACGCTGGAATTCGTCGAAGGTACTCAGATGCGGGTTCGAGTAGTTCAGGTCGATGATCAGACCAACGACCACCTGATTGTCTTCCAGGTGATACAGAAAGCCGCCTCCGGTCGTGCCGGTTTCGGACAATGGCCAGCCAGCGCCGTGTACCACGACTCCCGGGTTGTGCCTGGCCGGGTCGACCTGCCACAGTTCCTTCAGGCCAATACCGTAGTGCTGGGGTGAGCGGCCTTCATCGAGCTTGAACTGATTGATGAGCTGCTTGCCCAGATGACCGCGGCAGCCTTCGGCGAATACCGTGTATTTGGCATGCAGTTCCATGCCGCGTTCGAAACTGTCCTTCGGATTGCCGTCAACGTCGAGACCCATGTCACCGGTGGCGACGCCCTTGATGCGACCGTCCTCGTGGTAGAGGATCTCGGCCGCGGCAAATCCGGGGAAGATCTCGACGCCCAGCGCTTCTGCCTGTTCAGCCATCCAACGCGTCAGATTACCCAGGCTGGCCACATAGTTGCCATCGTTGTGCATGGTCTTGGGCGAGAGGAAATGCGGCATCTTCATCGAGCCGTTTGCGCTGGTAAAGAAGAGAATGTCGTCGCGCGTCACGGCGGTTTTCAGCGGCGCATCGTTCTCCTTCCAGCCCGGGAACAGCTCGTTCAGTGCTCGGGGTTCGATGACGGCGCCCGAGAGTATGTGAGCGCCGACCTCAGAGCCCTTTTCGAGCACCACGACGCTGATTTCCTGCTCGTTTTCCTGAGCAATCTGCATCAGTCGACAGGCAGGGGCAAGCCCACCGGGGCCGGCGCCAACAACCACGACATCGAATTCCATCGACTCTCTTTCTTCTGTACTCATCTTGTGCGGATCTCACTGCTGATCGGTGGGTGGGCCTCTGGCCCGTGTTTTCAGTTAGCGTGCAGGGAATTGAAGCGTTTTTGACTGGCAGAAACCGTAACAGAACGGCCAATCATTGACCAAATTTATCCAAAGCCAGCAAATCTGTCGACTTGCCGCGCGTTGCGGGGATCGCTCGGGCACCCAGCTCCTCATTCAGACGAGCCGCCAGGGCCTGCATGGCGCGAGTTTCTCCATGTACCAGCAAAACCGGAGGCCGATCACGAAAGCTGGCATACCAATCCATCATACCTTGCTGGTCGGCATGTGCCGAGAGCCCGCCGATGGTGTGGATGGTGGCGCGTACGGCAATCTTCTCGCCCCAGACCTTGACCGTGGGCTTGCCATCGACTAATTGGCGGCCAAGGGTCCCCGGGGCTTGATAACCGGCGATGATGACGTGCGCATCGGGGCGCCACAGGTTGTGCTTCAGGTGATGGATGATGCGACCACCGGTACACATGCCGCTGCCGGCAATCACGATGGCACCTGATTCCATCTTGTTGATGGCTCTGGACTCATCCGCAGACTGGGAAAAGGTCAGATTGGGCATGGAGAGAAGGGGGCCGTTCTTCTTGTAGAAAGCGGCGGCTTCCTCATCATAGAGGCCGACATGGCGCAGATAGACATCACTGGCGCGGATGGCCATCGGGCTGTCCAGAAAGATCTTCCAGCGATCGAGTCCCCATTCCTCGAAATAGCGCGCCATGGTGTACAGGATCATCTGGCTGCGGCCGACGGAGAAGGCCGGAATCAGGATGTTGCCGCGGGCACTGCTCAGCGCGCTGGCGATCTCCTGCACTTCCAGCAGTGTTTCCGACCAGTCCCGGTGCAGCCGATTGCCATAGGTGCTTTCCATCAGCACCAGGTCTGCCTTTTCCAGACAGGTGAAGTCCTTCAGGATGGGGGAGCCACGGTGCCCCAGGTCGCCGCTGAACACCACGACGCGGGTCTCGTCACCTTCCACCAGGGTAATTTCAACGATGGCCGAGCCCAGAATGTGGCCGGCGTCGAACAGGCGAATGCTGACCCCCGGTGCCACTCTGACTGGTGTCTCATAGGGCGTCGGCACCAGTCTGTCCAGCGTGTCCTCGACATCCTTCTGGTCATACAAGGGCTCCAGCAAGGGTTTGCCGGCGCGTTTGCGCTTGCGGTTGCGATACTCCACATCCCTGGCGTTGAGGTTGGCCGAGTCCTTGAGCAGGATCTGTACGAGGTCGCAACTGGCAGCATGGCTGTGAATGCGTCCCTTGTAGCCCTGATCGATCAGCATGGGCAGTCGACCACAGTGATCGATATGGGCATGGCTGAGGACAACCGCATCCAGTGTCGAAGGGTCGAAGGGGAAAGGGTCATGATTACGCAATTCGTCCTTGCGGTTGCCCTGGATCAGCCCACAGTCGAACAAGACGCGTGAGTCACCGACCTCGATGAGGTGGCAGGAACCGGTCACTTCCTCGGCTGCACCGTAACTTGTCAATTTCATGGCGTTTCATTAGCCGCCGGGATCATCGCGGCATTGGTTTCCCCGTATACAATGTCTATTGTATCGAAGTACATCTGTCCAGCCTTTCCGGACGTGTCCTGCCAAATTCGCATCATCATGCAGTTTTGCCGGCTTGTCCACGCCATCGGCTGTCCAGTGTGCCGAATGAATCTTTCTGTCTTCAACCGGGTTCCATCGTCTTGCCGAATTCCTTCTCTTCATCCGATCTGACGGCGTCCTTGCGCCATGCCGAGCTCTATGCCACTTGTGGCACCGGGCTGGAACACCTGCTGGCAGACGAACTGCGTGAACTCGGGATGGAACATGTCCAGAGCGCGGGAGCCGGGGTGCGTTTCAGTGGCGGACTTGCCGCGGGTTACAAGGCCTGCCTGTGGAGCCGAGTCGCCAATCGCGTCCTGATTCCGATTCATCAGGGAGCGGCAGCCACGCCCGAAGCGCTCTATGAACTGGTTCAGGAAATCGACTGGAGTCTGCATGTCGATGTGGACGGTTCCCTGGCCGTGGATTTCTTCACCGCCAAATCAGCCATTACGCATTCGCAATATGGTGCCTTGAAGGTCAAGGATGCCGTTGTCGATCAGTTCCGTGATGCAACCGGTCGACGCCCCGATGTCGATCGCGAAACGCCCGATCTGCGCATCAACGTCTATCTGTTTCGTGACAAGGCGCGTATCGCCATCGATCTGTCCGGCAGTAGCCTGCATCGACGTGGTTATCGTGATGCTGGCGGACTGGCACCGCTGAAGGAAAACCTGGCAGCGGCTCTGTTGCTGGCAGCTGGCTGGCCGGCGGCGGTCGAACGGGAAATGCCACTGGCTGATCCTATGTGTGGCTCGGGCACCCTGTTGATCGAGGCTGCCATGATTGCCTGTCACCAGGCACCCGGACTGCTGCGCGATTATTTCGGCTTTCTGGGCTGGAAGGGCCACGATGATGCGCTCTGGCAGGAGATCCTGAGCGAGGCGAAGCAGGCGGTGCGTCCTTCACCCGTGGTGATTTCCGGTAGTGATCACGATGCCCGCGCCATCGACAACTGTCGTCAGAATCTGCAGCACGCCGGATTGGCGGACATGGTCAGCCTGAGTGTGTCGGGTATCTCCGAACGGCGGCCCGAGGTGCTGGACGATCTGGATGAAGGCCTGCTGATCAGTAATCCACCCTATGGCGAGCGTCTGGCAGGCGATGCGCGCTTCTATGCCGATCTGGGTTCCAGCCTGAGTCGCGAATACGCGGGCTGGCAGTGCGCTCTGTTCACTGCCGAAGCGGCGCCCTATGCGCGCGCGCGCCTGCCTCTGTCGAAAGAGCTGAAGGCCATGAATGGCGGAATCGATTGTGTCCTGCTGATCGGGGAGATCCCCAGGGCCGGCAAGGCTCGCTTGCCGGCAGCACGAACAAGCGCCGACGGGGAGGGCGTGCAGGCAACGGTCGGCGAGGCCGGGGAATCGGGCAACAGTGCCGAATCGGTCTGGGCCGCCGCCGAAGCGACACGCAGTGCGCAGACTGGCAGTGAGTCGGCGGCGCACCCGCAGGCATCGCTCTACCGGGGTCCACGCGAAGCGCTCGAGGTGGATGCCACGCCCTTTGCCAATCGTCTGAAGAAGAACCTGCGGGCGCTAAAGGGCTGGAAGAAGCAGGCGGGCATCAAGGCTTACCGGGTCTATGACTCGGACTTGCCGGAGTTTGCTGTTGCCATCGACCTGTTCGAATCCGACCGTTTGCATTGTGTGGTGCAGGAGTATCAGGCGCCTTCAACAGTCAATATGGCGATGGCCGAGGCTCGGCTCGAGGCTCTGATGGCCGTGCTGCCTGAGACCCTGAACGTCGAACCCGGCTGCGTGCACCTGAAAGTGCGGGAAGTGAAGACCGGTACTCAGCAGTACGAAAGGATACAGGCAGCCTCGTCCAGCGTGTCTCTGGTGGAGGAGTTCGGTGCGCAGCTGGAAGTCAATTTCACCGATTATCTGGACACCGGTCTGTTTCTGGATCATCGGCCTGTGCGGCGCTACATCTGGAAGAACAGTCAGGGCAAGCGCTTCCTGAACCTGTTCGCCTACACGGCCACGGCAACCGTCGCCTCGGTCATGGGCGGTGCGTCCAGCAGTGTCTCGGTGGATACCTCGAATCGCTATTGCCAGTGGGCCATGCGCAACCTGGATCGCAACGGTGCGGCTCAGCAATTGCACGAAGTGGTGCGCCAGGATGTGATCAGCTGGCTGGAGCATGCCTCAGTAGGCATTCGTGACGAGGCTCTGTTCGATCTCATCCTGCTGGATCCACCGACTTTTTCCAATTCCAATGCGGTCGAGGACGACTGGAATGTGCAGCGCGATCATGTCAGTGCCATTGATGCCTGTCTGAAGGTGCTGGCACCGGGCGGCACCCTGATTTTCTCGAACAACTATCGCCGCTTCAAACTCGACCCGGTACTGACCGAGGATGACTCAAGGGGTATCCGGGTAGAGGAGCGCAACAGCTGGTCGATTGATCGGGACTTTCAACGTAACCCGCGCATTCATCAGTGCTGGTTCATCCATAAACTATAGTTCTGACGCGCGTTCGCAGACGTGGTGATCACCGTCGGGGTGATTGCCGCTGTGCGACCGCATGCGTTCATCAAACAATACAAGGCAGGGGATTAGTGTGGCTGAGTTTTTCTATGAGTACGGTTTGTTCTTTCTGAAGGCGCTGACCTTCGTGATTGCCGTGGTGGCCATCATCATGGCAATCGTGGCCGCCGCCATGCGCAGCCGCGATATGGATGATGGAGGCGCCGAAGGTCATATCGAAATCAGAAAATACAATGAGCGTCTGGAGGACATGCAGGAGGCCCTGTCTTTTTCCCTGATGGAACCCTTCGAACGCAAGCTTGCCGAGAAAGAGAAGAAGGCGGCGGACAAGGCCGAGAAGAAGGCTGCCAAGAAGGCGGCAAAGAAAGCCAGCAAGCAACGTGGTGAGGGTGAAACCATCCTGGTCGAGAAGAGCCGCTCGCGTTTGTATGTACTGGATTTCGACGGTGATATTCGTGCCAGTGAGGTCGAGAAGCTGCGTCGCGAGATCACGGCCGTGCTGACCACGGCCACCGTTGACGACGAGGTGCTGGTACGTCTGGAAAGTGGCGGTGGCATGGTGACATCCTACGGCCTGGCTGCATCGCAGCTGGATCGCATCCGCGACAAGAAGGTGCCCCTGACGGTTTGTGTGGACAAGGTTGCTGCCAGCGGCGGTTACATGATGGCCTGTGTGGCCGACAAGCTGGTTGCCGCACCTTTCGCGGTTCTGGGTTCCATCGGTGTGGTTGCGCAGATTCCCAACTTTCATCGCCTGCTCAAGGAACACAATATCGATTTCGAGATGCTGACTGCCGGCAAGTACAAGCGAACGCTGACGCTGTTCGGTGAAAACACCGATGAAGGGCGACAGAAATTCATCGAGGATATCGAGCGCATTCACGGTCAGTTCAAGGACTATGTGGGCAAACGACGACCACAACTCGACATCGAGCAGGTGGCAACCGGTGAAATCTGGTCCGGACAGGACACCCTGGACCTGCATCTGGCTGACAAGCTGTCCACCAGTGATCAGTATCTGATCGATGCCTGCGAAGAGCGCGATGTACTGATGATCTGCTTCAAGGCGAAAAAGAGCCTGATGGAGCGATTTTCCATCGGGGTGCAGAGCACGATCGATGGTGTGCTGCTGAAGTGGTTCGATCGCCTGATGAAGAGCCGCTTTTCCATCGGTTAGTACCGCTGCCCGCTGCGTGTTTGCGTGGCGGGTGCGCTTTTTCCTGCGTTCAAGGTGGGGTGTGGGTTGGCCGTTACATGCAGGTCACCACTACCGATCAATAGTCACGAGCTGCCTATTGCCAGAACCGAGAACCGAGTATGCATTTTACGCTGGAAGAGCTGGGCCTGGTCGATGCGCCTGCCGAACAGGAGTTCGATAATCTGACCAGTCTGGCTTCCGAGTTGCTCGATGTTCCGGTCGCGCATATATCGATTGCAGATTTCAGAAAGAGCCGTATCTTCTACAAGAGTCAGCACGGGCACCCGGATGAGCTGGCGTCCAGTCGTGAACTACCCATGGAGTTGACCTACTGTCAGCATGTACCTCTGACAGGTGCACCGGTGGTGGTTCCGGATGCCCGCCTGCATCCCTTGCTGGTCGGCACACCGGCTCTGTCCGAGGGGCAGCCTCTGGCTTATCTGGGTATCCCGATAGAGGCACCCGGTGGCAAGATCATTGGCGGGCTGTGCATGATGCAGCCCGAAGTACGTCGCTGGACAGACTCGGAAATAGCCAGAGCACAGAAAATCGCCGGCTGTGTCTCGGATCTGATCCGTCTGAAGACGGCCAAACTGAGCAGTGAGCGATTGCGGCGTGAACAGCGGGAATTCACCTATGCGATCTCGCACGACCTGCAATCACCCGCCAACACGCTGAAAATGATCTTTGGTGAGCTGCTTTTCGAAGGTGAGGCCATGAGCAGCGATGCCCGGATGTTCATCGAAAAGGGCATGGAAACGGTACAGCGTATGGGGGTTCAGGTGGAAGATGTGCTGACCTATTCGCGTACCGTGGATGTCGCCACGAAGGTCGACCCTGTTGACCTGCACACGCTGGTCAGTGGCATCGTGGCCGACCTGAGCGCGGACATACGCAGTGCGGGTGCGGCGGTGGATTTTGATGAGTTGCCGACGGTCTACGGCGATTCGATGCAGCTGCGCATGCTGTTTCAGAACCTGATCGCCAATGCCCTGAAGTTTCGTCACAGTGACCGGGAGCACAAGGTGTCTGTCAGCGCCACGCCGGTCGGTCGGGGCCACCGGATCACGGTTCAGGACAATGGTATCGGTATTCGCCCGGAAGACCAGAAGAAGGTGTTCGGCCTGTTCAACCGACTCAATCTGCGGGACAAGTATGCCGGTACCGGTATCGGCCTTTCTCTGTGCCAGCGCGTTGCTGAAAACCATCACTTTGCCATCGAAGTGACATCTGACGGTAGCAGCGGAACGGCCTTTTCGATGGAATTTGCGGGGATAGCGGCATGACGCAGTTGCCGACGATAAAGACCGTCATCACCATCGATGATGAACCGATAGATCAGATGATCTACAAGCGTGTTCTGAAGCGTTCGGGGATCGTCGAGAACGTCCTGGATTTCCAGCTTGCCGAACAGGCGCTTGCCTGGTTTCGTACGGCAGATCGTGTGAAGCCGGATATTGTATTTCTGGACATCCACATGCCGAGAATGAATGGTTTCGAATTTCTGGATGAGGCCATTGCAGAGTTTGGTGAGGAATTCGCCGACTGCATCGTCGTCATGTTGACCACCTCGCTCGATCCGGCTGACCGTGAAAGGGCCAGTCAGTATCCCATGGTGCGGGACTACCTCAGCAAGCCCCTGACCGTGGAAAACGTGCAGCTGGCAGCCAGGTACCTGTTGGTCGAGCAATAAGGTTGCTATTCGTCTGAATCGAGCCTGGCGCTAGAGCTTCAGATGTGCCGGGCTTTTTTACCCCGACAAAAACAGACGTTCATCGAGTGATCTTCACAAGATGCTCGATCCGGTATTCCTTACAAAATCACCTGTGTTTGAAATCAGCTGCTGAACCCTCCACTAGAGTAGGCGTTGATGAACGTTCATTCAGAAACAGGAGCAAGGTGATGTCCGGCATGCAATCCGTGAATCCGGCAACGGGAAAAACAGAAAGGCAATTTGAACTGCTGGACGCAGCCGCTATCGATGCAGCGCTGGAGAAAGCGCATCAGGCCTTTCAGCAGGGGCATTCACTGAGCCTCGACGAGCGTGCAGCAATGATGCGCAAGGCGGCAGAGTTGCTGCGTCAGGACAAGGACAAGTTGGGCCGACTGATGACCCTCGAGATGGGCAAGACCCATGTCAGTGCGATTGCCGAGGTGGAGAAATGTGCGTCGGCCTGCGACTACTACGCCCGGGAAACGAAAAACATTCTGGCTGATCGCAAGCTTGAGGAAGATGATGAGAACAGTTATGTCCGTTACCTGCCGATTGGTCCGGTGCTGGCGGTCATGCCGTGGAATTTTCCCTTCTGGCAGGTCTTTCGTTTTGCAGCTCCGGCCCTGATGGCCGGCAATACCGGGTTGCTCAAGCATGCCTCCAATGTTCCTCAGTGTGCATTGGCCATCGAAGATATCTTTACTCGTGCGGGTTTTCCGGAAGGCTCGTTCCAGACTCTGCTGGTCAGTTCCTCACAGGTAGAGAGTATTCTGGAGGATGATCGGGTCAGGGCGGCTACGGTGACAGGCTCTGAAGGTGCCGGTGCGGCCGTGGCAAGCACCTGTGGCAAGCAGATCAAGCCGACCGTGCTGGAACTGGGTGGGTCGGATCCGTTCATCGTCATGCCATCGGCGGATATTGCCAAGGCGGTAGAGACCGCGGTAAAGGCTCGCACCATCAACAATGGGCAGTCCTGCATTGCGGCCAAACGCTTTATCGTGCATGCCGATGTGTACGAGGAATTCAGGGACGGTTTTGTTGCCGGTTTCGAGAATCTCGTGGTTGGCGATCCCATGGATGAGAACACCGACATCGGGCCGTTGGCCCTGGCGCAGATTCGGGATGAGTTGCATCAGCAGGTTGAAGATTCAGTGGCTGCAGGTGCTAGCCGGCTGACGGGTGCCAGACCTATCGATGGCAACGGTAATTTCTACCAGCCCGGAATCCTGGCTGATATTCCAGCCGACTCACCGGCAGCCACGGAAGAGCTGTTTGGTCCGGTTGCGCTGTTGTTCAAGGCAGATTCCTTCGATGATGCCATCGATATTGCCAATGACTCGCGATTCGGTCTGGGGTCTTGTATCTGGACAAACGATCAGCAGGAAATCGAGCAGGCCATCAATCGCTTGCAGGCCGGTTCGACCTTCGTCAATGCCATGGTCTCTTCCGATCCTGCCCGACCGTTCGGCGGTGTCAAGGATTCCGGATACGGCCGAGAGTTGTCAGCCGATGGCATGCTGGCGTTCATGAATGCCAAGACCGTGCTGGTCGCTGGATAGTAAAGGTTCTTGCTGATTCGCTCCGACGGCAGGCAGTGGTTCGCAGGCATTTGACTATTCCAAACGTGGCAGACTCGATCGCACTGCCTTGGAAAGTGAACCCAACAAGTGCCTTGCTAACTTTGAGCTAAGTTGCGTGCTTTAGATTGATTGGTGTGGGCAGGAA